>CAMBGA010000062.1 GCA_945866095.1 Spirosoma fluviale
ATAGATGGCTAGAATTCCACCGGCTAATTGGACAGACATAGGTGATTAAAAGGATTTTTTTTTAAATTTGTAATAGGGCTAATTAATTGAATCAAAAATATGGAATTCTCCGTAGATAACGTTTCTCAATTTCATTTTTCTTTTGGCAATCAAGAGAAATGGCAGGAAGAAATTTCGGTTCAAGTGGAGGAGGAAGTTGTGCCCGCGCATCAACTGGTCGTATATAATGATGAGGTCAATTCGTTTGAATATGTGATTTTAACATTGATTGAAGTGTGTGATCATACGGCCGAACAAGCGGAGCAATGTACCTTGATGATTCACTTCAAAGGTAAATGTGGCGTAAAATCAGGGGAATTTGACGATTTAGTGTCTATGAGAAATGAGATTTGCCGCAGAGGCATATCCGCAGAAATTGAATCTTTTCAAAACTAATATGATGCATACCTATCCTTCGCGAATCATTGAACAGGCTGTAGAGGAAATTTCTAAATTACCTGGGATAGGTAAAAAATCAGCTTTACGGTTAGCTTTACACCTTTTAAAACGCCCAGAATCACAATCATTGCAGTTGGCCCATGCAGTAGTCCAATTACGTACCGAAACGCGCTATTGCCCTAAATGCCACATGATTTCGGATGGTGATCTATGTGGAATTTGTGCTAGCAATAAGCGTGATGAATCTATTTTGATGGTGGTGGAAGATTTAAGAGATGTTTTAGCTATCGAAAATACAGGTCAATACACAGGACTTTACCATGTCCTTGGCGGTATTATATCTCCTTTATCGGGGATATCTCCCTCGGATTTGACGATTGAGTCGTTGGTGGCTCGAGTGGCCTCAGGTGATGTCAAAGAAGTGATTTTAGGATTAAGCCCAACGATGGAAGGGGATACGACCGCGTTTTATTTAACAAAAAAATTAGTAGATTTTTCCATTAAAATATCGACGATCGCACGTGGTATTCCGATAGGAGGAGACCTCGAGTATACAGATGAAATTACCCTCGGCAGAAGTATAGTAGGCCGAATTGTTTACGAATAGTATAAAACAAAACAAATGAAACGTATCAAATTTTTGCAAAGTTCACTCGCTTTTTTAGGTGGTGGTTTTTTAATTTCAAGTTTCAAAATGAAAGATATTCAGGGGGTTTTTATTGAAAATGCTCCCTTTAACTTACCCTCTCTTTCTTATGCTTTCGAGGCTTTAGAACCTCATATAGACCGAATGACGATGGAAATTCACCATGATCGCCATCACAAAGCCTATGTGGATAATTTAAATAAGGCTGTAATAGGTTCGCCTGCAGCTTCTTTGTCTTTAGAGGAATTGTTAGCTCAGATTAGCAAACAACCTGCTGTCATTCGAAATAATGGGGGAGGGCATTGGAACCATAGTTTTTTCTGGCAAATTTTGAGCCCTGCAAAAGGATTGCAAGCTAATGCATCTTTATTAGCGCAAATCAATAAAGATTTTGGTAGCCTTGAAAATATGAAAGTTGAGTTTAATAAAGCGGCTACCACTCGCTTTGGTTCGGGTTGGGCCTGGTTATTATGGAGCAATGGGAAATTAGTCATCTCTTCTACGGCCAACCAAGACAATCCATTGATGGATGTAGCCGAAGTGAAAGGAACTCCAATTTTAGCTTTAGACGTATGGGAACATGCTTATTACTTGAAATATCAAAATAAGCGTGCCGATTATATCACTGCATTTTGGAACGTAGTCAATTGGGATTTTGTGTCCCAACAATTTGATAAAATAAAAAAATAATATGCTTTTAGATGAAATTCCATCCTTAGATTTAGCTGATTTTAGATCTTCTGATCCCACACGTAAAGCCAAATTTGTCGAAGATTTAGGGCAAGCTTTTAATACCATTGGTTTTGTTGCCATTAAAGGGCATGGATTGTCTGAACCATTTACAAATTCTCTTTATCAGCACGTTGAAACGTTTTTTAAGTCAACGGATGAGAAAAAGAAAGCGTATGAAATTCCAGGTATTTTCGGACAGCGTGGATATGTGGGCAAGGGGAAGGAAACAGCAAAGGGTTTCAACGTACCTGATTTAAAGGAATTTTACCATGTAGGTCAGCCATTTAAAGAGGATGGTGACACTGTTTGGGATGAATATCCTGCTAATGTGTTTCCAAACGAATTTCCTGAATTTGAAAAACATACTGTTGAAGCTTTTCAAACCTTAGAATCAGCAGGAAAATCTTTGCTTCAGGCTATTGCGCTTTATTTAGAATTACCTGAGGATTATTTTGAGCCACGAGTGGTCAATGGAAATTCTATATTAAGAGCCATTCATTATTTCCCCATTGAAAATCCAGATTCATTGCCGGATGGTGCTGTTCGCGCAGCAGCTCATGGCGATATCAATTTGATTACCTTGTTAATGGGGGCTTCTGCTGAAGGGTTAGAAGTTTTAAGAATGGATGGGAAATGGATTGCCATTACGGCCCTACCAGATCAATTAGTAGTGAATGTGGGGGATATGTTGGACCGATTAACCAACCACAAACTTAAATCTACGATTCATCGAGTGGTCAATCCACCACGCGATAAGATGGGAAATTCTCGCTTTTCCATTCCATTTTTTATGCATCCAAGATCTGAAATGGATTTGAAGTGTTTGGATTCTTGTGTTTCTGACGAATTTCCAAAATTATATGTGGATATGTCTGCTGGAGATTTCTTGAATGAACGCTTGATTGAATTAGGTCTCAAGACAAAGTAGATCATGAACAAGCCTAAGCATCTAGCGTTTTTATGGGATGTTTTAATTATGGCTTCAACGTCTTTTGGCGGCCAACAAGTTCATATGGCGCTTTATTTAGAGCGTTTGGTCAAAAAAAAGCAATATTTATCGGAAGAAGAGCTTTTTGAAATTCATGCTTTATGTTCGGTTCTCCCAGGACCTACTTCAACTCAGGTCTTAACTGCGATTGGTTTAAAACGAGGAGGAACTAGTTTAGCTTATTTAACCACGCTGATGTGGATTAGTCCGGCTATTTTCATCATGACATTGGCTGCCTTTGGGATGACCTATCTTCAAAATAAAGCTATTTTACATTTTGTACTACCGGTCGGTGTGGGGCTAATTCTTCAGTCGGGCTGGGTCATGGCAAAAAAAGTCATCAATGGACCTCTATATGTCTTGATTTTATTGATCACCATTTTCATTGGCATATTATTCCCTAATCCCTTTATTTTTCCTTTGGTTATTGTGTTAGGTGGCGTTATTTCATCTTTCAATTATAAATTATTTCCAAGGCAGAACAAACATAAGATGGTCATTCCTTGGGCTAATTTCCACCTGTACTGGGGATTTCTCGTGCTTTTGGCCTTGCTAGGTCACTTTACAGATTATTTCCCAATCCGTATTTTTGAAAACTTTTACCGAAATGGGAGTTTGGTTTTTGGCGGCGGCCAAGTGTTAGCCCCCGTTCTTTTTACCGAATTTGTTGAATTTAAGCACCTGATTTCTTCAGATGATTTTTTAACGGGGATGGCTTTATCTCAATCATTGCCAGGACCCGTTTTTGCCCTAACGTCTTATTTGGGTGTATTATTAATGAAGGATTATGGGACCATGGGCCAATTAACCGGCAGTGCCATTGGGGCTTTAGGGGTGTTTTTGCCGGGTACTTTTATGATATTTTTTGTTTTTCGAATTTGGAGTCAACTCAAACAATATCGATTTATCAGAGCTTCTTTGGCAGGAATTCAGGCTGCTTCGGTGGGTTTAACGGGGGTAGCGGTTTACGCCTTTATGAACCCCATTATTATCCAAGGCGATTTTATTGCTTTGGGAGTTATTTTAATCACGTTTATTTTATCCCAATCGACGCGTTTGCCATCCATCGTACTATTTATGATGGCTTTAATGGCTGGGTTTTTCCTAGGATAAAATATTGAGCAAATATTGTCCATACCCACTTTTAACAAGTGGTTTTGCAATGGATCGTAATTGGTCTGCGTTGATGTAGCCCATTCGATAAGCGACTTCCTCGATACAACCGATTTTCATCCCTTGTCTTTCTTCAATCACTTGAACAAACTGGCCTGCCTGCATTAATGAGGCAAAAGTTCCCGTATCTAGCCAAGCAGTTCCTCGGTTTAAGATACCTACAGACAGCTTTCCACGCTTTAAATATTCTTTATTGACATCGGTTATTTCATATTCACCACGTGGGGAAGGAGCAATGTTTTTGGCAATTTCTACGACATCATTGTCATAAAAATAAAGTCCAGGGACCGCATAATTCGACTTAGGGTTAGTGGGCTTTTCTTCTATAGAGATTACTTTGTTCTCTGCATTAAACTCAACTACACCGTATCTTTCTGGGTCATTCACGGAATAAGCGTAAACAACTCCACCTTCAGGATCATTGTTGGCCTGCAATAATTTACTTAAACCAGAGCCATAAAAAATGTTATCACCTAAAACCAAAGCTACTTTATCCGCGCCTATAAACTCTTCGCCGATCACAAATGCTTGTGCGAGCCCATTGGGTTCTGGTTGGGCTGCATATTCAAAACGACATCCTAAACTACTTCCATCCCCTAATAATTTCTCAAAATTGGGCAAATCATGCGGCGTGGAAATGATTAAAATCTCTTTTATACCCGCAAGCATCAAAATCGATAGCGGATAATAAATCATCGGTTTGTCATAAATAGGCATTAATTGCTTACTTACAGCTAATGTTAATGGATGAAGTCGAGTGCCAGAACCTCCGGCTAAAATGATTCCTTTCATATTTATCTGCCTTGATACATGTTTGTATAATATTTTTGATAGTCACCTGAAGTGACTTCATTGAGCCATTTTTCGTTGGTTAAATACCAATCAACCGTTTTTTCCAACCCTTCAGCAAATTGGAGTGATGGCTGCCAGCCCAGCTCTTTCATGATTTTATTCGAATCAATTGCATACCTCAAGTCATGTCCGGCTCGGTCAGTAACGTAGGTAATTAATTGGGTCGACGTGCCCGTTGGTCTGCCTAATTTTTCATCCATTATTTTACATAAAAGATGTACTAAATCGATATTTTTCCACTCGTTAAATCCACCTATGTTGTAGGTTTCGCCAATTTTCCCATCGTGAAATACGGTGTCAATAGCCCTTGCATGGTCAATAACAAACAACCAATCCCGCACATTTTCGCCTTTTCCATACACTGGTAATGGTTTATTATGCATGATATTATGAATCATTAAGGGAATTAATTTTTCAGGAAAGTGATTGGGTCCGTAGTTATTGGAGCAATTGGTGATGACTGTTGGCAAGCCATACGTCTCATGAAAGGCCCTAACAAAATGATCTGAACTTGCTTTTGAGGCCGAATAGGGTGATCTAGGATCGTATGGGGTGGTTTCAAGAAAAAACTCATCAGGATTATGCAATTCACCATAGACCTCGTCGGTGGATATGTGGTAAAATCGTTTACCTTCATATTGCCCATTCCAATGTTTTTTAGCTGCTTGTAAAAGATTAGCAGTGCCCAAAACATTGGTTTTCACGAAGGCCAATGGATCCGTAATGGATCTGTCGACATGCGATTCCGCCGCCAAATGCAAAACTCCGTCAAATTTATATGTGGCAAAAAGTTGGTCTATTTCCTCTGCATCCGTGATATCAGCTTTAATAAAATGGTAGTTTGAAGCTGTGGCCACATCTTCATTATTCGCCAAATTCCCAGCATACGTAAGCGCATCTAGGTTATAGATTTGGTATTCAGGGTATTTGTTGACAAATAAACGAATAACATGTGAGCCAATAAATCCTGCGCCTCCTGTGATTACAATTTTTTTCATATACTTATAATAAGGCTTTTTGCCAAGCCCATGCATCTTTTAAGGATTCTTCTAAACTTCTTTTTGACTGCCAACCTAATACGTCTTTTGATTTTCCAATGGCTGCATAAACAGCGGTTATATCGCCTGACCTCCGCGGTTTTAATTCATAATTTACTTTCTCTCCTGTGGTCTTTTCAAATGCTTGAATGATTTGTAAAACGGAAGTTCCATCTCCAGTACCTATGTTGAAAAAATCATAGTAAGAAGAAGCCTCTTTTTGTTCTAAAAGGTGTTTCAACGCTTTTACATGTGCCTCTGCTAAGTCACAAACATGAATATAGTCTCTGACCGCAGAACCATCAGGAGTGGGGTAGTCGGTACCAAAAACTTGAAGTGGACCCCTTAATCCTGCAACAGATTGGGTTAAATAAGGAATTAAATTAGCTGGGGGACCTAATGGTAATTCGCCTATTAATGCACTTTTGTGGGCACCAATCGGGTTAAAGTAGCGTAGTGAAATGGCTTTTAAATCCTTGGATGCTTGGGTCGTATCCGCAATGATTTCTTCACACATCTGTTTGGTATTTCCGTAAGGAGAAATAGCTACTTGCACGGGTGATTTTTCAGTGACTGGAAGTTCGGCTGGTTGGCCATAAACGGTACAGGAGCTTGAAAAAACAAGATTTTTAACGTGGTATTCCTGCATTTTCTCCAAGAGTAAAATCGTGGAAGCCACATTGTTTTTATAATATTTTAAGGGATTTTCAACGGATTCACCCACGGCTTTTGAAGCAGCAAAATGAATAATGCCATCTATTTTATGTTCATTAAATACCTGATCGTAGGTATTTGGGTCATTGACATCTAGATGATAGTAAACTACGGCCGATTGGCAAATGGTTTCTAATTGCTGAATGACATGAGTGGAGGAGTTAGAGAAATTGTCTATGATGATGGGGTTAAACCCATTTTCCTTTAGAACAACATAGGTGTGTGAACCAATAAATCCTGCGCCGCCAGTAATTAAAATATTCATTTGTTTCTTTTCAGATTAAATCAATGACAAATTTAGGTCGATTTTCCCCTTTAAAAAAATTATGCGTTAAAACATTTATTGTGAGGTCTTATAGGTAAACTTTTTTGATTTAATGCGAATAGTCTATATTTTTGAACTAATTATTCCAAAAATGACTGAGCCAGCGATTAAAGCGATGATTCAATTGATGGACGACTCCGATCAAGAAGTTGTTCAAATGGTTGAGGACAAGATTCGAACCTTGGGACCAGCCATCATTCCAATTCTTGAATCTGAATGGGAAAATCTTAGTTTGAATCCAATATTGCAAGTAAAAATCGAAAACTTAATTCATGATTTCCAATTGGAATCCATGAAAAGCAAATTGATGCATTGGAAGCAGGGCGGGGCTATGGATTTATTGGAAGGTATGTGGATCATAGCTACTTATCGTTTTCCTGATTATTCTTTTACGGCTTTAAAGCAGGAAATGGAACAATTGTATTTTGATGTTTGGCCTCAAATTAGGGAGAATTTACATCCGATGGACCAAGTCAAGGTGTTGAATGGGGTGATTTTTGACCAATTGAAATTTGGTGCTAATACAAAAAATTTCCACGCGGCAAATAACTCATTTTTAAATGTCGTGTTAGAATCCAAAAAAGGAAACCCAATTAGCCTTTGTGTGATTTATATGTGGATAGCTCAGAAGTTGGGTTACCCTATCTATGGCGTAAACTTGCCTAATTTGTTCGTGTTGACCTATAAACAGAAAGAAATTCAGTTTTACATTAATGTGTTTAACAAGGGGTTGATTTTCAATCGGGTTGACATTGACAATTATTTGGCTCAATTAAACCTAACGCCTAATGATATCTATTATAATCCATGCTCTAATTTAGAGATTATTCGTCGAGTATTGCGTAATTTAATCATGGCCTATGAGAAGTCGGGCGATGAAGATTACAAGGCTGAATTGACTGATTTAATTGCGTCTCTTGACTAGTTTTCGATGGCGATAGAGCATGCAAAATGTTCAAATTCTTCCATGCTAATCGTTATTTTTTTATCTTTAACGCGTATTTCAAATGGATTGTTAGCAAAAGATGGTAGTTGGATATCTTGTTGGAACGCTAAACCTGGAACGCCCATCGCCTTATAAACAGCCTCTTTACAAGCCCAAGCCTTTGTTAAATCGGCGTGTGAATTTTGCCAACGATTCCATTCTTCAGCGGATAAAAATCGAGGGCCAATTTTCTCAACTTGTCTGCCAAAGCGTTCAAGGTCGATCCCTACTGGTTTTTTATGGCTAATGACTGCAGCTACAAATGGAAACGAATGACTTAGTGAAATGTGATAATCGGATTGATTAAAATAGGGTCTATTTCGGTCATCCCTTCTTAAATCCCACGGACCCTTTGAAATTTGTTGGCATACGTTCCAAAGGCAAAATCTAGCGGCTGTTGATTCGACTATTTTTTGCGACGCAGTATTTTCAAGATGCTTATTGGCGACCCAATTTTCGGGAAAGGTTTGAAAAAAGGGCAGGTCCTCAGTAATTTCCCAAATCATCCATTGCAATGAAGTGGAAGATAATGCGAATGATTTAGATGAAATTTGAGGCATGAATGAATGTATTTGCTTGTAAAATTATCATTTTTGTAATTAATTATTTTTTTAAATTTTACTCGCTGAGTCAAAATCTTGGAAATACAAAGAATTGACACTTTTTCAGGACATAAGGCCCCCATTTATTCTTTGGAAGAGGGTAGGGAACCCCATTTTATATATTCTGCGGGTTCGGATGGTTGGGTGGTCGAATGGAATTTACAGAAGCCTGATGTGGGTAAGGTTTTGGCACATATAGAGGGTTCCGTTTATTGCTTGAAATTGGATAGATCATCAGATATTTTTTGGGTGGGGCAAAATTTTGAAGGAGTCCATGGGGTTCAAATCAGTGACCAGAGCCGAGTATTTTCTATTGCCATGCCTAAGAAGGCTATCTTTGATATTTGTTTTTGGGGAAATCAAGTTTGGGTGGCACATGATCATGGCTTGATATCGGTGATTGATAAAGAAAGCCTACAAATCATTAAGCATATTAAATCGGGGGATAAAAGTGCGCGTAAATTTTGTTTGCTGGGCCAAGATAAAATAGCCATAGGATTTAGTGATGGATTTATTCGAGTTTTCAACAAGAATTTTGAATTGGAACATGCATGGCTGGCCCACGAACTATCTGTGTTTTCAATGACTTATGAGGAGTCGTTTAATTATTTACTTTCTGTTGGCCGAGATGCTAAGTTAAAACGTTGGTCATTAAATGGAGAAAAGAGTTATTTAGTCCAAGAAGTCGCGGCTCATATTTATGCCATTCATGATGTAGTGATAAGTCCCGATCAACAATTTTTTGCGACTGCCAGTATGGACAAAACGATCAAAATATGGAGTGCAAATGATTTGGCCTTGTTAAAGGTGATTGACGCACCCCGATATGGCTCCCATAAAAATTCGGTGAATAAATTGCTATGGTCAACCTATCAAGATTATTTGGTTTCAGCTTCAGATGATAAAAATATTTCCATTTGGAAAATACATTAAAGATTTTATTTATTTTAGCAGTTATATGAGTGATAAAAAGCAAATTCCAGACGTAGCGTTTTCAAAATCATTTCGCGGATATGATGTATCTGAGGTAAATGAATATGTGCAAAATGTGAATGCTTATGAGGTTTCTGTTCAGCATACGATTGAAAAATTGGAGTCCAAAGTGGGTGATTTAGAAACTGAAATTCAACGCTTACGAGAGTTGGAGTCCTCTTTATTTCGTGCGATGAAAATGGCTGAGGAAGCGCAGGAGAATTGGAAAATCAAAATGGCGCAAGAGGCAGAGGAACAAAAAATAAATACCCAAAAACATTCAAAAAAAATCATTGAAGACGCCACAAAAGAAGCGGAGAAAATTAAATTTTTAGCTGAGTCTGAAAAGAAGCAATTGCTAATGGGTGCTAGCCAGGAATTAAAAGAGCAGGAGCGAGGGTTAAAAACATTAAAAGAAGCTCAGCGTGAAATAGCTCGACAATTGTCGTCGGTGGCCAATTTAACTTTAAGCCAATTAAGTTCATGGGAAGTCTTGAAAAATGAAGTAAAAGAAGTTTTACCCACTGAAAAGCCAGCGAAAGAGGAATTAATCGTTAAAAAGGCGATTGCAGTTAAGAAGTCTAAATCAGTGGCTAATGCGAAGGAAAAGAGTGATTTACCGAAAATCAAACAAGCAAAATCTGCCACTAAAAAGAATCTCACTTCAAAAAAGAAATTGACTACTTCTGATTTATCAGCTTCAACTACAGTAGATGACGGTTTACCTACCTTAAATAAAGTTTTAGCTGCTTATGCTAAATCTACTGGCCCCAAGGGTAAAATCGGGGACATAAATTAATCTAGATGCGTGTTTGGCAGATTAAATTAGAAAATATAAAATTCTTTTCATTTCATGGATTGTTTCCGGAGGAGCGTATTCTTGGGAATGAATTTACCTTAAGTGTTTCTGTGGATCGAATTTCAACGCTTAGTTTTTCGGAAAATTTAGAACAATCCATTGATTATGGTGTTCTTTATTCAATTTGTTCGGAAATCATGCAAAATCCAGTGGATTTATTAGAGACTATTTGCGAACAAATCGTTGATAAAATTCAATTAATTTGCCCAGATTATCAATTAATTGAAATTAGTGTGACCAAAAACAATCCCCCATTAGGTCAGTTGGCAGGACATTCTACCGTTAAATTATCAGTATCTAAAGAGTAGTTTAATTGAATGATTATAATGTAAATTTGCTAAAATTTTCATCATATGCGTCATCAGGTAACCATCAAAGACATTGCTAAGCGACTGAACATTTCGGTGGCTACGGTGTCGAGGGCCTTGAGGGATTTGCCAGATATTCATCCTGATACTAAAAAAATGGTGGTTGATTTAGCTTTAGAGTTAGATTATCAGCCCAATGTTTTAGCCACAAGTTTAGTGAAGAGTAAGACTAAAACCTTAGGTGTGATAGTTCCTGACCTGGGCTATTACTTTTTTTCTACGGTTTTAAAATCAATTGAGGAAGCGGCTATTGCAGCCGGATATAGTTTGTTGATTACGCAGACGCAGGAATCTTACGAGCGGGAATTGATTAATATTCAGAATTTATCTAGAGGTCAGGTAGAAGGAATTATTATTTCTTTGTCCCGGGAAACGGTGAATTTAGATCATTTAACCCGTTTGCAAAGACGGGGGATTCCCTTAGTATTTTTTGATCGGGATAGTGATGAAATTCATGCGTCTAAAGTGATGGTTGACAATGAACAATCAGCTTATGAGGCGGTTAAGCATTTATTGTTAGCGGGCTGTAAGCGGATTGCTTTCCTTGCCGGGCCTAAAAATGTATCCGTTAGTAATCAGCGGATATCAGGCTATTTAAGAGCATTAGCTGAGTCGGGTGTCAAAGAAGATTTAAAGCTAATTATACACTCAGATTATATTCAAGATTCAGCGACTCTTTGTACGCAGGAGTTAATGAAAGACAAAAACCGACCGGATGGAATATTAGTAGTTTCTGACCGATTGGCCTTAGGTGTTTTGGTGGCTTTGCGTGGTTTAAATATTTCAGTGCCAGAAGAAGTAAAAATAGTAAGTTTTAACAACGAGCCTATTTGTTCCATTGTTTCTCCTTCGATTTCTTCGGTTTCACAACCATTAGAGGAGATTGGCCGCTTGTCGGTAGAGCTCTTATTAGACCAAATTAACCACAAAGGAGAGGATTTGAAACCTAAGGTTGAAGTTTTAAAGACTCAATTAATGGTGCGGGAATCTTCTTCTAAAAGGAATTAGTCCTGATTTTCATTGACTTTTCTTGCCCATTTTGTTGGTATATCAAAATATGCAAACCTGGATTTAATTCAGAAATCAATTCTTTATTGATTGTCCCATTTTGCTTAAATTCCTTTGTTTTACGACCTATAAGGTCATAAATGGTTAGCGATTCAAAAGGGATATTGACCGACTCTTCTACATTCTGAATAGAAAGGGGAGGGTTGACTTTGATGTCAAATGATTCTTGAAAGCAATTTTGTGGATCAGATACTTTAAATACGGTATTTTCAGTTGGGCTAACTTTGATATTTTTTGTTTTATCTCCATTGGACCAAATATATTCGCCGGTCCAAGTGGCTGAAAGCTCTAATTTATCGAAGTAATTGATCGTTTGGGTACTAGGAGCTTTTAGACTAAGGTCTTTAAAAACAGTGAATTGATCTAATACATTTCCTTCTTCGTTAATAAATTTAGCGTCCAATCTTTTGCCATCAATTTCAAAATAAAAGGACCCTGCTTGGCCCGCTAGGCTATATTCCATCACAGGGTGAGTGACTCCATATCTTAGTGTCCCAGGACCTCCGCCTACACCATTGACCACATAAATAACCCCATTTTTTTCCGTATTGCTCGTTGAGAAGAGGTAGGGGCACGAGTTGGCAGATTTATCATACCGTCCATTTGAGCTTTGGGGCCAATGGACGGATTTGTTAAATTCCGACGATAGACCATATTGGTTTTTCAGGGGTTTACTTCTTTCAAAGACGTGGCTATGCCCGGTGAGCACTAGGTCCACATTAAATTCATCAAATACTTTGGGTAAAATGGCTCTTAAGTTAATTAAATCAGGAACCAAATCGGAATCGTAGGTGCCTTTGGTATAAGGGGGATAATGGAAAAATACGACTTTCCAAAGTTGCTTAGTGGATTTCAAGTCATTTTTAAGCCAGGTTAATTGGTCTGAAGGCCCGTCGAAAATACGCTTATTGTCTTTTCCATATGCATAAGAATCAAGGCAAATAAAGTGGGTATTGCCGTAGTCGAAGGAATAATAAGCTTCAGATCCAGAGGCTAAACCCCCTAATTCTCCCTTCGTAGGTAGGGTGAAGTTCTGAAAATAGGCCATGTCGGGATGGTCTTGGTTTTTAGGATATATATCATAATCGTGGTTTCCAACGGTAGGAAATAGTGCTGATTGCTTTAATAAAGGACCATTTTGATATATTTGAAAGAAATTGGTCTGAAAATCATCATCCGAACCACCCCCATAAACATTATCGCCCTGGGTCAGGAATAGGTTGGTATATTTATTTCCTATAAACTTTTTGAAGCCTTCATACACATTTTTTTGATAAGCTCCAGGATACATATCGCCGATGGACCAAACGCTAAATTTTTCTAGGGAGCCAATGGCCGGAGCTGTTTTGAAGAAGTAAGTTGAGTCGCCAGCAAATTGTGTTGTTGTTAAGCGTATGCGGTAAAAGTATGTACTAGAAGCTGATAATGAATCGATTAGGACTAAGTGTTCGGTATTGTTTTGGGTCGATTTTTTTATTCTGTTAAATGTTTTGCCATCGGAACTTATTTGAATTTCACTATTGATCGCTTGGTTTGTTCTATACCTTATTTGGACTGATTTGTCACTAAGCATTTGCAGATAGGGAGATCGAATGATTTGCTGGCCAAATACCTGAAATGAACCCAAAGCGAGGAGGATCAAACATAGGAACGAATGTGCCAACGGTTTTTTCAAAGGATATGTATTTCTAAATAAAGATTGTTAACTGCAAATCTATATAAATGGTTTTTTCCTACCTAAAAAAACGAATAATTTGATGCATTATTTCTTGGAAAAATTAAGGGAATTTATGATATTTGTAACTATTGGAAAATCCTATTAAAATCTTAAAAATAGATTTTATCGTGTTGGATTGTTCATAGAATCAAACCATTATTTATGTCATTAAATTCTAATATAATCCCAATCAACATCGAAGATGAAATGAGAGGGGCGTACATCGATTACTCGATGTCGGTTATTGTTTCTCGTGCTTTGCCGGATGTGCGTGATGG
>CAMBGA010000063.1 GCA_945866095.1 Spirosoma fluviale
CCCAACTAAATTTCCACGCTGTGTACAGCAAACCCACTAAACCAAAAGCAGGAACTAAATAAACAATTGAATTCATAAATCTGTATTTATATTATTCTAAATAAATTTGTCACAAAAATAAGGAATAGCCCCTGAAAAAACAATTAAAAAGGTAATCTGAAAACTAATTTCAGCCTTTCAGGAACCCAATTACCCATCGGATAAACAACATCTAAAGAGATAATTTTAGCTATACCGCTTATCCCGTATGAAATTTCGTGATAATCTTGTTTATAAATAGGGGCATAAATTTTCAAATAATTATATCCCACATGTTCCCTTATTCCATATAGATTAAGCAAATTAATTTGCGAAAAGAATAATTTACGGGGCTCCCAATGAATATGAGTTCTTATATGTGAACTACTTGTACTAAACAAATAATTGGGCAAAGCATAAAACATTCGCCGATCAGCACCTACCACATCCAAATCATTTCCTTTAAAATGCTGATAATCTAAAAAAGAGGTTGGTTTCTCTAAGAACTGAGAATAATTAATAAAATAACTTAACCGACCAAAACGATTGAGCGAAATAGATTGATTGGCACTGATACTAATTTTAGAAAAAGGGTGATCGATGATACCATTTTCCATTTGTAGATTGAAAGTAGGACCCTCATTATTAGATAATCGCCGGACTTGATTAAATCTTCGCCAACTAGATAATGGCTGCCAACGCATATTAAATCTAGTATAAAATTGTTTATTGTCTTGGAGTGAGATGTTCCCTAATTCATTATTCAATGGATTGTTCGAAGTAAAAAAGGTAGAATTGCTAAAAAATCCTTGATCAACATGATTAGATAGACCTTTGCGATGCCTATATTCTAAAAATCCACTCAATCGAATTTTAGAAGATACTTGGTATTCATAACCCACATTCAAAAAATTCTTCTGATATAATTTCAGAAAATTTTCATTTAATAATAGCGCGTAAAACTTATTGTAGGATTCCGAAACTGGATTAGTAGGATTTATTTGATACACATTACTTCCAGCTCCCAAGCTTAAACGCCGCCTATTTTCATCAAAATTTCTTGTGTAACCAAAATCTCCATTAAATGCCTTTCGGGCTAAAGCATATCGAATATTAGCATTGATAGAATAAAAATTAGATAAACTAAATGAATGTCGAAACTCAATATTTCTTTGAATAACATATCCGTCAACTGGATTAAAGCCTCCAGACAAAGAACCTAACCTTAAACTTGGACCCAAATTCCTCTTTTCGTAAAAATAGGTACGAGCAGTTATCAAATCAGTCCAGCGAAATACAGGCAAGTTTCTTAATGAATCCTTTGTCAACTTATCCCTATCTAATAACTGAAGGCTATCGGCTTGTTTATAACCGATTACCTCCGCTTCAGTAAGTGGAACTTGACGTTCAGAAACCCAGAAAGATTCGTCATGTTTAGAAGCCATTGAATCAACCTCAAATACATAATCCGAAGTAAATATTTCTTTTTCTTCTGATTTCTCTAAAAATTCCGACTTTTCATCCTTAGCTACTTGCCGCAAAATCTTCTTTAATTTATTTCTAGTTACTTCTGAGGACAATGCGAATTTAGGGTCTTTAACTTTTTCTCGATCTATTTCTTTCGCTAAAGATTTATTTAAACGCTCTTCAATGATATTCGGTTTAACCACGAGAACTGGGTTTACCTTGATTTTATATTCCTTTATTTGCGTAATGTATCGAAATGTGGCACCAAAGCCCATCGCATCAAAATTAATATTAACATCATAATTTATGGGCATCCAAACACCTTGGAACAATGAATTTTGTTGTTGCATCCTAAATAAACCCGATGAGTTTTTAAAATTTAAACTGAAGGAATATATACTCCAAGTATCTTCGACCACAGAAATTACCCCTTCAAACAAATCCTGGTAGCTAGACTTAGGAGTGATTTGAATTTTACTAATGGTTTGACCATTGACCGTGAAACTACCGATATAAGCAAATTTATAAAACTGAAACGCATTGGGTGCTACAGGGGAAATTAAATAACCCCAAATTTTAGGCGAATAGAAATTAGTTTGAGTCACACGTAAATTTGGCGCATCCGCATTTCTCAATATCGCCGGTAAATTGTTACGATTTGACAATACTTTTTCCGTTATTTTATTAAGCTTTTGATAAATAACTTGATTTATCCCTTCTAATAAATAAGTAGAACCCACCTTAATTCCTGCTTCCTTTTCCATTTTTTTGCCAACCAACGCATTCATCATTTTCGAAATTGAAGTAATTTTGCCAACCCCTTTAACATAGGCTTTAGCGCTATATTGATCTACTTCCTTTGTATGAAATGGAGCCATCGAAATCATTCTACGCATAATGCCAATCGCTGGATCCTCTTTTAAACCTCCTACATTAACTTCCGCTAACGAAACTGCTTGTTCCTCTAGAACAACATTTATTTCTATTTTATCCGTACTTTTTTCAATGTTAACTTTTTTTGAATATGGACTATGCCCCAAAAACCGAAACACTAACTCATGATTTCCTATGGGGACTTGCACTGCATATTTTCCATCTTCATTGGCCAAAGTACCCTTGTTTAAATCTGATACCCAAACGGTAGCAAATGGTAGCGCATCACCATTATTATCTTTTACGAAACCGCTGACGGTTTGGCTAAAAGTATGGATGGATACCAAACAAAAAAGAAGTATTAAATATTTATACATAAACAAAAATAGATACTTTATTAATCAGTAAACTGATAAAGTGATAAGTGGTATATATTTTAGATAATTGACTTAGTAAAAATAGCGAGAACATTGTAATTTTACCTTATGAGGAGTTTTACAAACCGACAACTTTTTCAAAAATTTTTAGCACCTACTTCAGATAGTCCTTTGGCATTGGAAATTGTCAAAGCGAAAGGCATCTATTTATATGATCAAGAGGGCAAGTCCTATATTGATTTAATTTCTGGCATTGCTGTATCAAATGTAGGCCACCGAAATAAAAAGATCATATCAGCCATAAAAAAACAATTAGATAAATACATGCATCTAATGGTTTATGGCGAATATATACAATCGCCACAAGTCTTGCTCGCTCAGGCATTAGTTAATTCAACAAAAACATCCATATTAAATCAAGTATATTTTACCAATTCAGGGACTGAGGCAGTAGAAGGTGCTATGAAAATGGCTAAAAGGTATACTGGAAGAACTGATTTTATATCTTGTATTAATGCCTATCACGGAAGTAGCCAAGGGGCATTATCATTGGCTGGAGATGAAAATTTCAAGAATTCGTTTAGACCTTTATTGCCTAATATTACACATATTACCTATGGAAATGAAGATGATTTAGTTCACATAAATCATAAGACTGCAGCGATCATAATCGAAATAATAGGAGGGGAGTCGGGAGTGCGACAAGCCTCAAAATCTTATTTCAAAGCGTTAAGAAAGCGTTGCGATGAGACAGAAACCTTGTTAATTGTGGATGAAATTCAAACGGGATTTGGCAGAACGGGGACTTTTTGGGCCTATGAGTCGATGGAAATCGTACCTGATGTTCTTCTAACAGCTAAAGGAATGGGGGGAGGAATGCCTATTGGCGCCTTTATAGCCCATGAAAAAATAATGAAATCACTAAGTTTCAACCCGGTTTTAGGCCATATAACAACATTTGGAGGTCATCCAGTTAATTGTGCCGCATCATTAGCTACACTTAACTATATTATTGACGAAAATTTATTGGTCGATATACCCCCAAAAAGCCAATTATTTAAAAGCCTATTGGTACATCCTTTGATTAAGGAAGTTAGAGCTGTAGGATTAATGATTGCCGTAGAATATGAAAATTTTGAAATCATTCAAAAAATCATCGCAAAATGTCTTAAAAGTGGATTAATTACCGATTGGTTTTTATTTTGCAATAATTCACTCCGCATAGCTCCTCCATTAATCATCACAAAAAAAGAAATAAAAATAGCCTGCAAAATAATTTTACAGGCTACCCATGAAGTTGAAAAGGAAATTAAATCCTAAACATGCTTTAAAAGCGTTTCAGACAAGACCGATTTGGGGATATTTCCACCGACCAGTCTCTCTACCATTTCACCATTTTTAAAGACCATTAGTGTAGGAATTGAGCGGATACCAAAGGAAGCTGGAACAGCTGAATTTAAATCTACATTCATCTTCGCTACGATGGCTTGGCCTTCTACTTCTCCCGCTAATTCTTCCACGATTGGACCAATCATTTTACAAGGACCGCACCATTCAGCCCAAAAATCGACTAACACAGGAGTATCGGTACCTATTAACTCTTGAAAATTTGCATCTGTTGCTTCTACGTATTTTCCCATTGTTTGATTTATATTTTAAAATTCAAAATTATAACAAATACTGATAAACAAATCGTTCATCAAAAAAAATTAAATAATTAATTTAAAACCTATGTTTTCAACCTTACTCAAATCGGTAACTAAAGCTTTATTTATCGTTAATTGAACTTTTCTAGAGAGGAAATCCAGTTGAACACGATCTTGTTCATCATAAACTTCTAAAATGACTTTTTTGTTCCCTTTATATTGATCAAATAAATCTTCCAAATAATCAACTGTCTCCAAATTCAAATAAGATAAATTTAAACGCAAGCGAAGTTCTTTCGTACGCTCTTCTAAAAGTTCTGTCAATAGTTCAATCGACTGAATTTTGAAAACCATTTGGTCGGTATGCTTATTTTTCAACTGATAAGATCCTTGAATATATAATAATCGATCCTGGGCAATAAACCTTTCAAATTGTATGAAGTCTTTGGCAAATAATGCAAATTCATAATTTCCGGCATAATCTTCTAAGGTAAAAATCATAAACTGATTTCCATTACCAGAAGTCCTTACATTTATTTTGGTCACAATACCCGCAAAAGACTGTACGATGTTTGGTCTAGATTCCAATAAGCCCGAATTAGAATTACAAAAATTTTGAATTTCAATTTTATATTCATCCAAGGGATGCCCTGAAATATAAACGCCAACCACCTCTTTCTCATTTTTCAGTTGTTCCATAACCGACCATGGCTCAGATACAGGAATTTTAGGCATGGATATATCATTTCCTGTGCCAGCTCCTAGTTCTCCAAACAACGATTGCGTAGCTGTTGCTTTCAATTCAGAAATTTTGGCTGAATAACGGACAATCTTTTCGATAAACGTAATTCCCTCATTGTCGGTCGCGAAAAATTGTGATCGTTGAATATCACTAAAACAGTCAAAGGCACCAGCTAATGCCAAGGATTCCAAACATCTTCTATTGACCTGGCGGCTATTAATACGAGCCACAAAATCAAAAATATCTCTATATTCACCTCTCGCTTGTCTTTCTTCTACGATAGAATCTACTGCCGCTTCACCCACCCCTTTAATAGCTCCTAAGCCAAACCTGATTTGACCTTTTTTATTGACTGCAAAAGATCGAGATGACTCATTCACATCAGGAACCAATAAACTTAAGCCCATTCGTTTACATTCATCCATGAAAAATGTAATCTTCTCGATATTGCCTAATGAATTCGACAATACGGCCGACATATATTCTGGGGCATAATTGGCTTTTAAATACCCCGTTTGATAGGCGACTAATCCATAGCAAGTAGAGTGAGATTTATTAAATGCATATTCGGCAAATGACTCCCAATCCGTCCAAATCTTTTCTAATTTGTCTGGAGGGTGCGCGTTTGAAAGCCCACCGTCAATAAACTTACCCTTCATTTTGTCAATGGTCGGTTTATCTTTCTTTCCCATGGCCTTACGCAACACATCGGCATCACCTTTGGTGAAATTGGCCAATTTTTGAGAAAGTTGCATTACCTGCTCCTGGTATACCGTAATGCCATACGTATCACTCAAATATTCCTCCATTTCTGGAACATCATATTCAATTTTCTCCCGACCATGTTTCCTAGCAATATAATTTGGAATATAGACCATAGGACCTGGCCTAAACAAAGCATTCATGGCAATTAAATCCGAAAATTGATCTGGTTTTAAGTCCCTTAAATGCTTTTGCATCCCTGCAGATTCAAATTGGAAAGTAGCATTCGTTTCCCCCCTCTGATACATTTCAAAGGTGAGCGCATCATCTAAAGGAATCGCGTCTAAGTCAATTGTGATTTTATGATTTTGTTCAATGAGTCGAATCGACTCTTTTAAGATTGACAAAGTCTTTAAACCCAAAAAGTCCATTTTAATAACTCCCGCATTTTCAATCACGGAGCCATCAAACTGAGTAATTAATAAACTAACATCCTTGGAAGTTGCCACAGGCATGATATCCGTTAAATCATGAGGGGCAATAATGATGCCTGCCGCATGTATTCCGGTTCCTCTGACAGAACCTTCCAAAATCATAGCTGATTCAATGACTCTTGAAGGTAAGCCACCTGAAGATTTTATTTGCCTCAATTGCTTTACCTGCTCTAATTCATCTGAACTTAAATTTTCTCGATCCGCCAAACTGCCATCACCGGTCAATGAAGCATTAAAAATACGTTCTAATGTAATCTTAGGTCTTTCTGGAACTAATTTAGCCAAGGCATTCGACTCTGATAAAGGCAAGTCTAATACACGAGCCACATCTTTCAACGACATTTTAGCCGCCATTGTGCCATAGGTGGCAATATGGGCAACTTGATTTCGACCATATTTTTCTACCACATAATCAATTACCTTTTGTCGGCCTTCATCATCAAAATCCGTGTCAATATCGGGAAGTGATTTACGATCCGGATTTAAAAAACGTTCAAAAAGTAAATTGTATTTGATGGGATCTATGTTCGTAATTCCTAAACAATAAGCAACTACAGAACCAGCCGCACTACCTCTTCCAGGGCCAACGTAAACTCCTAAATCCTTGCCTGCATTAATGAAATCAGCTACAATTAGAAAATAACCCGCAAATCCCATGGTTCTAATGGTATGTAATTCAAATTTTATCCGCTCCTCTACCACAATAGAAATATCAACATACCTCTTTTTAGCACCCTCCAAGGTCAAATGCTCCAAGAAATCATCTTGACTTAAAAAAGTAGAGGGAATGGTAAAATTAGGTAGTAAAACATCTTTTTTTAATTCCAGAATTTCAACCTTGCCCACAATTTCATTGGTATTGTCAATCGCCTCGGGAATATGTGACCAAAGGTCAGTCATTTCCTGAGTCGTTTTAAAATAAAATTGATCATTATAAAAAGCAAAACGCTTTCCTTTCATATCAAAATCACCTTCTATGTCTTTATAACTTGGTGTTGATTGTTTTTCCCCGGTGTTAATACACAACAAAATGTCATGCGCATTTGCGTCTTTTTGATCTAAATAGTGACTATCATTAGACGCTATAACCTTAACATTATATTTTTTCGCAAACCGCAATAAAACTTCATTGACAACTTGTTGTTCTGGAATGTGATGATTTTGAACCTCCACATAATAATCCTCACCAAATAAATCCAACCACCATTTAAATTCCTTTTCAGCTTCATCTTCTCCGGCACGTAAAATGGCTTGAGGGACACTGGCTCCTAGACAACAGGTTGTTGCAATGAGCCCTTTATGATATTTTAAGACTAATTCCTTATCGATCCTGGGATATTTTGAATACATACCCTCCATAAAACCCAGAGAACATAATTTGATCAGATTTTGATATCCCTCTGGATTCTTAGCCAAAAATAATTGATGATATCTTTTATCCTTTAACTCTTTAGTAAAAACTTGTTTATGCCGGTCTGTGACCAAATAAAACTCACAACCTACGATGGGCTTGACTCCATGCTTTCCCGCTTCAGCCACAAATTGAAAAACCCCAAACATATTTCCATGATCTGTAATAGCGACGGCAGGCATATTATCTTCCTTTGCTTTTTTAAACATGGAAGAAATCTTAGATGCACCATCTAATAAAGAAAACTGGGAATGATTATGTAAATGGGAAAATTGCATATAAAAATTAAACTTTTAGAAAAGGTTCTTTATCAAAAAAAGTGGCATTCAAGAAATCTAAATAGGGCTTTAGTACTTTAGCTTTTTTAATCACCAAATCAACAAACTGATCCGAAGTCACTTCAGCATCTGTAAAATGATGCCAAAAGAACATTGTTTTTACCTTCAGTAAATCCGCATCGGGATGCATGGCATCAAAACCTTTTGGCGTATTTTTTAAGCTTTCTCCCTGTGCCTCACCGTATGTTTTTACAAACAGCGGATAACCAATGATTTTTCGTAGACTCTCTGCGTTGTAATCTATTTCCTGTCGATATTTTGCTATTTGGTCTGGGCTTGGGTTATACATGCCACCGCCTAAAAAAGATTTACCGTTGGGCTCTATATGCAAGTAATAATCCATAAACCCAGATTTACGACCACCCTCAGAAAAACTAGCTGAAAACCAAGTTTTGTATGGATCTTTATTTTTAGAAAATCGGACATCCCGATTAATGCGATAGGTACAATTTTTTACTTGAACTCCATCTAAATTTTCAAATTCCCCAAATTCTAGGATAAGTTGGGCTACAAATTCCTCAAATTTTATTTTCAAATCTGTATAAAAAGCTTTATTCTCACCAAACCATTCACGGGAATTGTTGGATTTTAAATCCAATAAAAACTTCAAAAGGCTAGGGTTGAGTGACATGGAAAATGGGTGAGATCGTTAAAACGAAATTAGTAAATTTTGCTTGAATGCCCAAGAACAATTTGCTTGGAGTTTCGGTCTATTTTATTGATTTTTGCATAAATTATTTAAATAAGCTATGCGGATTTTAACGGGCATTCAGGCTTCTGGAAAACCCCATTTAGGAAATATTTTAGGTGCGATTATCCCAGCCGTAGAATTATCTAAGCAGCCTGGCAACGATTCTTTTTTATTCATTGCTGACTTGCATACGTTAACATCACTAAAAGATGGGGAAAGTATACGCAATAATACCTTATCGATAGCAGCCGCCTGGTTAGCCTTTGGTTTTGATACAGAAAAAAATTATTTCTATCGACAGTCAAAACTAGCTCCATACCATACTGAATTAATGTGGTATTTAAACTGCTTTACCCCATTTCCAATGTTGGCAAACGCACATAGTTTTAAGGACAAATCAGAAAAATTATCCGATGTAAATGCTGGTTTATTTACATATCCTGTGTTACAAGCCGCTGATATCGTTCTATATGATGCACAAATTATACCGGTTGGCAAAGACCAAAGACAACATATTGAAATGACGCGCGATATTGCCAATTCGGTCAATAAGAAATATAATAAAGATATTTTTGTTCTTCCTGAGGCTAAAATTAATGAAGAAGTGATGACAATCCCTGGCGTTGATGGTGCGAAAATGAGCAAATCATTGAACAATTACATTGATATCTTTTTACCAGAAAATGAGCTACTAAAGCAAATTAAAAAAATTGTAACGGATACAACAGCCTTAGAAGATCCCAAAGACCCTGATCAGGATATTACCTTTAAATTATATCAGCTAATGGCTAGCAAATCAGAGATCGCTGAGATGCGCGCTAATTATTTAGCTGGTGGATATGGGTATGGGCACGCTAAACAAGCCTTATTTAATTTGATGCTCCAATATTTTAAAGAGGCAAGAGAAAAATTTGATTTCTATATGTCACATCCAGAACTGATAGAAGAAAAATTACAGATCGGCGAGAAGAAGGTTAAACCTATTGCTGAGGCGACTATAGCAAGAATAAGGGCTGAATTTAAATTTTAAAGCATGTTTCCAACTTGGGATAGTGATTTATTTCAACTCATTAATCAGGCCCATCAACCATGGTTAGATCAGCCGATGGTCATTATATCGGGTAAATTAACCTGGATTCCCCTATATGCTTTTTTGATCTATCTATTGTATAAAGAGCATAAATCAAAGGTTTGGAAAACTATTTTGTATTTAATATCGACTGTTATTTTCGCAGACCAAGTTAGTTCCAGTATTTTAAAGCCATTATTCAAACGCTTAAGGCCCTGTCATTTGGAAGTATTTCAATCTTGGATACATTTACCAGACGGTTGCGGTGGCTTATACGGATTCTGTTCCTCGCACTCCGCTAATGCATTTGCCGTGGCGATCGGATTTTATTTGGTAAGCAAAAATAGGCTAATGGGAACGATTCTCATTGTATGGGCCACTTTGATCGCATATAGTCGTATATATTTAGGAGCACATTATCCGTTAGATGTGATTATAGGAGCGATCGTCGGTGCGATAGGAGCCTTTACCTTATTTCAAGCCTACGCTAAATTGACTAAAAAATCATAGGTATTAATTCCATCAGCGAAATCATCTAAAGCAGGTTGTTGACTTTGTCCAAAATCTATATTTAAACCTACAATACACTGTATTTTATCTTCTCTTTCTGAAATCCACTTTTGCAAAGAGTTTTCGTTTTCATAGCGATGAACATATAAAACACCAACTGGAGAAACAAGATCCTCGTTTTCCGAAACAATAATATTGCCTAAGTCAAAATGAGGAATCTGATTTAATAGATATAAAGTACGGTAATATTGTAAATTGTTCGCATACTTAGAATGATTTAAAACCCAATCTTCTTTAGACAATACATCAAACAAAGGGATTAAATCATAGTCCTTGGGTATGGATAAAGTAGAAACATTTCGACAACCCAAACCGTAATAAGTAAATATATCCTTAGCTAAGCCTTGAAATTCATGACCTGATTCAGTCCCGCGTAAAACAGCCAGCGAACTTCTGTTTTTGCGAATAATATGAGGAGTTGTTGAAAAATAATGAGAAAAATATCCACCAGAAAAGTCACTCCCTGTGGCAATAACAGCATCCATTCCCTGAAGTCGATCAATAAAATGAATAGGAATTAATGGATCAAATTCTTTCATGGCCGATACATATAATTGCATCAGTGATTTGTCTTGTGAACTTAATTTCACATTGGCCACTTGGCCAGAAGCTAATACCATTAATAGATCATGTAAGCCAATTCCAGGAAGATTCCCTGCCATAATTAACCCAATGTTAGAATTTGTTTTTGCCTTTTCAGGATGTTTAATAAAAAAATCTTGCCAAGCCAAAGGCGAAAAAAATTGTTTTTGAATCGCATTCATAGCTGTTCGAACCAATGAATCCGTAAACCAAGGATTCTCATTGACGGCTTTATCTATAAATAATTCTATTTTTTCCTTGTTTTTTTCAGAGCCAAAAAATTGATCAAGAAATTTAATTAGTTCTAAAAACTGAGATTGGCGCATATTTTAAAGTATTATATGGAACAAAGGTCTAAATTTTTTCTGTTAGTCCATATAATTTATATACTATTCAAAATTATGTTAGTAAATTGCATAAAATATATTGATTGTTATGGCGATAATAATTACCGAAGAATGCATTAACTGTGGGGCATGCGAACCAGAATGCCCAAACACTGCAATTTATGAAGGTGGGATCGAATGGACTTGGGCTGGCGGAACCTCTTTGACTAAAGTGGAACTAGAAGATGGTAGTTCTATGGATGCAAAAACAAATATTGAACCCATTTCAGAAGAATTTTATTATATAGTTCCTGATAAATGTACGGAATGCACAGGATTCCATGAAGAACCACAGTGTGCTGCAGTTTGTCCAGTAGATTGCTGCGTTCCGGATCCCGATCGAGTAGAAGATAAAGACACTTTAATGGCCAAAAAATCTTGGCTTCATGCAGAATAAAATAATTTTTATTTTATTTAAAACATTTAAATAGCTAACGAAAGTTGGCTATTTTTTTTTGTTGAAATAATACTAATCAAATTACAGGTAAATGAATTTATCAAAATTATATTATTTCAAGAATTGCTTATTATAAGATTCAAAACAAACTCTAAAATTACTATTTTTTAACATTTGAGACAAAATAGGTTTAAATATTACCTCATTTTTGATGTTTTTTTGTAAATATTTTAAAAACAAGTTTATTTTTTATCCAATTTTCTTGTTTATAATATTTTTTGTTACAATATTTGTTTCGTAGTCAAGCATTTATTCACACTAAAAAATTATCAAAAATGAAAAAATCAATCTTTACAGCTATTTTGGGTATAGTATCCTTTTGTGGATTTTCCCAAGAAAAAGAAGCGGAAGCACCAAAGTTTACATTTTCAGGTTACGTAGATTCGTACTATATGTTGAACTTCAATAGTCCAACCAACAGAAGTAATCTAGGAGTTTCTGGATACGAAAGAGCATTCGATCAAAAGTCGAGTCAATTTTCTTTAGGTCTTGTTCAGACTAAATTTGGTTATAGCACTAAAACATCTGATGTCGTTGTCGATTTAACCTTCGGACCTAATGCAGATTTGGGTCAGTATGGAAATGCCATCGGGCCATTAGGAAAGGGGACAACTGCTTTAGCTATTAAGCAAGCATATTTCAATTGGAAAGCTAGTGATAAATTAACTTTCACAGCGGGTCAATTTGGAACCCATATTGGATATGAGGTTATTGACGCTCCAGTTAATTACAATTATTCATTGTCAAATTTATTCAACAACGGTCCATTTTATCACATTGGATTGAAAGCTAATTATGCCTTTACTGATAAATTTGCTGCTATGGCTGGTTTGGTCAACAATGTTGATAATTTAAATGACAATAATGCATCTAAAGGATTCATATATCAAGTATTTGCATCACCGGCATCTGGTTGGAATGTATATTTCAATGGTATTTCATCAAACGAGTCGGCTCCTTTAACCTCAGGAAAAGATGATTCAGGATCATATAGCTTAACTGATTTAACGACTTCTTATCAAATTTCACCTAAATATTTATTGGGTGTGAATGCTGCTTATGGATCCCAAACAGGTGATTTCCAAGGGGGTGGATCTGTAGGAAATAGCAAAACATGGGGTGGAGTTGCTCTTTATTCTAACTATGCTTTTACTGATGGATTTAGTTTAGGTGGCCGTTATGAAGTTTTTGATAATACTTCTGGAGCCAGAGCATTAAGAGATGCGGATGGTAAAGGAACCAGTGTTTCATCGTTTACATTGACAGCTACATTCACTGCGGCAAATGGTCATTTGTTAATCAAGCCTGAATTAAGAAGCGATGCATACAAAACAGCTCAATTTACGGATGGAGATGGTAAAGCTCAAAAATCTCAAACAACTTTAGGACTACACTTCATCTATAAATATTAATAATCAATTGATTCACCTTTAACTTTTGTAAACATGACAACACAAAAACCAACATGGATTCCGCTACTTGTTTTGCTCGCGATAGCAGTAGCCGCATTGTTCTTAACGAGTGTTCCCGGAGTAATGCCAACGGAAGGCTTAGATACTGGAGATACTGCTTGGATGATTGTAGCATCTGGATTAGTTCTATTAATGACACCAGGTTTGGCTTATTTTTATGGTGGAATGGTTAACCATAAAAACGTAATTTCTACTATGTTGCAATCATTTATTGCCATGGGAGTAATTTCTGTTATTTGGATTGTTTTTGGATTTAGTTTAGCCTTTGGCGACTCTTTAGGTGGCTGGAT
>CAMBGA010000064.1 GCA_945866095.1 Spirosoma fluviale
AGTGATAGCAGCTGTTAAAGTTGTTTTACCGTGGTCAACGTGGCCAATAGTACCAATGTTAACGTGGGGTTTACTTCGGTCAAAATTCTCTTTTGCCATGATTATTTAGTTCTTAATTAAGTTATAAAAAGTTTCAAATGTGTACTTATCCATTAGGCCATTCGCTATTTCCTTCGCTTTGTGCTAAGAGCCTTTGAGCAGGATTGAACTGCCGACCTCTTCCTTACCAAGGAAGTGCTCTACCACTGAGCTACAAAGGCATTACCTTGCGGCCTTTTGTGAATCTCTTTCGATTCACTAAATAAAAATTAGACATGAAGCGTTTTTTCTTCATACCCTATTTTATTCGAGCGGGAGACGGGGCTCGAACCCGCCACCTATAGCTTGGAAGGCTATCGCTCTACCAAATGAGCTACTCCCGCTTAATTCTCAATCAATTGTAAAACAGGCTTTACGGCTATTTTATGGTGGGGACAGATGGATTCGAACCACCGTAGGCATTCACCAGCAGATTTACAGTCTGCCCCATTTGGCCGCTCTGGTATATCCCCATTTTTTTGGCTTTCAGCGAAACGTTTTGCTGAAATAGTCTGCAAAAGTACCTCATTTTTTTATTTCTGCAAACACCTGACCGAAAAATTTCTGATAAATTTTTATAATAAGCGAATACCAAAACTAAATCCAGTAAGATTTGGACTTGAATTTTTCTCAAATAAAGGGCTTAAGTCGTAGTTGAAAAACAAACTCGGCATTTTCTTAAATGCGAATTCTGCCCTCAATCCGTATCGGAACTGATTTAAATTAAAGTTGGAAGAAACTCTATGTAAATTTTCGGTTTTTTCTTCGATGGATTTAGTCCAACTATCTATTCGATAGCCAACATATCCACCTAAACCAATCATTTGTACCCCCGAATTTTTATTAAATACCACATGCGGCATGATGGGAATATTGATGTACGATACGGTCAATTTATTTTTGCTTAAAGCTATTTCATTGCCTTGCGCGTCGAACTTGGGTTGGAATATAGCCCCTTGATTTGCTTTTTGAACCAATCGATTATGGTCAAACATGAAATTATACCAATCAAAACTTATTCCTAGACCCAACCTAAAAGCACTTTTTTTACCTTTTACAAGGGTCAATGACTCAGAAAATTCTACACTCACATACCTGGAACTGAAAGGCTTTAATTCAGTGTCTGTTTGTAAATAGTACATGGGATATATCGCTAAATTAATCTGCGGAACTTCCCCAGACAATCCACTTAATCCTAAATAAAGATTTATGCCATCGCGACTGAAGAAATTGGCATTCTCCTTTTTTTGTTTGGCCTTTAGTGAATCTGGACCCCAATAAACTCGGGTCTCCTCTCCATTTGATTCTTTTACCCGAACACCATTCCAGTCGACATGAACCTCTTCCTTTCCATCTTTTATATGAATTCCTTTAAGTCCAATATCAATGACCTCTTTTTTATTAGTTCCAATTTCTACAATTCGATCCAGGGGTTTATTGCGTGCGGCACTCGATTGTTGGCCCAACCATTCTCTACCTGATCGAATTACACCAATTTTCACCCGGCTATTTCCGACTTGTACCGATAAACTACTATCTCCTTCAGAATCTGTTCGAATGACACTTCGTATTTGTTGCCATAAACTATCCGTTAACACCAAGCCTTTTTTCTCAAATACTTGCGTCAACTCTTCTTTCAGGGTCTTCGCTTTATCAGATTTTGTGCCCATCAAGGTCTGGTTGCGTTTGTCTATTTTTAATAAAATGGAGTCTTGGCCTGTATGCGCTGCGCGCGCTGAAAATACTAGGCACATACATGTAAATAATACGATTGCTTTCATATACTATTGAAATTGAATTTTTTGCTTAATTGTTTCTTCTGTTTGGACATATTTGTTGGCGACCAAATGAAAATTTTCTTTGATCTCACTCCACTCTCCCGGATTGCCTTTGATCACTTGTTTGATTTTTTTCAACAATTGACCAAAATTCCGTTTTTTCTGTATAGGATTCTCAGTCAAAGTTGGTCTTTCCTCATCTACCGGCACTATTGGATCAATCTTCACTTGGACCCAAATGACATCTTCCTCCTCCGCTCTTTTTTCCTCGGCTAAATTTGACGGGGGAGGAGGACTTTGTTGAACTATGACATGCTGCCTTGTTGGCTCGTCGATTTCAGTTTTAGGTTCGAGTGATACGCTCCCTTTCTCCGGGCTACGCATGATTACACTTGTAACTTCAATTTTCTCCGCGGGTATGTTTTTTGATCTATGTTCTGTTTGAATTTGTAAAGCAGTCAAGATAGGGGCTTTCATCGTGGACTTTGCTTCCAATGCCACCTCTTCTTTCCGCGGCAAAAGCCATTGCCAGCCTAGCCCAATGGCCACGGCCAATATCGCCACCCATTGCCACGTTTTAATAAAAAATACCTTTGGCTTTTCCTCCTCATCTAATTGCAGCGATATTTTTTCCCAAAGAGGCTCTGGAACAGGGGAAATTTCTTCCTGTATCTTTTCTCGCCATTCTGATTCCATGGATTTCCAGTCCTTATCTGATGGATTTTTCATACGTGTAATTTGTTTAATTTTTGTTGAAGTAAGCCTCGGGCCCTCGACAACTGGGATTTGGATGTCCCCTCTTGAATCCCTAGCATCTCCGCGATTTCTTGATGGTTATACCCTTCAATCGCATATAAATTAAATACTGTTTTATACCCTAAGGGAAGACTTTCGATCAATTTATTTAATTCCTCCACCTGTAAATTCATATAAGCATCCTCCAACTGGCCTATTTCAAATCCAAAATCCGTATCCTGAAATTTCATCTTCCCCTCCTTGCGCAAGGCCATTAAGGCCTCATTGACCATTATTCTTCGAATCCATCCCTCAAAACTTCCTTGCTCTTGAAACAGGTCAATCTTCATAAAGACTTTCATGAATCCTTCCATCAATACATCTTCAGCCAAAGGACCTGATCCTAAATATCGCTTGCAAACAGCCATCATTTTCCCAGCAAAGCGTTTAAATGTTGCCTCTTGAGCCTTTCGGTCCCGCCTTTTGCAGGCTTGGACTAATTCACGCTCAATAGTTTGGGAAGATAAAATATGTGTCAAGTGGCTATTTTTGGAATACGAATACAAAGATGGGCATTTTGTAGAAATGGTTGCGTGGGTTTGAAAACAATTCCAAATTCACGTTCTTTGTACGCAATTTATTGTCTATGCCAAACAGCTCACCCATCGGAATTTTTGACAGCGGAATCGGAGGTCTTACCCTTGCTCATGCCATCACGGAGTTAATGCCCAATGAACCCATCATTTATTTTGGGGACACCGCACACCTTCCTTATGGGGATAAATCGGCTACCGCGATTCAGGCCTATTCGGTGAAAATCTGCAACCTTTTGTTGGAGAAAAATTGCAAACTAATTTTAATCGCATGTAATTCTGCTTCAGCGGCGGCCTATGATTTGGTCAAAGCTTATGTGGGAACCAAAGCGATTGTTGTCAATGTAATCGATCCCGTGATTCACTTTTTAGACCAACATTGGTCAGGAAAAACGCTGGGGTTAATTGGCACCAAGCAAACAGTTAACTCTGGAATATATTCCCAGAAAGCGGAGGCGCTAAGAAAGGACATTCATATTAAATCCTTGGCCACCCCATTATTAGCCCCGATGATCGAGGAGGGTTTTTTCAATCACACCATTTCGGAGCAAATTATCAAGGAATATTTACTGCAGCCTGTCTTACAAAACATCGAGGGTTTGATCTTAGGTTGCACACATTATCCGCTGATAAAAAAACAGATTGATCAGTTTTATCAAGGTCGCGTTGACGTGATTGACACCTCGCTCATTGTGGCGAATGAAATCAAACGAATTTTAGAAAGCGAAGATCTAATAAACGAGGGAAAGGCTGGGGACCGCCAATTTTTTGTTTCTGATTATACAGATTCTTTTGAAAAATCAACCCAAATATTCTTTGGCGAAACAATCAAATTAACTCAATTCCCGATCTGGGATTGATCTGATTTTCCTAATAATTGGGCCACTTTTTGGCGCAATTGCCATTTTGAAATACGCTCTTGTTGAACTTTTTTGCTTTGGCGAAACCAAAGGAATGCAATCACAGCGACCGCTAAATAAGGGGCTGTAAGTAAATATAAAATTCCTGTATTTAACCCGGTGGCGATATTGGAACGCCCATTTGAAATGGTACTCTCTATCGTTGTCCTACACATCGCACATTGTGCGTTGGCATCTATGCCAATTAAAACAAAGCCAATCATCAAGAAAATGACAAGATACTTATACATAATATGGGGATATTAAAAAATAAACAGCTACTCCAGATAATGAAACGTAAAGCCAAATAGGGAAAGCCCAACGAACCGCTTTTTTGTGAGATTCAATATCTCCGCTAAGCGCATGATAAATGGCAAATAAGACAAGCCTTACGACGCCAATCGAAAGTCCAATGTGACTAAAAAGCAAAGTATAATAAATTGGTCTGATTATTCCTTGACCCCCAAAAGAAGTAGAAGGATTAGAAATGTGGTATAAAATATACAAAATCAAAAATAGGCCACCTTGTGCAAATGCGATTCCCATGGCTTTTCGATGGCTAGAAATATTTTTGTTTTTAATGGCAATAAAGCCAATGATCAAACTGATGGCAGTTGTGCTATTGATTAATCCGATAACATGGGGAAGTATTTTAGTCCAGGCGCCCAATGGTAATTTGGTTTGAATGCCAATTAATAAGGCTACGGCGATCGGAATAACCAATGAAATCAAATTGATTAATTTGTCATTTTTCGCGTTTTTTTCGATGGCAAATTGGCTCATAATGTGTTTTCGCTTGAATAAATCGTTTTTAAAACTTTAATCTCAACTAATAATCGGTCTACTTCTTTTTTATCTGTACCCACATAAAAACCTCGGATCACACCTTCTTTATCTACGAGTATTAACCGCTCAGAGTGTATAAATGTTTCATTAGGATTTTTTATGGCCGCATCATATTCTGATGCATCCGCTAAGGGAACATGAAATCCTGTTAAAATAAGCGGATAAATTACTTTTTTTTCTCCTGTCAAAAATGTCCATTGTCCTTCATTGGCATCAAACCTTTTGGCATAAGCCTGTAGTTTTTCTGGATGATCGAAGGCTGGATCTACTGAAATGGATATCAATTTCAGATCGGGATCTTTGTTGAATGTATCTTGAACGCGGGATAATTGCCCCGTGATTTTAGGACAAATAGTGCCACACCTAGTAAAGAAAAAGCTAGCCACATAAATCTTTCCTTTTAAACTTGACGAGGAAAAGCTTTGGCCTTTTTCGTTGATTAGATTGAAGGCAGGTATGGTTTGAAAAATGGTGTCGAGTTCCGATTCATCCCAACGAGGATTTAGGCGCTTGCCCATTTTGATTTCTCCTGTGGTGGAATCAATTGCTGGAATGTAGCGAGGAAGGACAAAATGATTTGTACCCCATGTCTTTAAGCCTAAATAAATAAAGACAGGCAGTATTAATACAATAAATAATATGATTGTCTTTTTATTCATCACCCAAGAAGGAACAGAAGTCTAAACTTAATAAAGGTTACCGCCTTCAAACATTAGTGCAGCTAGTAACCAAACTACGAATAACGTTGGGATGAGCACCATCCATATCAATGTTTTAACCTCATGCTTAAGGTGCATGAATTCTCCCACGATATAAAATGCCTTAACGATCGTCATCCCAGAGAAAATAGCTACACGTAGTGTGTTAGCCGGTAGTGTAAAGGCAATGACGAATTCTATGGCTGTTAAGACCAAAAGTATCCAAAAAGTTTTCCAAATAGCCGCCGTTTGTGGAGGTGGAATTTCTTTTTCCGAGGTTTCGTGTGCTACGTGCGAAGCCATAATATGTCGATTTAAATATTAAACTAAATAGAAAAATGTAAATACAAATACCCAAACCAAGTCAACAAAGTGCCAATAAAGACCTACTTTTTCAACCATTTCATAATGACCGCGTCTTTGGTAAACCCCAGTTGCTGCATTAAAAAATATAAGTACGTTTAATAAAACACCCGAAAAAACGTGTGTACCATGAAATCCAGTAATAAAGAAAAACAAATCCGCAAAGGCAGGTGGGCCATAAGGATTACGTACTAAATTCGCTCCTTCGATGGGTGTCATTACGCCATCTACTAATTGCTTCGCTGCAAATGATAAATCCTCTGGTCCATGAATGAAGTGACCCCATTCCCAAGCTTGTGACCCTAAGAATGTAAATCCGCCAACAATCGTCCACAACATCCACTTTTCTACATCTTTTTTATCACCACGGTGACCAGCCTCTACGGCTAATACCATTGTAACTGAAGAAGCAATCAAAATAAATGTCATTATACCAACGAATACCAGTGGCAACGAAATCCCATGTAAAAATGGAACCGCTTCAAACACCTTCTCTGGAATAGGCCAATGGGTCGTAGAAAAATAAAAATCATCCGGTGTACCCTTCCAAGATGGTTGGCTGAAACGAATCATTCCATAAGTAACCAAAAGGGCCGAAAATGTAAATGTATCTGATAGTAAGAAAAACCACATCATTAGTTTTCCATAACTAGCTTTAAGTGGTTCAGAACCACCTAACCATGATAATTTTTCCGGAACGGCAGGGGCAGCGTGAGCAACTGACATAAATAATAGCTTAATTGTTAATCAATAAAAATACAAATAAATAAAGCCACAAAGCATCTAAAAAATGCCAATAGGTGGCGCAAATTTTAATTTGGGTCAACGACTTTGCATTTATTTTAAATCGAAATGCTGCGACTAGCGCAAATGTCAAAACGATCAGTCCAGAAACAAGGTGTAAACCATGTAAACCAGAAAATACATACACGAAAGATCCAGACGGATTGCCTACAAAAAATACGTTCATTTCCACTAATTGGATCCAACCGTAAAATTGCATGATTAAAAATAACAATCCGAGTACAAAAGTAATAGAAATACTTATTCGAAGGGCATTAAATTGGTCTTTTTTTGCTGAAATTAATGCAAAATGCATACTTATACTACTTAACGCTAAAACGACCGTACTATATATAAATAGATCAGGTAATTTAAATTCGACCCAATTCCCTTCTGCCTTTCGGACAAGGTAGGCACTGGTAAAAGCGGCAAACAACATTAGAATAGAAACAATGAATAACCACATGGTAAAAACCTTTGGGTTAATCGATCTGGTTTCGGCAGGTTCAATGGTCATTTTCTCTGTACTCATGTTTTAAATTTTATCAAGAATTAAGGCAATTTGAATAATAATTAAATATAAAAAAGAACCAAACATCATCCACTTAGCAGCTTTATCTGTGGGACGCATCATTAGATAAAAGGTTTGGCATAAAAATAAAGTTCCTGCTACCACAGTAATGATCGCTGAGGTGATTCCGGCCATTTCTAGTAAATAGGGGATGAATCCTAAGGGTACTAAAAACAAGGTATAAATCATGATGGTAAAAGCTGTTTTTATATCTTTTTTACCATCATTGGGCAACATTTTAAATCCAGCTCTTTGATAATCTTCATCAGCTACCCATGCAATCGCCCAAAAATGAGGAAATTGCCAGAAAAACTGAATGGCAAATAAGATCCCTGGTTCCCAGCCGAAATGTTCCGTGGCGGCAACCCAACCAATCATCGGCGGAAATGCACCTGGGAATGCGCCTACAAACACTGAAATTGGCCCCACGCGCTTTAGTGGCGTATAAACATATCCATACAATAGATAGGAAAGGAAACCCAATGCAGCTGATTTCCATGAAAAATAGCTAAGGAGTGCCAAGGCCGCTACGACTAAAATATAACCAAAAATGGAAGCTTGTTTGGAATTTAAGGTTTCCGTTGGCAAAGGCCGATTAGCCGTTCGTTTCATCAATTTATCATAAGGAATCTCCTTTAATTGATTGACGATATTGGCCGCGCCAGTTAATAAAAAGCCAGCCAGTGAGATTAAAAATATTCCCAATGGCTCATGTTTAATTGGCGCCAATATATACCCAAAAGTACCCGAGAAGGCCACGGTCATGGATAGCCTTGATTTCAATAGGGCAATATAGGGTTTGATGTTAGACATTTATAGGCTTGGTTCTAATATAGGTGTTAATATGTAGTCCAATTAAAACCAGCGAAATGAATAAATGTATGGCTTGACTTCCTAATGGGAACGCAAAATAAGCCATCATAATTCCCGTTAAAAATGAAATCCCTATCAATGCCATCATTCCGTGTCGATAGCGTTGCAAAATCGAGTCTTTAAGTTTATTCCAAAGGATGAAGTGACTAATTACTAATAACCATGAAAATGTTCTGTGGGATATAAATATGAAACCTAATTGGTCCGCCCACTGCGATTTCGCAGATTCTCCTAATTCCAAAATGACATGATCCACGTTTTCCCTCACTTGAGTCCCCAATAATATTTGCAGAAAAACAATGCATAAATTGATCATGATCCATGTGCGATTTTCTATGGTGCTAACTTCTGAAATGGAATGAATGTTTAAGGCTTTAATTAAAAAATAGATGACGCCTATCGACAACAACATGTGAGCTGTGACTACGCCAGGCAAGAGAAATGAATCCACCACATATTTTCCTAGGATGGCATTTAATACGACTAAAATTAGCGCGGCCAACGTATGATAAAATACTTTTTTATTTTGTTTGAAAGCCAAAAAGGTTGTGATGACAACGAAGACGCCAGTTAGTGCCCCTAAAAGTCTATTTAAATATTCGATCCATGTTTTTGTCGGATTGAATTCTACCTGCCCGTGCAATTTCTCTTTGTAAATTTCTTGGTAATTAAAGGGCAATTCAGATGCCTGTGTTGGGGGAATCATTCTGCCGAAGCATTTTGGCCAGTCTGGACATCCCATTCCTGATCCTGTACTGCGTACGATTCCACCCGCTAAAATGAGCAGGTAAATACTAACTAAGGATATTATTCCAAATGTTCTAAACACGTCGACAAGGATAAAAAAAAAGATGCATCCAAATGAAAATCATTTCGATGCATCTTGTATGAATGAGATTTTACTAATGTTTATAACTCTCGTTCTGAGCACCTAATAAACCGTCAATATCTTTTTCACGAGCTATTTCAGCGTTTTCTTCAGGTAAATTTGATTCTAGAGTAGCTGAATGCGGTACATTTTGAGGAATAAAATCATCTGGTGCACCCGGTTTGCTATAATCATATGGCCAACGATATACCGCTGGAATTTCTCCAGGCCAGTTGCCGTGCTCAGGATTAATTGGCGTCGTCCACTCCAATGTATTAGATTTCCATGGATTAGCAGGAGCAATTTTACCTTTAAAGATAGAATAGAAGAAATTCCAAGCAAAGATTGCCTGAGCACCGAATGTGATAATTGCAGCAATCGAGATGAACATATTCATATCTGTAAATGCGGCCATACTATCATTTCCTAAAGCAGTAAATGTATAATACCTACGTGGGAAACCTGCAATTCCTATGTAATGCATTGGGAAAAACACCATGTAAACACCCACAAACGTAAACCAGAAGTGGATATATCCTAATGATTTGTTCATCATACGTCCAAACATTTTAGGGAACCAATGGTACACGCCAGCCATCAAACCAAAGAATGACGCCGCGCCCATAACCAAGTGGAAGTGGGCTACCACGAAATAAGTATCATGTAAATTAATATCTAAAGCGGAGTTTCCTAGAATGATACCCGTTACTCCACCCGAAATAAACATGGATACAAGTCCTATTGAAAACAACATCGCTGGAGTAAATACTAAATTACCTTTCCATAATGTGGTGATGTAATTAAAAGCTTTTACAGCAGAAGGTACGGCAATAATTAAAGTAAGGAACATAAATACGGATCCAAGGAATGGATTCATACCCGTCACAAACATGTGATGCGCCCACACGATAAAGGCTAATGCGGTAATTCCCATCATAGAACCAATCATCGCTCTGTATCCAAATATAGGTTTACGAGAATTGGTTGCAATAATTTCTGAGGTCATACCTAAAGCCGGAAGTAAAACGATGTATACTTCTGGATGTCCTAAGAACCAAAATAGATGTTGGTATAAAATAGCAGAACCACCGACGTTTGGTAATGCTTGACCTTGAATATAAATTTCAGATAAGTAGAATGATGTTCCAAAAGAACGGTCAAAGATTAACAATAAAGCTGCTGATAGTAATACTGGGAAAGATAACAATCCCAACACTGCTGTAAAGAAGAACGACCAAATGGTTAATGGCATTCTTGTAAAAGTCATTCCTCTGGTACGTAAATTAATAATGGTACAGATGTAATTGATACCACCCATTAAAGATGACACAATAAAGAAGGTCATACTGGTTAACCAGAGCGTCATTCCTAACCCTGAACCTGGCATTGCTTGTGGCAAAGCACTTAAAGGCGGATAAATTACCCAACCTCCTGAAGCAGGTCCTGTTTCAATGAATAAAGATGAAAACATAATCACTGAAGACAAGAAAAAGAACCAATACGATAACATATTGATAAATCCTGAGGCCATGTCGCGGGCGCCAACTTGCAATGGGATTAAGAAATTTGAGAAAGTTCCAGATAGACCAGCGGTCAATACAAAGAACACCATGATGGTTCCGTGCATGGTAACCATGGCTAAGTAAAATTCTTTATCTAATTTACCACTTTCATCAATCCAGCCACCTAACAATGGTCTTATCCATTCCATGGACATGCCAGGAAAGCCTAATTGTAATCGGAAAATAATAGATAGAGATCCTCCCAAGAATGCCCATAAAATACCGGAAATCAGGTATTGCTTGGCAATAGTCTTATGATCTTCTGAAAAGATGTAGGTACGAATAAATCCTAATTCATGATGCTCATGCTCGTGATCATGATCGTGGTCATGTGTGTGAACTTCTTCTGCTGTGGATATGGCTGTTGACATATTGTATATTGTTTTCTTATTTCTATATCTGATTAATTAACACTTACTGCTTCTGTACTATCTGTGGCGATAGGCTCCGTTGGAATATATTTACCGGCTTTTGCCTTTAAATTAGCCGGAACTTTGTCTAAATAACTTGGGTTGGTAGCTAAGAATGGCTTTTGTTCAGCCACCCATTTTTTATAATCTTCTGGTTCGTCAACAAACACCGTTATGGACATACCAAAATGACCACGTCCACAAACTTCAGTACAGTTTACTTTGAAATTGAAATCAGGCTTCCCTAATTTAGCACGCATCTCATCCGTGGATATCGTTGGTATAAACCAAAATTTTGTTGGCATACCCGGTACCGCATCCATTTTCACGCGATGGAATGGCAAATAAACGGAATGTAAAACGTCTTGTGCTCTAATTTTCAAAAGAACGGGCTGACCTTTAGGTAAGTGTAATTCAGTGGCCGTAAAATCGTCAAATGAATTCTTATCTGTAAAATCAATACCTAAACTATTTGTTTCGTCAATCAACTTGTAATTCACATTACCTAATTGGCTATCATCTACTCCGGCATATCGTACATACCAACCAAATTGATGACCGGTTAACTCGATGACAGCCGAGTTACTTGGCGCTTGGGAGGTAATGTCTCTCCAAGTTCTCCAACCCGTAAACACCAAAATGGCCATGACAATTGCTGGAACAACGGTCCAGATCAACTCCAATTTATGGTTGACCGGATAAAATGTCGCCTTTCTGTTTTTGTTGAAACGATATTTAAAAGCAAAATAAAACAACAAGGTATTACTAATAAAGAAAGCAAATGTGACAACGGCCATAGATGTCCAAAACATGCTATCAGTCCTAACTCCGTGCTCTGAAGCAGCTACAGGTAAGAAATCCGGTTTTGAATGTAGAAATGACCATGATCCTAGAATAACAAACAATAGCCAGAATATGAGCATTCCTATTCCGTTGGCGTTGTTGAAGTTGTCAACAGTGGAATCCTCCTCCTCCGTACCACTTAACTTATTATTTAATTTGACACTCTTAGTGATCACCGAAACAGCTAAGAAGAAGAATACTATGGCTAAAAGACCTATTAGGTAATTCATAAATGATAAATTTAAATCTTAAAATTAAATATCGTGATGCAATGCTTCTGGTAAGAATGGGTGATTTTTAGCCACCAAACTTGCCTTGGTTAATTCATCCGAAATAACATAAATAAAGGCACATGAAAATGCAGTTAACATTCCAAATTCCACTAAACCATATCCTCCATGAGGGCCAACTACTCCTGGCATAATCATTTGATAAAAATCAATATAATGTCCACTAATGATGAAGAAACAGGCAATCTTTAAGAAGATTCTCGTACGTTTTGCATCTCTAGTCATTAAAACTAAAAAAGGGAATAAAAAGTTAAATAAAATGTTTAAAATTTCTGAAGTTTTATAAATTTTATTGTGTCCTTCCCATCTTTCTAAGAAATAAATAGTCTCTTCAGGGAAATTGGCATAGTAAATCAATAAGAATTGGGAGAACCAAACGTATGACCAAAAGATCGAAAAGGCAAACATAAATTTACCCATATCATGTAAGTGATTTTCATTCACATAGGACATATATCCTTTGTCTTTTAATAGTAAAACAGTTAAGGTGATGATGGCTAAACCCGTTACATGCCATGAAGAAAACATGTACCAACCGAACATCGTTGAAAACCAGTGGGTGTCAATCGACATCACCCAATCCCAAGCAAACATAGAGCTTGACAAGCCAAAGATGACGATGAAAGCAACCCCAATACGTACTAATTTGGTAAATATTTCAGTTCCTCCTACTAAGTCCTCCTCTAAAGATTTCTTACGTAACATGTTCCAAAGAATCAACCAAATGGCTCCAAAGCCAATTAGACGTGCGATAAAAAATGTTTTATTTAAATAGCCCGATTTTCCCGCGATGATTTTATCGTAGTTTTCACTGCCAACTTCAGTAACTCCATGGTGCATCCAATGGAAGATTACGTCGCCTTTGAAGAAAAATACAGCGAGTAAAATAGGTAGTGTCACATATAAAAATTTAGGAAATGCTTCAGGTACACGCTTTAAAACAGAAGACCAACCAGCCTTTGCTAAGTATTGTAAAGAAACAAAGAACATGCCTATGACAGAAATACCAGTAAAAAAGACCGCGTTCAACCAAACGTTTGCCCAGATACGGTTAGTCCAATCGTAATGCTCCCCAGCAGCGGGTTGGTGAGATGCGGCTCCTCCAGATAAATGTCCAACAGCCTCATGCCCAGCAGCAGCGACCTCATGTCCCGCATTTGCAGCTTCATGCCCAGCAGCAGCGACCTCATGTCCTCCTGACTCACCTTTTGAAAGTAAGTAAATACCGATAATTAAAGCTACTATTCCTGCAATGAAACCATAAATGATTCTTTTCTTTCCTTCCGAGCTGAATTCAAAATGCTCTTCTACGTTTGCTGGGGAAAAATGTGAATGTCCCGCCATTTTGTTCTCTATTTTAATTTAAATGAATGAGTTCT
>CAMBGA010000065.1 GCA_945866095.1 Spirosoma fluviale
TATACTCTATCGATGCGAAGAGAAGAGGCGGCCACCATCCTAATTAATCATAAGTAAATTGGCTAAAATCCCTAAAATAGCATTGATTGGAAACCCAAATGCGGGGAAGTCGTCCTTGTTCAACACATTGACAGGCCTTCGTCAAAAAACGGGAAATTTCCCTGGCGTGACCATGGATAAATTAACCGGAATATGGGAATTAGGTCCAAAAAATCAAATTGAGATTTTAGATTTACCAGGAATATATAGTATTTATCCAAAGTCGATCGACGAGGAGTTAGTGATTAATATTTTAGGCAATCCGGCACATCCTGATTATCCAGATATGGCCATTGTCGTGGCAGACGCATCTAATCTAAAGCGAAATTTATTGCTTTTTTCTCAAGTTCGTGACTTGGGAATTCCAACCGTTTTGGCTCTCAACATGATTGACGTAGCTGAAAATGAAGGCTATGTGATTAACTCGATCAAGTTAGCTCGCGAGCTAAGTGTCGAGGTGGCGGAGGTAAATGCTAAAAAAGGGATTGGGGTTAATGGATTAAAATTATCGGTTCAAAAAACGTTAGAAAATCGATTTGCATCCAATGATGGCTTGCCACTACCCGTATCGGATGAGTTGATCACCGAGATTCAATCGGCTTTTGGAGAGGTTGATCCTTACCGGTGTCTGCTTTGGCTAATGGAACATGATCGAATGAAAATGTTTACCAAAGCTCAGTGCGCAACATTGGATCAAATCATGGTCAAACATAGTTTTGAACCCAAAAAATATAAGTCGGCCGAAACCGTCAAGCGCTACGAGTTTTTAACGGAGGTGGTCGATCGTTGTGTGATTAATTTAAATCGACAATGGGATGCGCCACCGGTGAAAACGTGGACAGACCGATTAGATAAATTATTTCTACATCCCGTAGGCGGATATTTGTTTTTTTTAGCGATTTTATTTGTCATGTTTCAGGCCGTTTTTACATGGGCCACGTATCCCATGGATGCCATCGACGCTGGTGTGGCTTTTTTAAATGATTGGCTAAAGGGCATACTTCCGGAATCAACCTTAAGGGGATTATTAACCGATGGATTAATTGCAGGAATTGGGGGCGTATTGATCTTTATTCCACAAATAGCCTTCTTATTTTTCTTCATTTCTATGTTGGAGGAAACGGGATATATGTCTCGGGTGATGTTTATCATGGATAAATTAATGCGCCGATTTGGATTAAATGGGAAGTCGGTCGTTCCCCTACTGTCAAGTGTGGCCTGTGCTGTGCCTGCCATTATGAGTACTCGGTCGATTGGGTCCAGGAAAGATCGTTTGATTACTATTTTGGTGACTCCTTTGATGTCATGTTCTGCGCGATTGCCAATTTACACCGTGTTGATTGCCTTAGTGGTTCCTGAAAAAAATACTTTGTTTGGGCTTTTCAATTTACAAGGATTGGTGTTGTTTATCTTGTATTTACTGGGATTTTTTATGGCATTATTTTCGGCCTACATCATGAAATTGATTCTCAAGGCGAAGGAAAAGAGTTACTTCATCATGGAATTGCCCACCTATAAAGCACCGAGATTTAAGCATGTGAGCTATACAATTTTGAATAATGTGAAGGCTTTTGTTTTTGAAGCGGGTAAAGTCATTGTAGCTATTTCGATTATCTTATGGGTATTAGCCAGCTATGGCCCTGGTAATAGTATGGAGGATGCGAGCAACCGAATTAAAATTCAAAATCCGAATTTATCAGGTGTTGAACTGAGTAATAAAATTGCCGGGGAAAAATTAGAAAATTCCTATGCGGGTCATTTTGGTAAGTTTATCGAACCGGCTATCAGGCCTTTGGGCTATGATTGGAAAATAGGTATTGCGCTTATCACTTCATTTGCGGCCCGAGAGGTATTTGTGGGCACCATGTCCACGATTTATAGTTTAGGGGGTGAGATTGACAATGAAAATGCGACGATCAAAAATAGAATGCGCGCTGAGATAAATCCCCAAACAGGAAAGCCGATGTATGATCTAGCTTTAGGATTCTCATTGCTGATTTTCTATGCTTTTGCCATGCAATGCATGAGTACACTGGCAACGACCTACCGAGAAACTAAATCGTGGAAATACCCGTTGATTCAATTCGGATATATGACCGCATTAGCGTATTTGTCCGCTTTTCTAGTCTACCAAACGCTTTCTTAAATTTTAATCGGAATCGAAGTGGCCGCTAAATTACTCGTCGCTTTTGCCAAAATTTTCCCATCCTGATTGTACATTTTAGCTTCTACATTAGCTATTTTCTTGCCCACTCGGTAGACCTCTGATGTAACGGTAATTTTTTCACCTGCTTTAGCCCCATATAGAAAGTCCACATGTAAATTGACGGTTACATAAAGATGATCTATCTGAACCGTAATTAGGGTCATGCCCATGATCTCATCCAACATCGTTGAAATAATTCCTCCGTGTAAAACGCCAGCATGATTACATTGGTCAGCTCTAACGTCAAATTCGGCTGTAATTGACCCTAATTTGGCAAGCTTCAAGGTGCCATCTAGCCAAGAAGATACTGGATTCGGATTTCCGTCAACAATCTTGCGATTTAAATTTTGGTTCAAAAACTGAAGAACCGTTTCGTTTGGTTTCATATAATTTGTTAGGCGGAAAAATATTTTTTTACGAGCGGGTCCAGGTCGCGGTCCGACCAAACATAGGCACGCCCACATATCCTCGGATTTCCAGGACTTTGTTATTATCCTTTACTTTCAAAATGCAATCATAGGTTTTGCCTGATTTTGGGTCATAAATTTTGCCATCTTCCCAGGCAGAACCCTTGTACTTGAAATCTTGTAAAATAACTAATCCAATGAGGTCACGATTCTTTAATTTGGCCTCAGGATTATTTACGTCCTTTTTACCAGGTGTTTTTCCCCATGAGATTTTACCATAAAATTTATCTCCTTGTTTGTAAATACTGATTTTTCCGTCTTTTTCTTGGGAAAGCCACTCGCCTATAATGGCATCAGGACCTGAATTTGCAAATGAATTTGCCTGTAGAATAAAGGTGCTTAGCAATAATAATAATGTTGTTTTCATCGGTAGAATTTTTTTGAATGTGTAAATATATGGTGAAATTATGATAAATTATTAAACTAACAGAATTCGAAAAGGTTTGCTGACCTCATTCGGAATGCTTATTTTTGTACCAAATTTCTATTTAAATTTATATGAAGAAAATCACAGCCAATATTACAATATGAATTATATTTTAGATCAAATTCCAGAGAGAACTTCAAAACCACGTCAAAAGGGATTGACGATGGTCATGGACAAAGGCTTGAGTTTAAGGCAAGTAGAGGATTTCATTGAGATGGGCGGTGCTCATACCGACATCGTCAAACTAGGTTGGGCCACGTCTTATGTGACACCTAATTTGAAAGAAAAATTAGCCATTTATAAATCAGCGGGAATTCCCGTTTATTTTGGCGGTACCTTATTTGAAGCATTTTATATTCGTGGCCAAGTGGATGAATATCAGCGTGTATTAGACCAATATGGCATGGAATATGCTGAAATTTCAGATGGTTCCGTGGACATGCCTTCCGATGTAAAATGTGAATTTATTCAGAAATTATCGAAGCAAGTGATTGTTCTTTCTGAAGTAGGTTCCAAAGATGAAGCTAAAATAATTCCTCCCTATAAGTGGATCAAATTGATGAAAATGGAATTGGAAGCCGGTTCGTGGAAAGTGATTGGAGAAGCTAGAGAAGGAGGAAATGTGGGTTTATTCCGTTCTTCAGGAGAAGTTCGACAAGGATTAGTGGAAGAGATTTTGACTGAAATTCCCGAAGAAAAAATCATTTGGGAGGCCCCTCAGAAGTCCCAACAAGTTTGGTTTGTTAAGTTAGTGGGCGCCAATGTAAATGTCGGCAATATCGCTCCTAACGAAGTTATTTCGTTAGAAACCATTCGGTTAGGTTTACGAGGGGATACATTTGACGATTTTTTAACTAAATAAATTACATTTTTAGGGCCTGCCCAACACAAATAAAGGGTGTTTGGGGTTCATTAATTTTTCAAAAATACAAACATGCTTCAATTACTTTTGGATTTGTTAAAAGATCCCTTGCAATTTCTTACTGAGTTTATTTCGGCCAACGGATCTTTGACTTATGCCCTTTTATTTTTAATTGTATTTGTGGAAACGGGACTGGTAGTTATGCCTTTACTTCCTGGCGATTCTTTGCTATTTTCAGTGGGTTTGTTGGCCTCTGCTTCGGGCCAAATAGATGTTTATTATGTTATTCCTTTGCTTATTTTAGCAGCATTATCTGGGGATCAAGTCAATTATTTTTTAGGAAAATATTTCAGTTCTTGGATTAGGGAGAGGGAGCAAATCTTGTTTTTAAAACGTTCACATGTGGAACAAACAGAAACATTTTATGCTAAGTATGGGGCTAAAACGGTTATTCTTGCCAGATTTATTCCTATCGTGAGAACGGTGGCTCCATTTGTTGCCGGTGCCGGCCGCATGTCGTACCCCGTTTATTTACTGTATGGATTTTTAGGCGCTTGCCTTTGGGTTACATCCATTACCATGGCGGGGTTTTATTTAGGAGATAATGCCTTTGTGAAGGAAAATTTCGAAAAGGTAGTCCTTGGAATTGTAGGGGTTTCGGTATTGCCTATTTTGGTTGGATTGATCAAGCAACGCTTCGCTAAGTAGAATTTTATGGCTATATCTTCTCTTTATGGCTTAATTGGTTTTCCTCTCGGGCACTCATTTTCTAAAAAGTATTTTACTGAAAAATTTCAATCGCTAGGGCTGTCTCAATCACATGCGTATGAACAATTTCCCATCGCTTCGATTGACGAATTTCCTGGTTTATTGGCCCAACATAAATCCACTTTAAAGGGTTTAAATGTAACGATTCCTTATAAACAACTCGTCATGCCATTTTTAAGCGAGATAGATTCTGCTGCTAAAAAAATAGGTGCGGTCAATACAATTAAAATTTTGTCAAACGGGCATACCATCGGGTATAATTCAGATTATTGGGGTTTTAAAAATACACTTACTTCATGGACCGCTTTGGCCTATTTTAAATCAAAAAAAGCGTTGGTTTTGGGTCAAGGGGGAGCTGCTAAAGCCATTATCGTTGCTTTGGAAGATCTAGGAATTCCTGTGATTAAAGTTTCTCGAGTCGCTTCCGACGATGCTATATCCTATGAAGAAATTCCAAGATTTATTTCTGAAATAGGTCTGATTGTGAATACCACACCCCTTGGGATGTTTCCAAATATTGATACAAGTCCACCTTTGCCTTACGCGGCTTTGAATGAACAGCATTTTTTATATGATGCCGTTTATAACCCATTAGAAACTTTATTTCTTAAAAAAGGAATTGCCGCTCGCGTAGGTGGCACGCATACGGGAATTGACATGTTAATCGGTCAGGCCGACAAGGCTTGGGAGATTTGGAAATCTTAATGTAAATAGACGCCTCTTTTTTTAGCATCGGAAATAATTACCTCAACGTGCTCAGAAAGAGTCGTAGACAATTCGTAACCTTTGTAATCAGCTGAAATCGGAAATTTTCTGTAATTGCGATCAACCAAAACAGCTACTTGAATTTTTTTAACCGGAATACTTAAAAAAGGGGCTAGAGAATAAGAAAAAGTTCGACCTGTGTTTAAAACATCGTCAACGACCACAATCACTTTGTTTTCAAATAGGTCTAATGAACAGTCAAAACTTACGGGTTGATCGTATGGAATTTCTTTATTTAGCTGAATTTCCACCGCCTTCGCATGTAGCTTTGAGATTTCTTGGATATGTTCACAAAGCATTTTAGCTAAGGCAAAGCCCTCGCCTACAACTCCGGCAATAATAATTTCTTTTTCTTCAAAATTATTTTCATAAATCTGAAACGAAATTCGTCTGATTTTTTGAAGCAATGAAGGTCCGTCTAAGATTTGTTTTGCCGACATAATTGGAGGTTACACTAAAATAGCTCTTAAAATTACCAAAATTATCCAAATTTCGTACCTTTACGCTTTATTTAGCAGTTAAATTATTTTATATGGCCAAAATGTATGGGGCGCAACAGCGCCAACAAATGCAAGCTCCTTCCAATCCATTAGCGATTAAAACGAAGAAATACGGGTTAGAAAAAAACAAATACATTGGACTTTGTATGCGCCAATTGGTTGCCAATCAGTGGAAATGGGCATTTATTCCATTGGTTTTAATTCTTGCTAATGTGGCTTTAAATCTATCTGGAACCTATAAAAACTATTGGATTTATATATTTATTGCCATTGGAACCGTCGGATATATTTTATTTTGGTTGATTCAGTTTACAGGAATCACGCAATTAGCTCAGTATAAGCAGCTTTTCGACAAGTATCGATATGAGATAGATTCTCGTCAAATTTTTATGAAAATTTCCGATAAAGAGGGGGGTATGTTGAAATGGGATATGATTTTAAAAGCATATAAGGATAAGCAATCTTATGTGCTTGAAATGGGAAAATTTCAATTTATGTATTTACCATTTTCGATCTTCAATAATGAAAATGATAAAAAATTGATGGATAAAATCCTTCGCGATAAAGGATATATTCAATAAATTTTATGGGCAGAATCTTAGCCATTGATTTTGGTTTGAAACGTACGGGTTTAGCTGTGACGGATTCATTGAAAATTATTGCCAATGGCCTAGAAACAGTTCCAACACACACCCTGCTCTCATTTTTAGATAGTTATTTCAAAAAAGAAGCCGTTGACGAAGTGGTCATCGGCATGCCGAAAAATTTAGATAATTCAGATACGGACTCCACTGCTGGTGTTCGAATTTTCATTAAAAGCTTTAAAAAGAAATTTCCTGAAGTGCCCCTGCACGAGCATGATGAGAGGTTCACCTCAAAATTAGCGATGCAAGCGATGATTGCTGGTGGAATGTCTAAAAAAGACCGGAGAGAAAAAGGGAATGTAGACCGCGTTTCGGCAACCATCATTTTGCAATCCTACATGGAAGCAATGCACTAGATAGTCTTTTATTTGTTGACTACTTTGGCAAAGCGATGGTAAAAAGGAGTCTTGCTAGTCGAACTTTTAGGCTTGAATTTTCCCGTTATAATCGGCACATACATCACTCTACGTCTAGATTTTTCTCCAAAATTGGGGGATACTTCTACTCGATGCCATAACCTTCCATCATGAATGGTTAAGTCACCACGCTCGATTTCAAATGCAGCTTCTCTTGGGTCTGAACGATGATCGATAAATTGTTTTTTGCCGAAAAGTAGTTTCAAGACACTTTGGTTTTGGGTTCCAGGCAACACCCTTAATCCTCCATTAGATGAAGGACAATGATCTAAATGGATACCTACATTAAGCATAGGTAATATTTTTTGGCCCAAAAATAAATCACGGGGGCTGTCGGTATGCCAGCCCATTTGAGTGAATTTGGAATTTGGTTGATTTACGTAGTGGTTGAACACCAAGCCATCTTTTTCATCTTCTGAAATTCGACCGTCATAAGGTGCTAGGAATTCTGTTAATATACTTAATCGTGGATCTTGTAAGAATTCTTGCAACACAGTACTGTACTTATTTGTGAAGCACATGCGCTGAATCATGTCTTTCCCCTCCGGATCTTTCCCAAATTTTAATGGAATTCCATTGATTTTTTGGACCCTTTCTTCAAGCCATTTTGATTCAATTTTGGCTAATTCGTCAATAAATATTAAGGCAGTATGAGGGTCAATGAAATTCTTAAATTGAATAACTCCATATTTTTTGAAATAATCTTTTTGCTCTTGGGTAATTTCTGACCCAAGGGTGAAAGTCTTGTATTCAAATTTTATAATTGGTTTTTTCATATTTAATGAGCAATGGTTACTAGGCAATATTCAAACTTAAGTTCTTAATTTATTTTGGACTTGCAATTTATGTATTTGTGATCGAAAAATTTAAACAAAATTTAATTTTATGATAAATATCAACAATCTGATTCCTAATTGACCATTTAATTTCCGAAATTTAGATGAAATTTTAAAAATAAGGACTTGAAATATTTGCTTCTATTTATCTCAATAACTGCTTTCGGTCAATCTGTTCCACATAAAGGTAAATATTTTGTTTATTGGGGCTATAATCGATCAGCTTATCCAAGCTCCGATATTACTTTTCATGGCCCCGGTTATGACTTTACGTTGAATAAGGTCACAGCCTCAGATGCTCCTACAACTTTTGACGGATTTGAGACGTATTTTAATCCATCGCTGTTTTCAATTCCTCAATTCAATTTGCATGCGGGTTATTTTATTAAGGATAATTTGTCGGTAAGCATTGGTTGGGATCACATGAAATATGTGGTGGATGATTTTCAGAATAGCCATATTACCGGAAATATTTTAGGCCAAGTGTCTAATCCAGGGTTTGCGGTAAACCCTAGGTATGTGGGAAATTTTTCAAATTCGCCGATCGTCATTAATCCAACGGATTTTGTTGATTATGAGCATACCGATGGATTTAATTTCGCGGCAGTTGAGTTAGATCATTATGCAATATTATGGCGAGCAGGAAAAACGAATTTACAATTAGACTGGGTTAATGGAGTCGGTATCGGTGTAGTGGTTCCCCGTTCTGATGTTCGTTTATTTACGGTAGGTCAAAACAATTTTTGGAATTTAGCCGGGGCAGGTGCGTCAATCAAATCGGGTTTGCGACTAAATCTAACCAAGTTATTATTTCTCGAAACGACCTTGAAGGGTGGATATACTGATTTGTGGGATGTTCATACGACAGGCCGATCAGAAGATAAAGCCAGCCAGTCGATTTGGTTTGGAGAGTGGTTTTGGGTGCTTGGATTTAATTTTGGTAAGACAAAATAAATTTTTAGTTAAGCCTAAAAGTACGTATGTTTGGGGATGCGATTGATTTGGCTTCTCCTTTTTGTATTGTCTTTTTTGGCCGTTCGAGGCCAACAAACGGGTCGTATAGAAACCGATCGGCCTGATCAAACCGAATGTCCTTTCATTGTCAAAAAAGGGTATATTCAAGCCGAAATGGGCTTTAATCGCAATAGTTATGCGGATGGCCTCGAGTATTTTTTCCCTACCACTTTACTTAAAATGGGTTTATGGAAAAATCTAGAACTGCGGTATGTGTCCATCGCCTCTTCCACCGCTAGTATTTCAAGTTTTAAAACAGAGGCCATTGGATTTAAATTGGCCTTGTTGGAGGGAAAAAAATGGATTCCAAGAACGTCTATTATCACTCATTTGCATTGGGATAATTTAAGTCGGGATGAAAGTGAGCGAAATATAACCAAACATTCAGTGGGCGATGCGGTATTAACTTTTCAAAATGATTTTGGCAGAGGATATGGAATTGGCTATAATTTTGGAGCGGAATTTCATTCGAATGGTACTATGGAAGGAATTTACCGGATTGCTCCCAACATGAACATAGGTCAAAACGGGTATGCCTATGTAGAGGTGTTTGGCCGAGTTCCTTTTTCAGTGAATGTAGATCATTGGGTAGATGGAGGCTTAGCCTATTATGTAAGTGATCATGTTAAATTAGATTGTTCCATTGGCAAAAGTTTGTCAAATAAATCAGATTGGTATGGAGCTTTAGGAATTTCCTTCCGTTTCAAAGTTTTTAATCCGTAGAATATCTTCTCCCGTGACAAATTATGTAAATTGCGAGAATGAAAAAATTAGGACCTGTTTTTCATATCGTTTTTGTGATATTAACGCTGGCATTTTCCGCTATGGGTCAGACTCCCATGAGCGTGACGACACAAATTGGCTCAAAGTCCATTTCCCAAGACGAAAATTTCATTCTTTCATTTACGTTGACCAGTGCTGAAAATACTTCGGCATCATTGCCAAGCTATAAGTTCCCCGAGCTTTTGAATTTCAAAAAACAAGGTGTAAGTCGGGCTAAGGCATCTCAATCCATCAATGGCCAGATGGTAAATTCGTATACTTTTTCTCAATATTATCAGCCTGATAACGCAGGCAATTTTGAAATAAATAATGAATTTATAGAGGTGGGCAATCAGATGTACAGGATCGAGCCTTTTACGATTGTCGTCAGCCCAGCGGTTGACACGGAGGAATTTACAGAAGAGCTTTTGCCAAGTGAGTTAATGCTGAGCGCAAATGAACCGTTTTTTGTGGTTACCTCGAATATAGGTAGGCCATTTGTTGGCCAAGGATTCACTTTGAAAATGTCATTTTTTGTACCAGAAAGTACTACGCAGGAATTCGAATTTGATCGAAATGACCTTCAGATTCCCGCCTTAATTTCTAAAATGAAGCCGAAGTTTTGTTGGGAAGAAAATTTTGGAATTACCACGGAGCAAATTGTCAAGGTATCCATTAATAAAAAGAAATATACGGAATATCGGTTTTTTCAAGCCACCTATTTTGCTTTGCAAAATCAAAAAATTCAGATACCTGCACTGAAATTAAGAGTCATTTCTCTTACTAGAAAAGGATTAGAAGCCATTAAAAAACCTGTTTATTTTACTTCGGCTCCTATAGAAATTAAGCTTAGGGATTTGCCACATCACCCGTTAAGTGGAAAAGTTCCGGTAGGAAATTTCCAATTGAAAGAAACTATTTCGTCGTCAATTTCCAAGACGGGGCAGCCCATTATGTTTACAGCTATTTTATTAGGAGATGGAAATGGAGTTTTGTGGAATTACAAATCTCCGGAGTCTGATTATTTCATCAATTTTGTGCCAATTTCAGTTCAAACGACTGTGGCGCCGTTCCAAGAAAAAATGTTTGGCAATAAAACGGATAAAATTCAAATTATTCCCAAACAACCAGGTAAATTTGCGCTAAGTCATTATTTTAATTGGATTTATTTTAATGTAAAAACGGAGCAATTTGACACATTAAGATCCAAAATAGTGTTGGATATAACAGGTAATTCATCGGATCATTTACTTAATACGGGTCAATCGGAAGATGAGGTTTACCGAGGGATTGAAAACAAAAAAACGTTGGACGTGTCGTGGGCCAGGTGGGTTAATTGGAGTCAATTAGTCAATTTAATATTGATATTTTTAGCGATTGTTATTGCGTTCCTTGTTTGGAAAAAGTCAAAATAAAAAGATATGAGTAGTATATACGGAAAATTATTTCAGATTAGTACTTTCGGGGAATCCCATGGACCTGCTGTGGGAGTTATTGTTCAAGGTTGTCCTTCGGGGATAAATTTCGACCTAGATTTTGTGCAATCTGAGTTAGATCGAAGAAAACCAGGACAGTCGCGTATTACTACACAAAGAAAAGAAGCGGATTCCATCGAAATTTTATCGGGTGTTTTTGAAGGCAAGACAACGGGTACACCTATCGCCATGCTCGTGTGGAATGGCGATCAGCGATCTAAAGATTATACGCACATAGCGGACCAATTTAGACCCTCGCATGCGGATTATACCTATTTTGCTAAATATGGGTTGAGGGATTACCGAGGTGGAGGACGTAGTTCAGCACGTGAGACGGTCGCCCGTGTAGCCGCTGGCGCATTGGCCAAAATGGTTCTCACTCAGCTAGGGGTAAAAATTACTGCCTATGTATCCCAAGTGGGTACTATGAAATTGGAAACGCCGGTTGAGCAGTTGGATTTATCTCTAACCGAATCCAACGCAGTTCGTTGCCCAGATCCTGTTTTAGCTGAAAAAATGTTTACGTACATAGACGACATAAGGAAACAGGGGGATTCTGTTGGCGGTGTTATTTCTGCTTATATCACAGGATGCCCATTGGGATTGGGAGAACCTGTTTTTGATAAACTTCATGCGGAACTAGGTAAGGCTATGTTAAGCATTAATGCCGTAAAGGGATTTGAATATGGGAGCGGATTTTCGGGAGTTGAGTTAAGAGGTTCTCAGCATAATGACATCATTGAAAAACAAGCAGATGGCAGCTTAAGAACTCTGACAAATCATTCAGGAGGTATTCAAGGAGGAATTTCTAATGGCGAGCCTATTTATTTTAGAGTTGCTTTCAAGCCGGTCGCTACCATCATGCAGGATCAGGACAGTGTGAATGAGACGGGAGATAAAATTACCGTTTCAGGAAAGGGGAGGCATGATCCTTGTGTGGTTCCAAGGGCAGTTCCCATTGTAGAAGCGATGGCAGCCATCGTTTTATTGGATTTTTATTTAAGGAATCAAGTGATTCAGATGCCACAAAAATGACTCTGAACGAAGACGCATATTACATGAGTTTAGCCTTGAAACAAGCCGAACGCGCCTTAGAGGAGGAAGAAATTCCAGTGGGGGCGGTGGTTGTGTGCCAAGGAAAGATTGTGGCGAAAGCCTATAATCAGACTGAGATGCTGACCGACGTGACCGCGCATGCTGAAATGTTAGCCATCACCTCTGCCGCTCAAACCATCGGGGCTAAATATTTAAAAGATTGCACGCTTTACGTGACACTGGAGCCTTGTTTGATGTGTGCTGGAGCTATTTATTGGTCTCAGTTAGGCCGACTAGTTTTCGGCGCATCGGAGGATAAAAGAGGTTTTTTGAGTCAAGGGAAAGATATTTTACACCCCAAAACGGAGGTGACCGCAGGAATTTTAGCGGAGGAGTCAGCGCTTTTGTTAAAAGAATTTTTTTCCATGCGGCGTTAAAAAAAAGGAGTTTTAACATGGTAGGATTATCAATGATTTGTAATTTTATCTTTCAATACGTTTTTTACCTAGGTAGAAATTTTTCTGCCCTTTAAACATAAATTAATATCTATATGTCTTTTGAACTAGCACCCTTGCCTTATGCAAACAATGCATTAGAGCCTAATTTTGACGCTTTGACGATGGAGATCCATCATGATCGCCACCATAATGCCTATGTCACCAATTTAAATGCAGCCGTGACAGGTACTCCATTAGAAGAAAAAACGTTGTTGGAATTACTTTCAACGATATCCACCCTAGCGCCTGCCGTAAGAAATAATGGCGGTGGACATTATAACCACGATTTGTTTTGGAATATTTTATCCCCTACGGGAGGAGGTGAGCCTGTTGGCACCTTAGGAAAAGCGATCGATGCTAAATTTGGTTCATTTGATGGCTTTAAGGAGGAATTCAAAAAAGCATCTATTACTCGTTTTGGTTCAGGCTGGGCTTGGTTAGTGGCCCAAAAAGACGGTTCAGTAGCGGTTTCTTCTACGCCCAACCAAGATAATCCTTTGATGGACGTGGCTGATGTAAAAGGGTTCCCTGTGATTGGATTAGATGTTTGGGAGCATGCCTATTATTTAAAGTTCCAAAATAAGCGCCCAGATTATGTGGATGCATTTTGGAATGTAGTGGATTGGAACAAGGCGGAAGCGCGTTATTTATCTGCTCAAAAATAAATTTCCGGGGAGAGATTTTAAATTCTCTCCCTTTTTTTGATTTCAGTTTTGCAATATACCTTCCATTTCGTATTTTTGCAGTCCTAAATGGCGGTTGTAGCTCAGTTGGTTAGAGTAGGCGTTTGTGGTGCGCTTGGTCGTGGGTTCGAGTCCCA
>CAMBGA010000066.1 GCA_945866095.1 Spirosoma fluviale
GGAGCACCATTAGATGTTTGATTAAAATACTTAAATACATAAGGGGCGCCTAAGCTAAATGGGGCTCCGTTTCCATTCGTAAAATAGCTCGTATAAAAATATCCTTCTTGATCTTTAGTTCTAAGATCTCCTTCTTCATACGATCTGTAGAAAGCTGGTACTGGAACTGATGAACCTGTTCCTCCAGGACCGGAGAAAGTCACCGGCTTAAAGTTAGGGAAGAAATTATTCATCGGATTACCAGCCACAGCGTTATTGTATTGAATCATAAACAAATGTTCTAATTTATTCTCCGTTGATTCTCTATGGACATCATAATAAGTAGTGAATAAATTAACGGATGTTGGATTGCTATTCGCATAGGTAATTACCTCAAATGCTTTATCAGCAGCTAATTTATAATGACTAGCTCCTTTATTCAAAGTACCACCAGCCATTGTTAAATATACTTCAGCCAATTGAGCCTTTACAGCAGCTGTACCCACACGACCACGTGTATCCATCCAATCTAATCCAGCCGCTTCAGCAGCGATTAAATCTTCAACGATCAACTTATAGATAGACTCCGCAGGAGCTCTTGTTGGAAGAAAATCTGCAGAAGAAGCCGTTTGTGGTTTAGTAATTAAAGGAATATCTCCCCATAAACGTACGGCAGTAAAATAAGCAGATGCACGTAAGAAACGAGCTTCTCCTAAAATCTTACTTTTTTGTTTAGCATCCATCGGTGTAATCGCTGGAACTTTCTCAATTACTTGGTTTGCTTGCGCAATTACCTTGTAAAGACCACCCCAATAATTGACAATGTGAACAGTATATCCATCATGCACTAAACCATAAAGGTTGTTCAAATCTGAATTCTGAGCAGTCTCCGTTGTAGAAGTTCCGGTTAGAGCCTCTAGCAATTGCCAATTGGCCGAGAAAATACCTGCTCCATTACCCATAAACCTTAAATCAGCATACACAGATGCAATAGCGGCCTCCGCATGATCTGGGATGGTATAAAAACTCTCAGGTGTTAAGTTGGACGGCGCCTTTTCAGTTAAAAAATCTGAGCAAGCCGATTGTCCAAACAGTAGCACGCCTACCAAGGCGATCGTATATATTTTGGAAATTAATTTTGTTTTCATGACATTTTTAAATTTAAATGATCCGTAGAATTAAAATGCAACTTGTAGACCCAACATGTAAATCGTTGGCTTTGGATAATTATGCCAAATCATACCTTGCGAGAATGCACTGTTACCTCCACCTTGATTCAATGGTGTAGTTTCAGGATCACCTACTACACCAGCTTCTTTAACTAATAAGAAGAAGTTCTGAGCAGTTCCATATACACGTAGACGGCTTAACTTAAGCTTGCTAGTTACATTACTCGGGAAAGTATAACCTAATAATAAGTTTCTTCCTCTCAAGAATGAACCATCCTTAATCCACCAAGTATCTACGTTGGTCACATAACCCGCACGTGTATCACGTATTTCAGCAATCATCGTGTTTTGGTTTGTTGGAGTCCAAGCGTTCAATACCGTTGTATAACTATTGGCTAAGGCAGTACGATCTTCAGATGGGTGCAAGTTCATTAACATCACATCGTTACCATATGAATAAGCTAATTCCAACATCAAATCAAAATTGTTATACTTGAATGTGTTGGTCAATGAACCCCAGAAATCAGGGCTACCATTTCCGATAATACGACGATCCGCATCCGTGATGGCATTATCTCCATTGAAATCTTTGTACTTAATATCACCTGGTAAAATAGTTAAACCATTCCGATATGAAGTGAATTTAGCCGCTTGATCACGCTCAGCCTCGCTCCAAACTCCCAAACGAGTCAATCCCCAGAATGAACCTACTGGCTCACCAATACGGATGATATTGGTTGGGTTGGTAAAGTTAGGACCTCCCACATTGAAGATATCAGACGGAGTAGCCAACGATAAAACCTTATTACGGTTGAATGAAATATTGAAGTTTGTATTCCATTGGAAACCTTTCGTGTTTACATTCACTGAGTTAATAGCAAATTCAACTCCTTTGTTTTCCATCGAACCTACGTTTCTACGAATCGTACCATAACCAGACGTAGTAGGTACCGGAGCATCTAATAACATATCTGTAGTTAAACGGTAGTAGTAATCAGCCTCAAGGCTTACACGGCCATTCCATAATCCCAACTCGATACCGAAATCCGTTTGAGCTGTCTTCTCCCATTGTAAGTCTGGATTAGCCAAACGAGAAATACCTGTTCCTGATACACGCGCATCATTAATTACGGCAGCATAATTTGAGTTCAACAAAGAAAGAGATGAGTAAGAAGGAATTTCAGAGTTACCCGTAATACCATAAGAAGTTCTTAATTTCAAATTAGAAATAGTCGAACTACCTTTCAAGAAATCTTCCTCAGATACTCTCCAAGCTAATGCACCTGAAGGGAAAAGAGCAAATTTATTGTTCTCTCCAAAACGAGATGAACCATCAGCACGAGCAGTAACTGTAGCTAAATACTTATTCATTAAGCCATAGTTCACACGACCAAAATAAGAATTAAAGGCGAACTTAGATGCTCCAGATCCAATACCTCCTAAAGTTGCCGCAGCCCCTAAGTTATTAAATCCGAAATAATCCGTTGCAAATCCACGCACGTTAGCACTAATACTAAATGCATCTGTTTGTTGCCAAGAAAAACCTAATAAAGCTGTCAATGAATGAATATCATTGAATTGTTTAGTATAGGTCAAGTAATTCTCTAAAGACCAAAAAGTCTCTTTTGAATTAGAAGCAGATGCCTCTCCTTGGTTGGCAATCGCCAATGTACGTGTCTGAGAAGAGTTATTCTCCTGAGTCATGATGTTAGCACCAAGCACAGTCTTCATCTCTAATCCCTTCATGAACGTAATGTTTGAATAAACACTACCTGTGGTAGTTTGAGTATTCAAAATAAATTGACGACCCATTAAACGGTGTACTGAACTGAAAGTACCTTCCGCAAAAGGGAAATCACGGTTATTTGCGTACGAACCATCTGCATAGGTTACAGGCAAGTAAGGAAAATCTTCCACAATTTGACGTGATACCGCATCATTCACATCTGACATACGCTCTGATTGATTGTTGTAGGCTAATGTACCACCCACTTTCAACCATGATTTGATTTGATCGTCAATCGTAAAACGGCTAGAGTAACGTGTCGAATACGTTGTTTTTACTAAACCTTGATCATCACGATATCCAATAGAAAATGAATACTGTGTACGATTATTACCACCACTGAAACCTAATTGGTGATTTTGAGATAATTTAGCTTGAGTCGACTCATTAAACCAATCTGTATCATACAAAGGATTTAAATTTGAATCAAAAACACCTGGAAACTGCTTGCTATAATTAGCACGGCGAATTCTAGGATCGTAAGCAGCCCATTTACCATTTTTCCAGCCAATTGGATCATACTTCTCCATATTTTTCCATGATAAATCCTCTACAGCTAGGTATTGCTTCGCATTTAATACTTCTGGCTTATTTGGTCCTGTTACGTTCACGCTGAAATCAGCATTGTAAGTAACCGTTCCTTCGCCTGATTGACCTTTTTTGGTTGTCACCAAAATAACTCCATTCGCTCCACGAGCACCATAAATGGCCGTTGACGATGCGTCTTTCAACACCTCAACTGAAACGATATCATTTGGATTCAAATAATCGATGGCATTCGTAAACTGGTTTAATGTTCCTTGAGGAAGCATTACTCCATCCACTACATATAAAGGATTGTTTGATGAGTTGATCGAACTAAATCCACGAACACGAACCGTAGTACGACCACCTGGACGACCTGAATTGTTGTTCACTTGAACACCCGCCATACGACCAGCCAAAGCTTGGTTTAATGAAGATGCTGGACGCTCCAACAATTGTTCTGTCTTGATCGAACTAACAGCACCCGTTAAATCAGATTTACGTTGAGTACCGTAACCGATCACGACCACTTCAGATAAGTTCTGAGCATTTGCTGCCAAAACAACATTGATCAAGGTCTGACTTCCTACCGTGATGGTTTTGCTGTCATAACCCACTGAAGTAAATGTTAATTGGCTACTTGCGCCAGGAACCGAGATGGTGTACTTTCCATCGATGTTTGTACTTGTTCCTCTACTGGTTTCCTTTAGTATGATGTTAACACCTACTAAAGCCTCTCCTTTTTCATCAGTCACCTTTCCGGTGATGGTTTGAGATTGTGCCATTGCACTCCATGACATGGAGACTAGGCATACCAGCAAAAACAAAATTTTGCTTAGTAAATTTTTTTTCATGTGTAAGTAGTTTAAGTAAATTAAAATAATGAGGCGTAATTTATGATGAAAACTACTAAAAACAAAACCTTTTCTGTAAATATTATTTAATTTACCAATAAGTTTATTTTAAGAAATGTTCATTTATACAAGGGTTTTCATGAATCAAAAAGCTTAAGGCATTGATGATCATGGTTAGTATTAAAAGGAAAGTTTATAATGAAAAATGCCAACAGAAGAGATTTTATTAGAAGCGCATCTATATTAAGTATACATCCAGGGATTTTATCCAAGTCTAATTTTTCGATCATTTCAGCTATGGCTATTTAGGATTTGCGTTGGGGCCCGACGGGAAAACCATTTATTATTTAACGGGTGGACCTATTTATGAAAATGGGGACAGACCTTTATATGTAAATTCAATTGCAGTCGATACCTTGGGAAATATTTATACCTTGGCAAGAATTAACCGAGAGGGTCGGACGGTCACGGATTTAATCAAAATAAATTTAATCGCATGAAAATAAGGTTTATTTTATTTGTTTGTTTGGTCACGTATGCCAACGGTTTTTCGCAGTCAACCATGCAGGTGGGTATTGCTAAAATTAACATCACGCCCAAATCTCCCGCTTTTATGACGGGTTATGCGAATCGGGATAAACCTTCGGAAGGAGTTTTGCATGATTTATGGGCAAAGGCGCTGGTGCTATCCAATAAGAATGAGAAGATGATCATTGTGACCACGGATTTATTGGGACTCTCCCACCAAGTATCCGTGGAGGTGGCTGAAAAAATTCAGGCAAAATTGGGGATTGAGAGGCGCCAACTCATGTTTAATTCGTCCCATACGCATTCTGGTCCTATGATTTGGCCCTCCTTAAGTGTCATATCAGAATATAGTCCAGCAGATCAAAAAATCGTTTCGGAATACACGCAGGTCTTGGTGGACAAATTAATTGATGTAATTACAAATGCCTATGAGCATCAAGAACCTATGCAGGTTTCAGTGGGACATACATCGGCCGACTTTGCCATCAATCGACGAGCTTTGGCAGCTGAGAAAAATGGCATTAACCTCCCGGGACCCATCGATCATGAGGTACCGGTGTTAAAATTTATGAACCCCTCGGGTGAAATTAAGGCGGTTCTGTTTGGCTATGCGTGCCATAACACGACTTTGATGGGCAATAATTATTTGATTAATGGCGATTATGCGGGTTTTGCGCAGCTTGAAATTGAGAAAAAAATCCCGTCGGCCACTGCCTTTTTTATTTTAGGTTGCGCGGGAGATCAAAATCCGGAACCCCGCGGAACGGTGGAACTAGCTACAAAACATGGAAATACCCTCGCAGACCAAGTGGTTGCTTTGGTTCATTCAAAAGAATTAAAGCCCATCAAGAATGAGCTTCAATCCTATTTTAGTACCATCCCTTTGAAATTCAAAAAAGTACCGGCGGCTGATTATCAAAAAGACTTACAGAGTTCGGATAAGTTTATCCAAAGAAGGGCTAAATTGATGTTGGAGGCCTATAATAAAGGTTGGAACACCGAAACCTACTCCTATCCTATCCAAGGAATTCGATTGGGCAATGAGTTCAGAATGATCGCCTTGGGTGGCGAAGTGGTGGTGGATTATTCCTTGAGGACCAAAAAAGAATTTCCTGGGAAAAATATTTTTGTGGCCGGCTATAGCAATGAGGTCATGTGTTATATCCCCTCAGAACGCGTATTAAAAGAAGGCGGGTATGAGGCAGATTCCAGTATGATCTATTATGGAATGCCGGGACCCTTTGAAAATGGCATTGAAGAAAAAATCATGGCAGCTATTTACTTAACTATAAAAAAAATAAAATAAATTACATATTCAAAAACTTAAACCTATGAAAAACAAAGAACAAGCAAATTCTCGACGAGAATTTATGATCAAGGCGGCGACGGCGGCGATCGCAGGTCCCTTATTGTTTACCAATGAAGCCGTGGCGAAGATTCCTGCGGGAGCTAAATTAAGACATGCGGCTATTGGCGTAGGTGGAATGGGTTGGGGCGATTTGCAACAATTCAAAAAACACGCATCTGTTGAGATCGTGGCTATTTGCGATGTAGATGAAAAAAATCTTAAACGTGCTGCGGACTTGTGCCCAGGGGCGCGAACTTATACCGATTACCGTGAATTATTAAAAACGGAGCAGGACAACATTGATTCTGTGAATGTAACCGTGCCAGATCATAATCATTATGCGATTGCGGTTCAAGCGATCCGAAATAAAAAACATGTGTATTGCCAAAAACCTATGTGCCATGATGTGGCGGAGGTGCGTGCTTTAACTAAAGAAGCGGTGAAGGCGGGAGTTACAACCCAATTAGGAACTCAAATTGCTTCCACGATGGGTGACAGAACTGGGGTGATTATGATCAAGCAAGGCCTCATAGGCAAAGTAAAACATGCGTATTTATGTTCCAATAGACCTGGTGCGGTGGCTAAATACCGACTAGTAGGTCCAAGACCTGCACAGGGACAGGAAGTTCCTTCGCATTTGCATTGGGATCAGTGGATAGGAACAGCGCCGGTAAGGCCTTATGCACCCGATATTTATCATTCGGCTATTTGGAGAACTTGGCAAGATTTTGGAACCGGTTGGTCTGGAGATATTGGTTGTCATATTTTTGACGCGGTATGGAAAGGTTTGGGATTGAAGCCCCCTACATCGGTCGTAGCAGAAGTACAAAAATCGTGGCAAAATTCACCTGAGCGCCGTGCAGATACATGGCCTCAAGGAAATCATATTACTTGGCAATTTCCAGGAAATGAGTTGACGGAGAAAGACACACTCCAATTAGAATGGTTTGATGGTGAGTTTTATCCACCGAAAGAGATTATGAATTTATATAAAGATGGAGAATATCCAGCTGAATCATCGATGTTGATCGGTACCGAAGGCGCCTTATTAATTCCCCATGGAAAAATGCCTGTTTACATCCCATTTGGTACACCCAAAGAGGTAAAACTACCTTCGCTGGCGGAAAGAAACCATTACCATCATTTTGTGGATGCGTGTTTGGGAGGAGAGAAAACCGAATCTCATTTTGCACAATCGGGACCTATGGCGGAAGCGGTATTGTTGGGAACAATTGCGATTCGCGTACCGGACCAATTGCTAACTTGGGATTCAGCTAAAATGAAATTCCCTAATTATCCTGCGGCGGAGAAATTTTTAAAGAGAACCTACCGAAAAGGTTGGGAAGTAAAGGGATTTTAAACAGATTTAGATTTTAACATGAGGGTAACCCTGCTCCTGGTATTTATTTTATGTTGTGCTCAAAGCCCAAGGAGCTCTGAATGGGATATATCTCCCGTGAGAACGCCAGCTCAGGAAAAATCAACGTTTAAAGTAGAGCCAGGATTTACGATAGAATTAGTCGCCTCAGAGCCCATGGTCCAAGAACCGGTGGCCATGAGCTTTGATGGAGACGGAAGGCTATGGGTCGTAGAAATGCGCGGATTTATGCCGGATATTGCCGGCAAAGGAGAGGTTGAAAAATCCGGCAGAATTTCGATTTTAGAAGATGAAGATGGGGATGGGGTCATGGACAAAAGCACGATTTATTTAGACGGTTTAATTCTTCCTAGGGCCCTAGGGCTCATTAAAGGAGGGGCATTAATTTCTGAAAACAAAGCGCTTTGGTTGACACAAGATACCAATGGCGACTTAAAAGCCGATACAAAAGTTCTATTAGATTCAACGTACGCAAAAAATGGAGCGCCGGAACATTCGGATAATGGCCTTCTTTTAAATTTGGACAATTGGTATTACAATGTAAAATCGAGGCTTCGGTATCGCCTCTTGGAAGGAAAATGGCAGCGAGATAGTACGGAATTTAGGGGCCAATGGGGCATGAGTCATGATGACCAAGGAAGGTTATTTTATAATTATAATTGGTCACAATTGCATGCCGATTTAGTGCCAGCCAATAGCATTACACGAAATAAAAATCATAGCATCAGTTCCGGTATCGATCATGGCTTAACCACCGATCGAAGAATTTTTCCAATACGGTCAAATCCAGCCATCAATCGAGGATACATCGAGGGCACTTTGGACAAGAAAGGTCGGCTCATGGAATTTACAGCCGCGTGCTCGCCCTTGGTTTTAAGAAGTACACTATTCCCAAAGCCATATTATGGCAATGCGTTGGTTTGTGAACCAGCGGGGAATTTAATCAAGCGCAATGTGATTACTGAAAAAAATGGGATTTTAAGGGCCTATGATCCAAATCCCCAACGCGAATTTTTAGCTTCTACCGACGAGCGTTTCAGGCCGACCCAAATGGCTTTGGGGCCTGATGGCGCATTGTATATAGCGGATATGTACCATGGAATTATTCAGCATGGTTCCTATATGACCCCCTATTTAAAAGAACAAAATCTTAAAAGAAAATTGGACGCGCCCATTCACATGGGAAGAATTTGGCGCATTGTCCCCAAGGGTAAAAATGTCAAAAAAGTTCACCCTTTACAGCAAGCCAATGGTGCAGTATTGATTTCATATCTAAGTCATCCTGATGGTTTTTATCGGGATATGGCTCAAAGGTTACTCATTGAAAAACAGGACAAATCGCTGATCCCTGAGCTGAAAAAAGCAGTCAAAAAAAATGCGTCTACTTTAGGCCGATTACATGCCTTGTGGACATTGGATGGACTGCAAGCTGCTGATACAGAATTTCTAAGCTCATTGATTTTAGATGAGAATAGCCTCATAAAAAATAATGCTTTGAGGTTGTTAAGTCTAAAACCCAATAGGCCCAATGCCTTATTAGACGAAAAACTATTGGCCATCGCGCAGCGGGCTAAACCCACTGAGGCAGTCCAATTAGCCTTAAGTGTTCAAATGGCAAGTCCTAACATTCAATCTAAATTATTGGGGATATTATTAGGTCAACACATACACTCGGGCCTTTTAAGGGATGCAGTCATGAGTAGTTTATGGAATCGAGAATATGAATTTCTAAGCTATTTGATTTCATTGGATAGTTGGGTCATACCTACAGCCGACAAAGAAATTATGCTGGAAATGATCACCTCTGCCGTGGTTAAAAAAGGAAAAGAAAGTGAAATAAAAGCTGTTTTGGCGCTCGTGGATTTGAAAAGGAAAGGGCCTATGTCGTGGAAAGAGAAAGTCCTTTTGACCTCGCTGGCGATTCAAGCACCCAATCGAAAAGACCTTAAACCTATCCAATTGGCGGCGATGCCTGAAATTTTCAAAGAAAAAAATAAAATTTTGGATGATAATAAATGGGCCATGTTGGAAAACATGTTTCATTGGCCTCAAAAAAATAGTATTAGCCAGAAGGATTCAAAAAGCTTTTTGGATGAAAAATCTTTAATACAATTTGCGGAGGGCCGACAAAAATATTTGGCTACTTGTTCCGGTTGCCATGGAGTGGATGGCAAGGGGATCAACCGATTTGCGCCGCCATTAAGGGCTTCTGAGTGGGTTTTGGGAGACGCCACTACCCTATCGCTGATTGTGTTGCATGGGATGGAGGGTCCGATGGTGGTGGCTGGGAAAAAATATGATGCGCCAACGATCTTGCCTGTTATGCCTGCACATTCCACCATGGGAGATGCGGATATAGCCTCAATTTTAACTTATATTCGAAATGAGTGGGGAAATCAAGCGGAGCCTGTAGCGAGTCGATTTATTTTTTCCACCAGAAATGCTTCGCAAGGGCGAGTATATCCTTGGAAAACGAGTGAAATAAAGAGATACGTTGAGAGTCTAAAGAAACCTAATTAATCTGATGAATGATGGACAAGAAAGAACGAATGATTGAGCAAGAGATTGACCGCAGAAAGTTTTTGCGAGGTTTGGGATTAGGCATTGGAGGAGCGACATTAGGTATTTATGGGGCAAACGGAGAAGCCATCAAAAAAACCATCGAAGGTCCTGCGATGGGCGTTGTCGTTCATTCGTATTGGGCTCGTTGGAATTCTAAAACAGCGAGCGATAATTACCCCAGTTTCACAAATGCCCTGCAGCTTTTAAGGCATTGCAAGGAAATAGGTGCCGGTGGGATTCAAGTAACCTTGAATGATTGGACCGATGATTTTACCAAAAAAATGCGGGATGAAAGAGAAAAACTGGGTTTATACATGGAAGGAAGCATAGGTTTACCTAAGAATGAGGCTGATGTACCTAGATTTGAAGCCCAATTATTATATGCAAAAGAGGTGGGAGCGAAGATTTTAAGAACGGTTTGTTTATCTGGTAGGCGCTATGAAAATTTTCATTCGCAAGCTGAATTCCAACATTTTAAGTCGATCGCCATTCAATCTTTGCGTTTAGCCGAGCCGATTGTCAGGAAACATAAAATTAAATTAGCGGTAGAAAATCATAAGGATTGGAGGGCAGAAGAAATGGTTGAACTCATCAAACTGATTCAAAGTGAATGGGTGGGTGTTACTTTGGATTTTGGAAATAATATATCGCTTTTAGAAAATCCCATGGAGGTTATTAAAACTTTAGCGCCTTATTCATTCTCCACCCATGTAAAAGATATGGGGGTTCAAGAATATGAAAAAGGGTTTTTACTTTCGGAGGTTCCTTTGGGTCAGGGAATTGTCGATTTGCCTGCTGCTGTAGCTTTATGCAAAAAATTAAATCCGTCGATTACGTTTAACTTGGAAATGATCACCCGAGATCCCTTAAAAATACCTTGTTTGGATGCGGCCTATTATGAGACCATGGGTGATATTTCATCATCTGCTTTAGCCAAAACCTTAGGCATGGTGAGGGAGAGAAAATTTGAGGGTAAATTACCGTCCACGAGCCAATTGACCGGAGAGCAGGCTTTGGCTTTTGAAGAAAAAAACATCGTGGATTGCTTAATGTATAGTAAAAGTAAATTAGGACTAGGATAAATATAACATAAAAATGAGCGTAGGATTCGACAAAAATGAATTTCCGGGAATTAATTTATTTGATTTGACAGGAAGGGTGGCCATTATTACTGGGGGTTCAAAAGGATTAGGGCTTGCCATGGCGGCGGGACTGGCATCTGCCGGGGCGCATGTTTTATTGGTCAATCGAAATAAAGAGGAAGGCGAAAATGCGGCAAAAGAATTGGCTACTACCTATCCGATCGACGCACATTTTTTCCAAGCGGATGTAACCCAACAATTCGAAACTGAGGCGATGGCGGCATTTGCTTTTAAACAATGGGGACGAATAGATATTTTAATCAATAGTGCGGGAATTAATATCCGAGGGGCGATCGATGAGTTATCGCTTGAAGATTTCAAGCAAGTGATGGATGTTAACGTGACGGGGACCTGGTTAAGTTCTCGGGCGGTGATTCCTTACATGAAAAAGGGAAAAAGAGGAAGCATTATTAATTTGGCTAGTGCCTTGGGACTTATTGGATTGTCAAATCGCACGCCTTATACGTCGAGTAAAGGAGCGGTGGTCCAAATGACTCGGGCATTATCCTTAGAAATGGCGCCCTTTAATATCAATGTCAATGCTATTTGCCCAGGTCCATTTTTAACGGAAATGAATTTACCGATTGCCGATACGGAGGAGGGTTTGAAATTTGTGGTAGGTGCCACGGCATTAGGCCGTTGGGCTGAGCTAAAAGAAATTCAAGGAGCCGCCATTTATTTAGCGAGTGACGCCGGAAGTTATATGGTGGGCGCTATGTTGTCCGTGGATGGTGGTTGGACTGCCCGATAAAAATAGCCTCCCGATAATCTCTTTCCGGGAGGCTAATAATATGGTTAGGCTATAAATGTCAACAAATAAATGGCTAAAATAGAAGTGAAAGCCATGATGACGGTACCGACGCTATGAGATTTGTTTCCTTCTTTGATGGTCAAACCAGATAGTTGGGTTACAGCCCAGAAAAAACTATCGTTGGCATGCGAAATAGCAATCGCCCCCGCTCCTATCGCCAAAACGGCAAATACCCGCATCGATTCTGAGTCAAGTCCTAAAGTCCCTAAGATGGGAGCAATGATGGAAGCCGTTGTAATCATCGCGACTGTCGATGATCCTTGAGCTGTTTTCAGAAAAAAGGCAATGATAAAGGGTAGAAAAATTCCCCAATTGGCCGTGCTCATGTTCGACGTAACAATATCAGCAATACCTGAATTTTGAAGCATTTTACCAAAAATCCCTCCAGCACCTGTAATCAAAATCACGGGGGCGGCGATCACTAAAGAATCACCAATCCAGCCCGTCGAAGAAAGCACTTGGCGATCAAATTTCTCAGGAAGGGTAAAGGATAAAAAAGCGCCTATTAACAGGGCAATGATGGGAGTTCCTAAGAAAAGGATGATGTCGGTCAATTGATTTTCGCCCAATGGCTTAGAGGGATAACTGGCCACTGAAGCTAAAATAATGAGTAAAAGTGGAAAAATGATGGGTAAAAATGATTTGAATGCGGATGGTTTTTTACCGCTGGTTTCTTGTTGTTCGCCCTCGGCAAATTTGGGTTCAAGTTCTATTTTAGTGACGTATTTTTTGACAAAATAATAGCAGGGAATCAAACTGATCAGACTGACTATGATGCCCCAAAAAATGACCATTCCTAAATCGGCGTTAATAATTCCTGCTGCGGCGATGGGTCCTGGAGTGGGCGGCACTAAGGAATGACTTGCCGTTGCACCTAAAGCCAAAGCTACGGTAGTTGCCGCATAAGGCACTTTTCCTTTAAATGAAAGAGACTTACTGATGGGATTCATCATGATAAAAGTACTATCACCAAACACGGGAATGGAAAGGATCCAGCCGCTCAGCATCATGGCTAGCATGATGGATTTTTCGCCAATCCATGAAAGGACTTTTTGGGCAAGGACCATGGCGCCACCTGTTTTTTCGAGGAAAGTACCGATGGTTACCCCTAATAAAATCAATAGGCCAATGTTTCCTAAAACTCCACCAAAACCATCTTTGACAGACTTTAAAATAAGGTCTGTGGGCATTCCGACACAAATACCAAAACCAATGGCACCAATGAAAAGAGCTAAAAATGGATGAATGTCAAATTTTGATATGGCTACTAAAATTACCCCAAGAGATAATAGGGTGATTAAAAGGGTTATCATATTAAATAGGTTTTTGGTGAAAAAGTATTCCAATTAAGTATTAAAATTTCACAAAATTGTTCTATGTTAGGATTTTATTTTCAAACAAATAGCAAACATGGCAAG
>CAMBGA010000067.1 GCA_945866095.1 Spirosoma fluviale
CCGATAAAGTGATATCTTTGTGGCGTAATTTACTCATACAATTACGCCACAAGATTCCATGGAATGGATTAAAAAAGGATTGATTTTTTGCCCAGATGGCAATGAATTTTGGAATAAAAAAGGCTACGCACACGTAGTCTGTGCAGATACATTTGATCCAGATAAGCTCCGTTTATATTACTCGGCGAGAGATGAAAAGGGAAGATGTCAGGCTTCCTTCATCGATTTAAATCCTCGAAATTTATCAGAAGTTCTTTATGTTCACCCCACTCCTATTTTGGATTTAGGACAGCCAGGAACTTTCGACGACTGTGGAATCATGCCTACTTGGTTCCTACAAAATGGTGCCGAAAAATGGCTTTATTACATTGGTTGGACCGTAAGAAATACCATCCCCTATCACAATGCTTTAGGTTTGGCCACATCAACAGATGGAATAAATTTTACCAAAAAATTTGAAGGTCCCATCATTAGCACGACGGCCACAGAACCGTATTTCAACGGATCTGCCTGTTTTCTCATGCATGAAGGAAAATTTAAAGTATGGTACTTAAATTGTACCCATTGGATCAAAGATGGGGATTTAATGGAGCCTAGCTATCATATAAAATATGCCGAATCACGCGATGGAATTCATTGGGAAAGAGAGGGGAAAGTAGCCATCGAATATCGTGATTCAACCGAAGGAGGTATTTCCAGACCCTCAGTGATTATCGAAGATGGAATCTACAAAATGTGGTTTTCTGCCCGCGCAAAAACAGATTATAGAACCAATAGAGACCGCTCCTACCGCATTTATTACGCTGAATCCGCAGATGGAATCGAATGGACCCGAAAGGACGCAGAAGCGGGAATTGATGTCAGTGAAAATTCGTCCGATTGGGATTATGAAATGATCGAATACCCATTAGTCATCAATCATCATGACGAGAAAATCTTATTTTACAATGGAAATCATTTTGGCCAAAGTGGAGTTGGATATGCTGTTTTAAAAAAATAAAATGAATTTCTCCTACCTAAATAATCAAGTATATCCCGGGCATAATGTTCCCTTAAAACCTAAGGTGAGCGTTTGTCTGATCACGTATGCCCATGAAAATTATTTAGATACTTGTTTACAAAACATATTAAATCAAGAAGTTGACTTTGCCTATGAAATAATAATAGGCGAAGATTGTTCGCCAGACAAAACCGCGGAAATAGTTAAAAGATATGCGGAGCAATTTCCTGAAAAAATAAAGGCTTATATCCGACCCAAAAATGCGGGTGCTAAAATCAATTTTGTGCATTGTTTTTTTGAGTGCCGAGGAGAATATATTGTGCATATTGAAGGTGATGATTATTGGACCGATCCACAAAAACTTCAGACGCAAGTCGACTTTTTAGATGCCAATTCAAACGCCTCAGCATGTTTTCATAATGCAGAAATCATTTTTGAGGATGGTAGTGGATTTGCACCACAATTGATCAACAAACCTGATCAAAAAAAATGGATACACTCGGCAGATTTTTTAGGCGAAAAAGAGACATGGTTTATGGCGACCGCCAGTGTAATGATGCGCGCCAAATATGTCCAAACATTACCACAATGGTTTTTAAAATCTAAAAGTGGCGATATTCCCCTCTATGTAATTTTGGCGGAACAGGGCCCCATTGGCTACATAAACAGAATCATGTCAGTTTATCGAAAGAACGAAGGAGGCATGAGTTATACGGATAGCGAACAATCTGAGGTGTTTTTAAATAACCGAATTTTCATGTATTCAAAAATTAATGAACATACTCAGTTTAAATACAAGGCACTCATTCAAAATATCATCTACGAATACTTGTTATTAAAAGTTCAAAGTAGGAGAAACGAAAAAAATTATTTGAGAAAATTGGCCTTTTTCTTGAAAGCCATAGCATATCAAAATCCATCGAGTTGGAAACAGCTTAAGACCTTAGCGAAAGAATACTTAATCTCGCCTAAAACCCTACTCAAATACTTGAATTTCAGAAAAAAAATCAACGATTTTTTACGTTTTTAATTCAAATAATTCAATAAATTTTCCTTCTGAGTAGGATATTAAATAGAATTCATAGAAATTTAGGTTAATACAACATAAACCTATTGATTCTCATGAATAAATTCGCTAAAAAGCCTTGGCTTTTTCCTAGTATACTATTAATCGGGGTACTTGCAATTAGCTCATCATTTAACAAAAATCAAAAAACCATTTGGGGGCAAAATCTATTAGATTCATTAACTGATTCGCAAAAAAGGGAAACCCAAAATTCCTTAAAGGGATTAAAAATTCATCCCGATTTAGAAATCACCACTTTCGCAACAGAACCTATGTTGCAAAATCCTACCAACATAGACATCGATTCAAAAGGCAGAATTTGGGTATTAGAGGCGTATAATTATCGGCCTGCAATCACAGGAAACCCAAGCAACCCAGCTGGTGACAAGATATTAATTTTAGAAGATACCAATGGCGACGGGGTAGCTGACTCAAGAAAAATATTTTATCAATCTCCTGATTTAAATGCACCATTGGGAATCGCAGTGTTAGATTCGATGGTTATCGTCGCTCAAAGTCCATATATGTGGAAAATGTTTGATGACAATCATGATGGAAAAGCAGATCGCAAAGAAATTTTATTCCAAGGAATTGGAGGTGAGCAACATGATCATGGTGCGCATGCTTTTGTTTTTGGCCCAGATGGAAAATTGTATTTCAACTTCGGAAATGAGGGAAAACAACTTTTAGATGCCAAAGGAAAGCCTGTTTTAGACCAAGATGGCGATATTATTGGACCCAATAAATACAAGCAAGGCATGGTGTTTCGTTGCAATTTAGACGGAAGCAAAGTGGAATGTTTAGGTCATAATTTTAGAAATAATTATGAAGTGGCTGTTGATTCATATGGTGCTCTGTGGCAATCAGATAATGATGATGATGGAAACAAAGGGGTCCGAATTAACCATGTTTTTCCGTATGGCAACTATGGATACAAAGATGAAATCACGAATGATGGTTGGCAAGTTAATCGGACCAACATCGAACCTGAAATACCCAAAAGACATTGGCATCTAAACGATCCAGGTGTCGTGCCTAATTTATTGCAAACGGGCTCAGGTTCACCAACAGGGATTTTGGTCTACGAAGGAAACTTGTTGCCTGCGGCATTCCAAAATCAAATTATCCACTGCGATGCAGGACCGAATGTATTAAGAAGTTATCCAGTGAAAAATAATGGTGCTGGTTATTCCGCAGAAATTTTAAATGTTGTCCAAGGAGTAAATGACCAATGGTTTAGACCTGCGGATGTTTGTGTGGCACCGGACGGTTCCATCTTTGTGGCCGACTGGTATGATCCAGGAGTAGGTGGGCATCAAGCGGGAGATCAAACGCGTGGTAGAATCTATCGAATCGCACCTAAAAATCACCCTTATAAGGTTGCTAAATTAGATTTATCTACACCTGAGCTAGCATTAAGCGGCCTAGAAAATCCTAATTTAGAAACGAGGTATTTAGCCTATCGGAAATTGCAAAAACTAGGTGCAGGAGCCACAAAGGTTCTTGAAAATAGCTTTGCAACTAATTCAAATCCAAGATTTAGAGCGAGAGCGTTTTGGTTGTTGGCCAACGGGCCTCAGGGATTTAATTACATTCAAAAAGCGGCAGAGGATGCTAATCCTGAGATACGCATGACGGCTATTCGTGCAATGAGCCGATTATTTCCCATTGAGCAATGGAAAAAATTAGGAGATAAATTAGTGGATGATTCTGATCCACAGGTAAGGAGAGAATTGGCCATCGCTTTGAGGCATAATTCAAGTCCAAATGCGGATAAGATGTGGACAAAATTAGCCTTGCTACATAATGGTCAGGATCGTTGGGCTTTAGAAGCTCTAGGCATTGGTGCAGATGGCGTTTGGGAAAACAGATTAGATCATTATTTTGAATCTATCAAAACCTTGACCGCGAAGCCTACCGGATTCAATGATTTAATGTGGCGTGCAAGAAGTGAGAAAGCCCTTCCATATATGGCAGAATTGATTAAAGCCGATGGAAATTTGGATCAAAAGTTGGCTTATTTCAGAGCCTTAGATTTCATTCCAGGGGAAAGCAAGCATACTTTGCTGGTTGACTTGATTTCAAATCGATTCAAAAATGACCCCGCAAGCCAATTGGTTGCTTTGCGACATGTTAAACTAGCAGTACTTCAATCCAATCCAGCAGCTAAGAAAACGTTGTTAGCTTTAATGGCTAAAACAAGCAATGAGTTAGATTTTTTAGAGTTGGTTGAAAAATATGAACTGACGGAAGCCAATCCAAAATTACTAAAAATGATTCTTGAGGGCAAGCAAACTAGAAAAGCTGGCCAGATTATTTACAAGCTACAAGGTGGATCGGAATTAATTGACAAAACCTTTAGAACAGGAAATGAAACAGCTCAAAGAGCCATCATCGAAAGTGTTCGTTGGCAAGGTAAGAACGAATCCTTAAGCCTTTTAAATGAGGCGATGACGTCCGAAAAATATAGTTTAGCCATTCAAAGAGAAGCTGCTAGATCTCTAGGCAATTCGTTAGCTGGAGAAAATTATGTTTTGGAGGCCTTGAAAAACAAAAAGGTACCGGAAAAATTCATTCCTTCCGTGGTGGAATCAGTGAGTAGAACATCAAGAAAAGCGATCAAAGCAGAAGCTTCCACGTATTTAAGCTCCTCTCAGAAGTCGGCAAGTCTCAATAAACACCCAGCCTTAACGGAACTAGTAGCCACCCGTGGAAATGCCAAGGATGGATTAAAAACTTTTATTAATCAATGTTCTATGTGCCATCAAGTATATAATGAAGGCATTGACTTTGGACCAAAACTTACGGAAATCGGCAGTAAATTGTCAAGAGATGGACTTTATCTTTCGATTTTACATCCGAATGCAGGGATAGGTTTTGGGTATGAAACCTATGAATTAAAGACCAAAACTGGAGACACCTATCAAGGCATAGTAATTTCAAAAAATGAGACTGATGTGATGTTAAAATTACCTGGTGGTTCCACCCAAAGTTTTAAAACTTCAGCGTTGAAATCCATGAAGCAATTACCGGATTCGTTGATGCCTGAAGGATTAGCTGATCAAATGAATACGCAAGAATTTACCAATTTAATCGAATATTTAGCAACATTAAAAAAGAAATAAGATGAATCGAAGATCATTTGCCAACATGCTTGGTGGAAGTTTATTAACAGCTGGGATTGGCTCTCAAGCATTAGCATCCACTACAAAAAGTAAAAGTTTATATGCCCTAGCGGAAGCACCTTATAAAATGTTGTACGCTCCGCATTTTGGTATGTTTAAAAATCATGCTGGAAATGATGAGATAGACCAATTGAAATTCATGTATGACATGGGCTTCAGGTCATTAGAAGATAATGGACTCATGGGCCGCACGCCAGAATTACAAAATAAAATTGGCGAAACCATGGCGAAATTAGGTATGACGATGGGAGTATTTGTCTTGAGTCATGAAGGATTTCCAGATAGAATGACCATGACTACAGGTACCAAAGAATGGAAAGAGGCATTTAAGAAAGCATGTAAGGGTGCCATTGAAACATCTAAAAGAGTTAATGCTAAATGGTGCACCGTAGTACCAGGAAATTACTATAGAAAATTACCTATCGGCATTCAAACAGGACACGTGATTGACAGCTTAAAAATTGGCGCTGAATTATTGGAACCCCAAGGATTAGTCATGGTGTTGGAGCCCTTAAGCGATACACCCGATTTATTTTTACGCTTTTCAGACCAAACCTATGAAATATGTAGAGCGGTAGGAAGCTCATCATGTAAAATTCTTTTTGACATGTACCACATGCAAAAAAATGAAGGAAACATGATTACGAACATCGATTTAACTTGGGATGAAATTGCATACTTCCAAATAGGTGATAATCCAGGTAGAAAAGAGCCAACCACTGGAGAAATAAATTATGCGAATATCTTCAAGCATTTGGATAAAAAAGGCTATAAGGGTGTATTAGGAATGGAACATGGTAATTTCTACCCTGGCAAAGAAGGTGAAATTAAAGTGATGGAAGCCTATCGAAAATCAGATCTTAGCTAATTATTTTTGGAAATTTAATTAAATATTTAGACATTCGTTTAAATATTTAATTGAACCATGGAAATAACATTTAAAGCAATCAATGATCCAACTCGGCGAGAGATACTTGTTTTTTTAATTGGCGGCGCGCAAAACGCCGGAGAAATTGCCAAGCAATTTTCAATGTCAAAACCAAGTATTTCTCATCATTTGGATTTACTCAAACAGGGAAATCTTATCCTTGCAGAAAAAAAGGGGCAATACATTATTTATTCATTAAATAGATCGGGCTTTGAATTAGTTCATGCCTGGTTCCAGGGATTTGCTCAATATTTTGAATTTCCCAAACCTAAAATTCGTTTATAATGAATGTTCCTAATGAATTTGGGAATCCATTTGCTTTACATTAATTTCAACAAAAAATTTAGACCTGATGAGTGAAAAATTGCAAAAATCGTTGGCCTTTTTAAATGCAGAAATGCCAAATAACTGGCTCAGTTTAGCGGTAACATCATTACCTAAACGAAATATATTTCAATCAATAGGAGATTTTTTCGCTAATAAATCAGGCAATCAGCGAATTTCATATTTTGCCGCGTCGGAAAATGAGGTTAAAATCATTCATTATCAGGGTTCAAATGTATTAGGGACACAATCCATTCCGATGAACTCGATGGAATCATTTGAGATTTCAGATGGTACTACAGAGGATGGAGTTGTAGCTATATATCATGTAAACATTGAGGAAATAATCTCGGTGAATAAAAAAGGAGTAAAAAAACTAAAAAGCCATTATTATAAGTTGATGCCTCCATTATTAGGATTAAATGCCTCTCCTATTCAAGCGGTAGACGAAATTTTATGGGCTCAAAATGCAAGAAAAAGTATGCTTGTAGCGCTAAAACCATATGCTGAAAAAATTCAAGTGCGCTTAGCTGAAGAGTTTAGAATTGCAGAAGAAATTAGAGTGGCCGAGGAGCTAAGAATCGCAGAGGAATTAAGGATTAAGGAAGAGGCGAAGCAAGCGAAAATAGACGAAATAGAAAGAATAAAAGCGGAGAAATTTCGCTTAAAGGAAGAAGCTAGACAGGCTAAAATTGATGAAAAAGAAAGAAAGAATTCTGAAAAATAGGTCTGAAAGAATTTGGAAATTCTAACGATACTATTCCCGCAACTTCAATTCATCCTCAATTTTCAAATTAAATAAGTCGCCAGATTTAATGGCGACAATGCTGACCAATACTAAAGTAACGCAACCTCCTATAATCACGGATGGGATTGTACCAAAAAATTTAGCAGCCACCCCGGATTCAAAAGCACCCATCTCATTCGATGTACTAACAAATACGCCGTTGACCGACGAAACTCGACCTCGCATTTCGTCCGGTGTATAAAAACGTAAAACTGTCTGCCTAATAACCACTGAAATAGAATCAAAAGCCCCGGTAAAAAATAGCGCGCCCACAGAAAGCCAAAAGTTGGTCGACAAAGCAAAAACCAACGTAGCAACCCCAAAACCGGCAATAGCTAATAATAAATTGCGCCAAGCTTTGTTTAGCGGAGGAAAATAAATAAGGGTGACCATTGTAATCACAGCTCCTATCGATGGAGCGGCTCTTAATATTCCTAAACCCTCAGCCCCCACATGCAAAATATCTTCCGCAAAAATGGGTAAAATGGCAATAACACCACCAAATAGAACTGAAAAAAGATCTAATGAAATGGCATATAAAATTATTTTAGTTTTAAAGACATACGAAATACCTTCAGCTAAGCTTTGCCATATAGATTCGTGAATTACATTTTTGATAGGCACAGGCCTACTTTTGATTTGTAGGATACAAATCATGACGACAAGCAGCAACAAAATCACGATAAATAATGAACCCTCTATTCCTGCATAGGCGTATAAGAATCCGGCAACTCCGGGACCTATAATGGAACCAAACTGCCAAAACGAACTGTTCCAAGTGGCTGCATTGGCAAAAACTTCTTTGGGAACTAAAAACGGGTTTAAAGAAGAAGCAGCTGGATTAAAAAAACCTTTGGATAGGCCAATTAAAAAAATGACAAAATAGATGACATAGATGTGCATTTGAGCATCCCCATACCTCAACTGACTACTGGAATAAAGTAAAATGCAGGAAGCCAAAATAATAATGGATAGGGTAACCTGCATAATCCTCTTTTTATTATGGTTATCTGCAAAATGACCCCCAAATAAAACCAATGAGATGAAAGGAATAGCCTCAGCAAGACCAATTAAACCTAAAGCTAAAGGATTATGCGTGATTTTATAAATTTCATAGGCAATCAAAACTTCTTGAATCAGCAAAGCAATGGTAAAAAACGTATTACCAATCACATAAGCACGAAATTCAGGAAATCCCAATGCGCGATAAGCTTCTTTATGTTGAAATAACCGCATATAAATAATAAAATAAGGGACTAAAAAAGGCTATTTCACCTACCCATGCCCACTGTTTACTTTTAGAAATATAATGAATCCAAAGGTGTGTTACAAAAGTAAGTAAAAAAGGCAGGAGCAAAAAAATAGATAGTTGGGTAAAAAATAATAGGGCCAACCATAAACCAATCCATAAAACTTCAATACCGATTAGCATCGATTCACCTTTAAGATCTGAATTAGACAAGCAAGTAAATAATACCAAATTCTGCAATGCCAATAGCAAAAACAGGAATACCATGAGGGCTAGCAACACCATATTTGACTCTAAGGCATTCGAAAATACGTAAAGAAAAATTCCCGTCGTATAGATAATGGCTGTGGAAATTTCCTTACTAAGCTTTACCCGTTTAAAAAATCCAAAAATTAAAAAGGCCCAATAAACGAGCATAAAAATGCCAATGAGCAATCCATTTATAATTAGGTATTTAGGTAAACATGTAACTAAAAATAATAAAATCAGCATATTGACCCCAATCAAGTACTTGATTTTATGTACGTGTTTAAGGTGAAAGTCATGAAGGGCTGAATGAAAAACAGGATTTTGATTATCAATGAATCGGTCGACCAAATAGATAGTCCAAACCGCAAAAGCTAAGGCAAGGGTTACCAATAAGGGCGGAAATTGGCCCGAAAGAAAAATATTCGTCAATAAACACTGAAAAAGGCAAGCACCCAAAACGACGTCCACACTTAAAAAATGCAAGGTTTTAAAAAATCGCATCCTTGAACTTATGAATGTTGATCAAGTCATCTACTTTAATTTCACCCAAGGAGATGGGAACAAATTGCTGACCAAAATAAACCTTATTTTCAAATTTTCTCGTTTGGGATAAGGCCTTTAATATAGTTAAATCTGAGGTTCCATCATGCGGGTCCACGTTAATTAGTTGGCACCTAGCGCAAGGTTTAGCCCCAAACAATTTTACGGAGTTGCCTATCGAAATTTCTTGCCAAGTATCTTCTTCGAATGCCATTTGATTTGACACGATAATGTTGGGTCTAAATCGGCGCCAATCCAGCGGCTTATCTACAAGGGAATCCACATGATGAAAAGAGGCTTTAGAACATAATAATATGGGCAGAGAGTCCGCAAAAGAGCTAATCTTTGATTCAGCTGTTTGATATGCTGGTTGTATGTACCGAGAAAAAAGAGATGACAGTTGAAACAAACGAACCTTCTCTCCTATTTTTTCTGAAAACCAAACCGACCAGTCGTCAAGGACTTCGTGTGCCTTCACTCGATCATCCCAAATTTGAACTTCCTCCGTGGATCCCAACGGCGGGTTGAAATCTAGAAATTTGACACATTGATTCTTTTGGTCTATAACTTCAAATCCTCCTCCCTTAGCTTCTAATTGGAAACGAGTTAATTCAGGCCGAGTTCGCTGCGTGATGAATTTATTCTCAGAATCAACTAACATAAATCGCCTATCATACTGTAAGCCTGCTGGCTCAACAGTAATTTGGGAGACATTGATGCCTCCCAAAGATTTAATGGGATAAATGATGATGGAATGAATTTGGAGCAATGACATGTCGCAAATTAAAAAAAAGGATTCAAATTATACTATGGGTACTTATAGGTATTGGGCATAGAAATCTTAATCAAAATCATTAAATTTGTTATTGATCAATCGAAAACCATTTATCATGAAATTTCTTTACCTCTGTTTAATCGTCTTATTTACCTTTTTCTATAGCTCAGTTTCAGCACAAAAACTTTTAAGTTTAGAGGAATCCATCCAATTGGGATTACAAAATCATTATTCGATTCAAATTTCTAAGAAAAGAGAACTGCAAGCATTAAATGATAATACACCGGGTAATGCGGGTTTTTTGCCAACCATCACAGGTACCTTAAATAAAAACTACACCATTTCTGGTTTAGATCAAGAGTTTTTTGGAGGATTAAGAGCACCCTTGGTTCAGAGTGGTGTAAACTCAAATTCGTCCAACGGAGGTTTGGCCATGGTTTGGACCCTATATGATGGCAAGGGAATGTTTATACTCAGAGATCGATTTAAGGAATTACAAAATTTAGGCGCGAAGCAAACCGAGACCGCCATAGAAAACTTGATTTCACTTATATCATCCTCATACTATGATTTAATCAGACAAAATTTACGGGTTAATAATTTCAGAAAGGGACTTGAAATTTCAAATGACCGCTTAAAATTAGCCAAAGATCGATATGAGGTGGGCCAAGGATCCAAAGTGGACTATTACTCTGCGCAGGTAGATTATAACGAGGATAAAGCACTTTTAATTGCCCAAGAACAATCTTATTTAAACACTAAAATTAGCTACAACACTTTATTAGTTAGAAATCACCAAGAAGAATTTAATGTAGATTCAAAAATTGATTTGTTGCCTAAACTAAATCTTCCCGAGTTAAAAGAATTCGCGTTAAAACAGAACCCTACTTTGATCAGCGCACTCCTGACAAAAAAGATTACCGACTTAGACACAAAAAGTATACAGAGTTTACAAATGCCACAAATTGATTTACTCGCCGGTTACAATATGAGCCAAGTAAATAATGGGGCGGGATTTGGAGTTCAAAGAGGAACTAGTGATGTATTAAACTATGGCTTAAGGGCTACGATCAATATTTTTGATGGTTACAACCAGAAGCGCCGAGTTCAAAACGCAAAAATCAATGCTGAAATTGCCCAACTGCAAATTGATGACTTAAAAAATGCGCTTACATCTACCTTAGAAAGAGCCTTTGTAACCTATGAAAATGCATTGAATTTGATTTCTTTAGAGACTGAAAACTATGCCATTGCCAAGCAAAATATTGACATTGCATTTGATCGATTTAAAGTAGGTATCGCAACCTCATATGAATTGAGGGAAGTGCAAAGAAATGCGGTATCAGCTGAAACTAGATTAATTGAAACAAAATTTGCCGCTAAAGCTGCGGAAATAGAGTTGATACGACTGAGCGGAAACTTATTATAATCCGTTTTCCTCCTCGTTCAATTGATTTTGGTATAACTCATAATAATATCCCTTTCGTTTCATGAGTTGGGCATGATTTCCTGTCTCAACAATCTGACCATCTTGCAATACCATAATCCGATTGGCCAATTTCGCTGAAGACACGCGGTGTGAAATGATTAAACTCGTCTTTCCCACCATGATTTTTTTCAGATTATTCAAAATTTTATGTTCCGTATGAGTATCGACGGCCGACAAACAATCATCTAAAATCAGCATGCTTGGATTTTTTGCAAGGGCGCGCGCGATAGATACTCTTTGCTTTTGACCACCTGAGAGCGTAACGCCACGTTCCCCTAAAATCGTTTCAAATTGGCCCGGAAATTCCATGATATTTTCATATACATCCGCCATTTTAGCTGCCTGCATTATTTGTTCCGTTGACATTCCATCTTGACCAAAACTAATATTTTCAGCAATCGTCGAAGAAAACAAAAACACATCTTGGGGTACATAGGCAAGTGCTTTTCGCACATGTTTAATGTCCCAATCTTTCAGCGAAACACCGTCCAACAATAGATCACCGCTGCTAGGATCATAAAATCGAGCCATCAACTGGGCCAAGGAACTTTTTCCAGATCCGGTGGTCCCCAATAGGGCGACAGATTCGCCTGATTTAATTTCAAATGTAATTTGTTTTAAAATTTCGCGATCAGATCCGGGATAGGTAAAACTTACATTCTTAAATTCCCAATTTCCAGAGATGGGTTTAGAAATTTGTTGGCCTATTTCCAATTCAGAATGGGCTTGTAAAAATTCGTTAATTCGTTTTTGGGAGGCGGCTGCCCTTTGGATTTGAGAGCTAGTCCAACCCAACGCAGTCACGGGCCAAGTCAGCATAAATACATACATAATGAATTCGGTAATATTACCCACGGTAATTTCACCGGCCATGACTTCCTTTGAGCCTATATAAACAACTAATAGCGTACTAAATCCAACCAATAAAGAAATTAAAGGCGTGAATAAAGAGTCTACTTTGACTAAATCCAATGATTTTTTACGATAATTTGCCGATGCCTCAGCAAATTGCTGGCCCGAATGATTTTCCCTGACAAATGACTTAAGGACTCGGATACCAGAGAATGCTTCTTGGGCCAATGTAGAAATCGAAGATAAACCAGCCTGAATCTCCTCCGATTTTTTCATCACAATCGAATTAACGTAGTAAATACTGAGGGATAAAATAGGCAATGGCAATAATACATACCACATTAAAGTCACATTTACTTTGGCCATATAATAAATCACAAGGGCAAAAACGGTAATCAAATTAAACCCATACATAATGCTAGGGCCCACATACATCCGAACTTTACTAACATCCTCCGAAATCCTAGCCATTAAATCTCCGGTGTTTTGCTTTCGATAAAAGGATAAGGGTAAGGTTTGATAATGGGCATAAATCTCATTTTTCATTTCATATTCAATGTGTCTGGACATGACAATTAAAGTTTGTCGAATCAAAAACAAAAATATACCCTTAATGAAAGCCATTAAGACAATTAAACCCCCATAATAAAATAAAGTGGATGCAAATACCTCATAGAAAACAGATTGCAATGCAAAGCCTTTGAATAAAAAATAAACATCGATCGTTTCAGTAACCAGATCCAAGGCATATCGGACCAATTGGGCAGGGACTACCCCAAAGAAATTAGAACAAAAAGTGAAAAATATTCCAAGAAATAAATGCCATTTATACTTCCAAAAATATTTATTTAAATGACCTAATGCTCCCATGCTAATTTTATAGACAACAAATATAGGGGCTTTATAAATTAAAATCCTTAATTTTGTGCTTTCAAATTATTAGAACGCTCTTTATTTACGGATGG
>CAMBGA010000068.1 GCA_945866095.1 Spirosoma fluviale
GGAATTCGTCCTCGGTCTGCCTACTTAAAAGTGATCGGAGATTTTACGCGCTGGCAAGATGGATTGGTATTTGGTTGCGATGATTCAGCCCAAAAAGAATTCTTGAATAAGCGAAAAGCAAAAGGGAATATAGGAGGACCGGGGCAGTCTAATTCAAATTTGTGGTTTACCTCGGTACAAACGCCGGACCAATTGGGACCCAATACGGCACAGGGTGCGGTTTGGCTTGCAGAGAAAATTGATGCCAATATCAGTTCAGAACCTTTCTTGTTTGCTGGTTGGCAAAAGCGGATGGCTTGGATTCAGAATGCAGGAAAAGAGGATGTTACCTTTACTTTTGAGGTGGACGTAAATGGGAATGGTACTTGGAAAAAACTTCGTACTGTGTTGCTTAGTGCAGGCCACTCGAAAAACATTTCTTTTTTACCTACGGAAATTGGCGAGTGGATCAAGGTGAAGTCAAATAAGAATACAACGGCCACGGTAAATTTTAATTACACAGATGACACTCGGTTCGTCAACGGATCAGACCCAATATTTAAGGGATTATCAGCTGTCAGCGGAGATGAATTATCGGGTGGACTATTATATGCCCTTGGAGATAAGCGTCGGAAATTAGGAATTTTAGCGAGTGATTTATCCATGGGAAAATTCAATGAAGTGGGATATTATGAATTGGATAGCGCCATGAATTTGACTAGAAGCGAGGATCCCAAAATGGCTGATTATATCCGAACAAAATTTGCCATGACAAAAGATATTGTAGTTGTTGATGATGCTTCAGTATTAGTTGTTGATGATGCGGGGAGAAGGTGGCGTTTACCCAAGGGGGATGAAAAATTCACGGACAAGATTCAATCGGGATCGATGCGTATTGACCGGGAAGTGGCTACAGAGCGGGATTTGATGAATGCACATGGAACCTTTTATGAGCTTCCAGCAGAAAATGCGGATGGCTATGCCAAAATCAGACCGGTGGCTTCACATTCATTGTCCATTCATGATTATGCTTCCTACCGTGGCTTGTTGGTCATGACAGGACTGGATAAAGCAACTGCACCTAACGATCATATCATTACCTCCTCGGATGGCAAAGCAAAAGTATGGGCGGGTACGATAGACGACTTGTGGAAATTGGGTAAGCCAACAGGCCAAGGCGGACCTTGGAAAAATACTTCTGTTGCAGCAAATACCGTATCTGACCCGTATCTAATCGGATTTTACGATAAAAAAAGCTTAAAAATATCGCATAAATCTAACGAATCTGTAAGCTTTAAAATTGAGATTGAACCGATCGGTCATGGCCCTTGGATGGTATTCAAAGAAGTGGTAGTTAAGCCCAACGAAACATTCGAATATACCTTTGCGCCTGATTTTCAAGCTCGCTGGATTCGTTTTTCGGCTAATAAAAATTGTGAGGCGTCGACTTGGTTGACATATAAGTAAACGATTCTTTTTATTTAAAAAGAAAAATATTTCTTATTTTGATTATTTCTATGGGATAAAATCTAAATTTAGTTTTTAATAAAACGCATCCTATAAAATATTTTGAGATGAAAACATTTTACATCATTGCCAGTATCGGCTTTTTGTTCCTCATGATACAATCGTATAAATTGCTGAGCAATAATTTAAAAACGGAAAACCAAAAATACAGGCTAGTCCTCAAGGATGCGCAATTTGAAATAAGGTTTTACCCTTCCGCTACATTTGCAAAAATTTATAGTTCAGGGACTGATTATAAGTCTGTATCCAGTAGTGGGTTCAGGAAATTAGCCGGGTATATCTTTGGGGGTAATGACCAGGGAAAAAGTATTTCGATGACGGCGCCTGTCCGAATGGAAATGAGCGACAAAGGTTCTTCCATGAGTTTTGTGATGCCTGAAAAATATAAGGAAGCTGATTTACCTAAACCCAAAGATGCAAGTGTTCAAATTGTGAAATCAAGTCCTCAATATGTGGCAGTGATTAGTTTTGGTGGATATGCGGATGATGAATCGATCCAAGAGAATCGAAATTTATTATTAAAATTAATTCAAAAGAAGGGCATTAAGGTTACCGGAGAATACTCGTTTTTAGGTTATAATGCTCCCTTCCAATTTTGGAGTAGAAAAAATGAGGTGGTCATTCCCATTGACTGGAAAGAGTAAAAATTTAAATGAATTATTTTATTTTTTGCAAAAGAAAATATTTTTTAAACAAATTTTGATTTAATGTGTTTTAAAAATAAAATTCTATGAAAAGAGCAAAATTTTTACATACTGTTTCAGGTGGTCTGGCCGCCGTTTGTGTTTCTTGTTTAGCGGCTGCTTGTTCTAAAAGTGAAGCACCCACGCCTATTTCTGCAACAACTCCCACGCCAACAAGTCCCGGATCGACTCCTGTTTCAAATGCTTTCACTGTTAAGTTGGATACAGAGTTGAGGGCAGTGAATGATTTTATTGCTAAAAGTGGAATCATTTTGATTCGATTGGCCACAGGAAATGTAGCCTCAAGCTTTTTAGCAGTCTCCTCCGTTTGTCCTCATGCAGCTTCGACGGTTGAATATAATAATACCAAATCATCGTTCTTATGTGCGGCTCATGGGTCAACCTTCAGTTCAGATGGATCATTGGTTTCAGGGCCAGCGACCAAAGGGCTTACTAAATTATTAGTCGAAATTACAGGAACAACGCTGACGGTTAAGTAACGTATAGGTTGGTTCGTTAGAAATTTAATTGCATACACGCAATTCATATATTTGAAAATTTTTCCATTTGGGTCATCAAGTTGATTAACTTGATGCTACCAGCTTGGTATTTATGCATAGTATGGCCAAAATCATTTGGCCTACATCCTAGACCTATGAAGTCGGGATGGTTGGTAAATCGGTGCAAGGTTGTTAGCCCAACTGTTTACTTAGTTTATTCCAAAACGAAAAAAAGCTCGGGAATTCACCTACAAGATCCGGTGCAAGTGTAGGATGTCTCTCCCTAATTCCTTTGAAGTGGGCATTAATGGGATGATCTCTAAAAATTCCTTGCAAGGATAGATCCGCATATTCCCCATAATACACCTGCAGGCCATGAATGTTTTCTGCCAGCGAGAGAATGAAATTCAGCGTCTTTGGTGATATCCCGTGCTTTTTGAAGTGGCTCGGTTCCAAGACCAATATCCGGTTTCCTTCCTCTCCCATGTGGTAGGTGGGGTCCAATGTATAATGCGTATAAATGAAAGTGGGAAGATTCTCCTGTATTTCGAGGGGCTTCGTTTCAGGCGGGGTAAAAACGAGGTTTAATTTCTCGGATTTTTTCAAGGCCTGTGGTACTGGATTTGTGGGCAAAATCTCATAGTCAACATCCAAAAAAGTACCGCTTTGTTCCGTGCCGCAATACTTATTGATATTTTCCTGATTCACAAAATAGGGTTTGTTGCTGAATGTACCGGCACACCATTGCCAACTAAGCGCATTGCTTGCCAAATCGCTGTCCAATAAATGGTAGTAAAGCCAATCGGCAGGTTCACGCCAGTGGTATTTTCCCATATTGCAGATGACGGCGGCGAGGTACATCCGCAAGTGATTGTGCAAATAACCTGTCTTCCAGAAATCAGTTAAATGAGAATCCAATGCATGAATTCCTGTGTTCGCCTTGAGAACAGCCTCTGGAATTCCATGATTTTCCACACCTTCTTGTGGGTGGCGAATATCTTCAAAAATCTGATCACCTTTTTGAAACCAAGTGCGGGTATAAAACTCGCGCCAGGCTAATTCTTGAATAAATTTTTCCGCTTGTTTCATTCCAATCCCACGTACCTTTAATCGCTCCACGACCTGGGGAACCGTAATAAATCCACGTGATAAATAGGGAGATAGGTAGGAAACGCCGCCATCGATAAAGTTCCGAGTGCGCGCATAATGCTCAGGGTCAAAGGCATCGATTCGTTGATAAACGTCGGTGAGCTTGGTGGGAAAATTCACTATCTTTTACTGATTTTGTTCATGCTAATGCTTCGTTGGAGCGTGCATTTAAAACGGGGATCAGAAAAAACACGCTTTTGTAAATGCTTTGTACTACGGCCTGCCATTCTTTTACGCCACATCTGGAAGCTTGACAATTTACTATTGGCCCGCATAAATTCAATCACTTCTTTTTCCTGTAGGCCAAACTGGAATTTAATTGCCTCAAATGGCGTACGATCTTCCCAAGCCATTTGGATGATTCGATCAATATCTTCGTCGGAGAACTTATTTACTACGTCTACATTTTTCACTACAATAGATGATTTGATCCCAATTTTTCTCCCATTTCTTGCGCCAGGCGAAGGGACGGTTGCAAATTGGGCAGTTTTTGGATGGTAAATGTTGTTTTTTTACGCCTTGCATCAACGAGAGCTTTCGTTTAGGATGTTAAACCCGCATACAATTCAAAATGTTTTATGCTAACCCTAAGTATGCAAGACTAATTTCAAAAACTCAAAGACCCATTAGGTAGGTTTATTCATTTTGATTCATATGGTTTATATGTTATCGTTTGTGCGCGCTATTTTAAACATGATTTGTATTGTTAAAATGAATTAAGTGTTAAATTCGAGGCTTAATCTTACACGCATTAGGAGAATGATGAATTATTTTGGCTAATCAAAATGGTGGAATAAAATAAATAGAAAATGAATAGAAGAGATTTTATCTATCAAAGCAATTTGCTTTCAGCTGGATTATTTCTTAGCCCATTGATAAGTAATGCTTCTAAAATAGTGAATCCAACCATTCTGTTGGTATCGGGTTGGCAAGATGTGAACATCGGAGATATTGGACACACGCCTGGTCTATTACATGTCTTAGAAACCTTTATTCCAAAAGCGACCATCATTCTTTGGAAAAGGAGCCGAGGAGAAGAGGTTAAGAAATTGCTCAATAAGAACTTTCCCAAAGTAAATATTATATATGGTAGTGTAAACCAAGATAAAGACGTAGAAAATCCAGAAATCATGGAGGCTTTTAAGAAAGCAGACTTGATGATACACGGTTCGGGTCCATCGTTGGTGGGAGCCGACAACTTAGCCAGTTGGATAAAATATACCAATAAGCCTTTTGGCGTGTTTGGAACTACGCTCGAAAATCCAAGCAAATTTCACCAAGAAATTTTGCAAAAAGCGTCCTTTATTTATACGCGTGAAACTAAGTCGATTGAACATTTGAATAAAGTAGGTATCGCTGGAAAACACATTCAGTTTGCTCCAGACGCTACATTTTTTATGAATATTCGTGATGACAAAAAAGGCTTTGCATTTTTGGAAGCCCATGGTTTGAAGGATAAAAAATTCATTTGTGTTGTGCCTCGTTTACGTTATACACCATACCATAAGTTTAATGCAAATAATAATGGTTGGACTCCAGAAAAAATAAAACAAGTTGAAGAAACCAACGAAAAATACAAAGAAATTGACCACGCAAAGCTCAGAGAAGCGATGATTGCTTGGGTGCGAGAAACGGGAAATAGCGTGTTGATTTGTCCCGAAATGACGTACGAAGTTGGCATAATGGATGAGCTATTAGTAAATCCTCTACCTGATGATGTAAAACCTTTCATCGTAAAACGGGGCTATTGGTTACCAGATGAGGCAGCATCCATTTATGCAAAAGCTCACACAGTTTTAAGTTTTGAATGCCATTCACCGATCATAGCAGCGGCCAACGGGACACCTTGCTTTTATTTGCGCCAACCGGAAGATACCATCAAAGGGCAAATGTATTATGATTTAGGTTTCAACGATTGGGTTTTTGAAATGGATCAAACAACTGGAAAACAAATAGCTGATCGGTTGCGAGAAGTTTGGAAGGATTACGGAAAGGCCAAGTTGAAACTGAAAGTGAGTATGGATCAAGTTGCTAATATTTATAAAAATACTGCCGGTAATGTCAAGCAAGTTTTGGACAAAAAGGTATAGTATAAATCTTAAATTAGCCTAAAGATCATTATTTTAAGGTCCGTATATACGATAGCAAATCGGCCACTTGTTTATCCGTATAATTATCGATCAACCCTTTTGTCATAAAAGAACGACCTCCTAGAAAACCTTGGTTTTGGATGGATCCTGCGTCAATAAACACTCTGCTACCTCCCATAAAAGCAAGGGTGGTCCCGCGGGCATCTTTATTCACTAAATAACCTTCTACACTTTGGCCATCTTTTTTCCTCACACGGTACACCGCATAACTGGATTCTACGGCTGCATCAGGATTAAGGATGGCCGTAAGAAGCGCTTCGTATTCGCGGGAAGCAGAGCCGTCTAAGGCTGGGGCGATGTTCTGTCCCTTACTGCCGACTTGATGACATAATAGGCAAGTCTGAAAGAGTGTTTTTCCTTCCGCAGGGTTCCCCCCGTTTTTCTTGGCAATCGCCATGTATCGGCTAAGGTCTCCTTCAAATGCCTTCTTCTTTTCCTCTTCACGCTTTTTCACACCTTCTATAATGACCTGGCTACGTTGATCACTCCGATGGGTATTAACAATACGTTCTGCTGAAGAAAGATTGAAGGCCGACAAATCCAACCCTTTTTGTCCATAAACATTTATTAGCACGGCAGCACTCTGGCTTGAGCCGGATAAGATGCTGACCAATTCTGTTTTTTCAGTCGGTTGAAGATCAGGAATCCATTTTAGTAAAGCTAGCTCTCCCTCAGTAGGACTCGCTTTTGAAAGGCTATTAAGCGCGGCAGCACGTACCTCAAAACTTAATTTTTTATTCTGAACAATTCGCATAAAAACTTCTTGGCTGGCTTTGGGACTAATCTCTAATCCTTTCAAAGCGAGTTTCAAAGTATTATCTGGGGTTTGATCATTGATTAAGGAAATAACAGCCTCCCGTAATTTATCCATTTTAAATCGCCCAATGGCATCCAGTGCAAGGTCTATGTTGGCCTGCGATTCACTCCGCAGCAATGTGTTGACTGGGGCCAAAAGCATATTGGCCATTTCAGGGGATTGAACCCGCGCTTGATTTTGCAAGGCGATGCTGACAACATTTACGGCATTAACTGGATTTTGAATAATTCCCTTCACAGCCTCATATACCTCTTTTTTTTTTAGCATTTCCGAGATGGCTATCAACGTAGATTCGTCGAGTGTCGTGAGGTTAGATTCTGGCCAAAATTTCAGAAAAGCAATTTCCTTTTGACCTGCCGGCAATGCCTGAATAGCCCATAAAATATTTTCGATAGGAATATTCTTAGCGATCGGAGCGTTTATGTACGTTTGCAATTCAACTGCGTATTGTTCGAGCGCCTTGCGGGCAAGAAAACGTTCAAATTTTCTTTCATATGCCCCGCCCATGGCATTCCCTGGGATTTCAGGCTTACAGGCACGAACCAGAATGTCAATCACTGATCGGTCCGCCCCGCCGGCTTCTGTCAGGGTACGAATGACTTGGGAACGAACGGCTGGATTCTTGTCTTCGATAAGTTCTTTTAGTGAACTGGCCATTTGTGCCGGGCTTAGAGAAAAGCTAGTTAGTGAACGAACAGCTTCCCGCCTAAGATCCTGCAAAGGGGACGTTAAAAGCGAAGATAGGAGTTGGGCATCATAGTTTTTTATTCCTTCCAATGACCAAAGAGCATGTATTCTAGTGACTTCATCTTGGGATTGGTCGGAAGCCATGGCCACAAGATCCACAGCCAAGGTCTTGGTTTCAGAGATAGGTCGATCTGAAATCTGATGCCATGCCGCACGTTTTTCCCAAAGGGATGGGGATTTAAGGTGATTGACCAGTTCTTCCGTTTTCACCACATTTAAATCTGGGATCATGCGGGGTTTTTGACTCACATGACGGATGCGCCAGATACGGCCATGCGACTTATCCCGATCTGGGTGTGTGGTCGGCAGTTCATTGTGAGAAATGATTTTGTTGTACCAATCGGCAATGTAGAGGGATCCATCTGGGCCAAACTCCATGTTGACCGGGCGAAACCAGTCGTCTTCGGATGTCAGTAGATCCGGTAAATGTTTAGCGCTAACGCTACCATCCGGATTGCGTACGATTTGAACAGCGTTAATCGAACTGGTGATGGGATTTGCCAAAAACGCCACATTTTTAAATTCATCCGGAAATGACCCCGAGGCATCATCGGCAAATGCAGTTCCTGAGATTCCGGTTCCACCCACACGGAACTCGTGAAGGCTAGGGAGGAAAGGCTGATAAGGACTGAGGCGTTCATTGCCAATGCCCGGAAAGCCCGAGCCGGGTTCCATGGGCGCAACAGAATAACCCAAATCGTTCGCTTCAGAACCATACCACTGACCATTCCCGCGGAGCTGAAAGCCCCAAATATTATTGAGACCCGAACTGACCAGCTCCATTTTTTTGGCATCCAAGGATAATCGGGCGATCTTGCTGTAATCGATCTTCAGTTTCACGTCACTTTTTAAAGAAGAAACGCCGCTTTTATTAAGGGCTCCTTGGCTGAAATGAATCCAATCGCCGGGTGCCCGGATGAGCACATGTGCCATCGTGTGGGTATCCGTAAAACCAAAACCGGTAAGTAGGGGAGTCCGCTGATCCGCTTTTCCATCTTGATTTGTATCACTCAGAAAAAATAGCTCTGAACCTTGCACCACATAAGCTCCATTCTTATAGGGCAAAAGACTCATTGGAATCGTAAGGCCATCTGCCCAAACACTCGTTTTCACAGGCTTTTTGCCATACAGGTCAGATAGCACAAGTATTTTGTCGGCACCTTTTGTTTTGCCCTGGTAGAGATCCAATATCCGTTTAAAGTTGGGATGATTTTTCTGCGCTTCTGGATCATCCATGAGTTTCAGTAAATCATTCCATTGAATATCGGCGATCGGGTCCAAAGGGTACATCATCGCAGTCTGAGTCCAGAGCCTGCCGGCATCATCGAACGTGAGATCGATCGGGTTGATCACACCGTCTTTTTCACTAGCGACGAGTTCAATAACGAATCCCTTGGGTACTTTAAATCCTGCCAGTTCCTGCTCGGGTGTATAAATCTGAGTGCGTACCGACTGAGTTTTTTTTGCTTGTGCAAATGCTTTTGGGTTAAGGCTCGTGACAAGCAAGAATGCGATGAATACAAGAATAAGCTTCATAATTTCTCTTTAATAATAGGTGCAAAATCAGCGCATAAATTTTTTGGGTTGGCTATTTTAATCAAGGAATTTCGGATATCGTTAGGTCCCTGAACTCCACTTGGGCCACACCTCCGCTATGAATTTGAACGGCAATAACCCCCTTTTGAGGCATTTTGGGATCTTTTTCAATATATTCACAGGTTTTCACCCCATTAATGTATAGTTCGTGCAGATTGCCCTTACAACGGATGATGTAGCTGTTCCAACCATCTTCCTTGAGCAGATGTTTGAGTGTGCTGAGATCTCCGCCGACCAATTTACCGCGGCGATGTTCATCATAAATATCCCCCCAATATCCATTTCCAATATCAGCTTGATATCCGACCATTTTTCCTTCCTCAACGACCGACCGATATTGAATACCGCTATTGATCAAACCTGTTTTAGGATCACCTGATAAACGGAAAAGGCAGCGGAATTCAAAATCAGCGTATTCCCGAGTGGTATGCAGGTAGGTATTGGCCGGTATTTTATGGATGCCATCCCCACTTCTGATCACGCTATCCGTCACAAACCATAGCTTTTCATGCGTTGGATCCACTGTTTTCCAACCCTTGAGCGTTTTTCCATCAAAAAGAGAAACGGCTTTGACGGCCGATTGGCCAGATACCTGTAATGAACTGAAAACCAAGGTAAAAAATAAAATGGGTAGGTTCAAAATCAATTTTGATACGTTATTTGTATGAAGAATTCTAGTCCAATGTGCGCTCATAATATTAAATTTTGGTTTGATGTTTTTGTACAATCTATTTATGCGACTCGCTGTAATGTTGCTTAAGAATATCTTCGCCAAAATCATTTCCCGTTTCTCTGAATATTGCGTGAATGTGATTGCCATCATTTTGGAAGCCCACATTGTCATACTCAATCAAGAATTCAGGGCTATGAATCATGTAATAATGGGGTTTATTATTCTCTAAACTACCAATCCAAGCAAAGTACATGTTTTTAAATCCGGACTTTTTCATTTTATCTAAAATTTCATGTGCCTTTTCATGTTCAAAATTGTGTACATATTCCTGAATGATAAAATTTAAATAGGCTTTTTGGACCTCAGAGAACTCCTCTGTAGAGATGCCATCATACGTTTCGATTCGCTGGCTACTTTTAGGGTTTGTAATGATATCCTTCGGTATACTTCGGGATAAAATGGCTTTTTCTTTTTGCTTGTCGGTCAGGGAGTGTATCAACAAAAATCCATAATCTTCCTCTTTGCTCAATACACGCAAACCAGCATATTTTCCTGATTTCACTTCGGATGGGTCGGTGCCAATAAAATACGGGGATACGCTGATTTTCTTACCATCCGTCGTCATGGATAATGAAATGTGATGACCGCCAAGGCTAATACTCCAATTTCCATCCAATTTAGGCATCCCAAAAAATGAAATATAATAATTGCCATGATCCCATTTCAAGTTTTGAGTCATGGTAAGTAATTGTTTCTTTATTTGCCCATCGTCAAACGCTTTTTGATATAAAACATTCAATATGTCGTCTAATTGCATGATTGAAGTGGTTTTTAAATAACCCTGCGAACTAAGTATCTCCGTTAAAACACGGTGAAATACCAGTCTACTGGAGTCGGATAAATCGCCATAGCGAATGCCCGGGCGGGGCATTTGGCCTACGGGCAAATTTGTCCAAAAAACTCTTTTTTTATCCTCAAAGGAGTATATAGCTGATTTTTGTTCCGAAACGGAAAGTGTGTTGATGAATCTTGTGGTCACTTCAACCAATTTGGCCGGTGTTTGCGCTTTTGACTTTGAAAAAATAGGTAAAAGGATGATAATTAGAATGATAACTTTAATTTTCATTGAATAAGGTTTAGGTTGATAAATATAATGAGAAAATTATAATTATCATTTCCGAAGAATTTTCCTTCTGTGAAATGTAATATTTCACCTTTTTATGCTCATTTATTTGTTGAATTAATTTTTGAAAGGTTTATTTAGTTTAAAAAGAAATAAGTACTAAATTCGAATTCATGCCAAACACTATTTACTTTAAAGCCAATCAGTTTGACGACGAATGATCAAATAATTACTAAGAACGCGGATGACTCTCTGCTGTGGCAAGCTCTCAAAAGGAGTGAAAAGGCTGCTTATGAAATCTTGCTGAAAAAGTATTACCCCTTAGTACTTAATTATGGAGTTAGATTTTATAAGGATAAAGAATTCGTCAAAGATTGTGTTCAAGATCTATTTATCGAAATATGGAATCGTAGAGAATACTTAGCTGATGTAGTTTCTGTTAAATCTTATTTGCTGCATTCAATACGTAAAAATATTATTAGAGAAAGCAGTAGGTTGAAGTGGTTTCGAGAAGCAGATAAAATATCAGATGATCATGATTTCGATGTTGAATTCGATATTGAAACATATCTAATTTCCCGTGAAGTTGAGAACGAGTTGCTTCAAAAACTAAGATTTGAGCTTGATAAATTAACCAAAAGACAGAGAGAAGCTATTTTCTTGCGTTTTAATCAAGACTTATCTTACGAAGAGATTGCAATCATCATGGATATCAACTATCGCTCTGTTGTCAACCTTATCCATGAGGCAATCAAAGCCATCCGTAAAAACTGGTTTACATTCCTGCTATCAAGTTTTTTATTTATTTATTAATTTTTTTCAGTACCAAACCAGGTTTCTTGTCTCTTTAACCTGAAGACTTGGTGATATCTTGTTTTTTTATGATGAATTATACTAATTGTAGTGTTGAGGAATTTATACAGGACGCCTACTTTCGTCAATGGGCTTTTGATGAGCTTTCCTCAGATGATACTTTTTGGGAAACCTGGATTCAGTTAAATCCAGAAAAAATCAAAGTGATTGAAGAAGCGAAATCTTTAGTTATCGCTTTAAAAATAAAGCAGGAAGATGTTTTTTCAGCGCATGAAATTAACGAGGGTATTCAAGACATTTTAAATGCCACTCTTCCTAAAAGCATTCATCCAAGTTTTTTACGTACTAATTGGCTCCGTTTAGCCGCTTCAGTAGCATTAATATTCGGGATTGGATGGTGGTTTATGGAAAAAGACAGATCAAATAATGCCTATTTTGATCAAATTACTTTAACCGAGGCCAAAGCAATCCATACGAATAACGGTAGGAAGCCAATTACTTTTGAATTAGCGGATGGAAGCAAAATTACACTAGAACCTCAAAGTGAATTGCGATATGGAAACGAATTTGGCGATAAAAAAAGAGAAGTTTTTCTAATAGGTGAAGCATTTTTTGAGGTTAAAAAAGATAGTCAAAGGCCATTTTTGATTTACACCGGAAAATTGGTCACAAAAGTATTTGGCACAAGCTTTAGAATAAAGGCGTATGAACAAGACAATAATATTTCGGTTTCAGTTCGTACGGGAAAAGTCACAGTGTATAGGCAAGATGGAAAATTAGGAAATAAGCAATCGCTTTCCACCGAAATTGTCCTTATCCCCAACCAAAAAGCGGTATTTGAAAAAGAGGAGAATTTACTAATCAAAACGTTAGTTGAGTCGCCTGTATCACTCAATGATTCACCTAAAAACACGATTTTAGCTTTCGAAGAAACTAAGATATCTGAGGTTTTTAATCGGCTTGAAGGTATTTATGGAATAAAAATAGGTTTCGATAAAGATGCGTTTAGTAAATGCTCCGTTACTGCACATTTTAATAACGAAAACTTATATCAAAAACTTGATATAATATGCGAAATCGTTCAAGCTAAATATGAGGTCATCGATGGCGAAATTATGATTTTTGGAAATGGATGTCAATAATAAATAATAAACCTTTTACTTATGAAAAAAGAAATAATCAATCACGCTTTATGGATTAAAATCATGAAAATGTCATTAACCCAACTAGTATTTGCCATTAGCTTTGTAAGCTTATGCTACTCGAGTGTTGCAAATGCCCAAGACAAACTGAAAACAACGATTAGTATTAGTCTCGAGGATAAATCTTTAAAAACAATTTTAACGAAATTAGAGAAAGAAGCTGATGTAAAGTTTATTTACAGTTCAGAGGTCATTCAAGTAGAAAGAATCACCTCCATAAAAGCAAAAAA
>CAMBGA010000069.1 GCA_945866095.1 Spirosoma fluviale
TTTAATTTAGTGCGTTATTTTGGAGATGTAGTTTTGGCTACCAAAACGTTAACAAATCCAAATGAGGCCTTTGATTTAAAGAGATCTCCGCAAGCAGATGTGTACAAGCAAATATTATCCGATTTAGCTGATGCATCAAAATTGCTTCCTGCAAAGCCTGCTTTAAAAGGTCGTGCATCTCAAGGAGCTGCCCTAAGTTTATTAGGAAAAGTATACTTAACGCAGAAAAATTATGCAGCAGCTAGCACTACGTTAAAGCAAGTAACTTCTTTAGGATATGCGTTGAATGCGAACTACAAAGATAATTTTGATCCGGCTAAAAAGAACGGCGTTGAGTCTATTTTCGAGGTTCAATACCAAGGAGGAAATGACTTAGGAGAGCAAAGTAACTTCATGTACCTGTTTGCTCCTAGATTGTCTTTAGGGGCCATAACGGGATTTGCCAATACAGCACCTCTTGGAAGAAATATTCCTACGCGTGATTTGATCAATGCCTATGAAGCGGGTGATGTGAGAAAAGCAATTTCTTTGCAACTCGGCTATACTTTAAATGGAGTTTATAGAGATATCCCATATGTAAGCAAATACCAATACACGCACACCATAACGGGTCGTACGGATAATAACTGGCCTGTTTTGAGGTATTCTGACGTATTATTAATGTTGGCAGAATCCATCAATGAGGCTTCGGGACCAAATGCTGAGGCGTATGATTACTTAAACCAAGTAAGAAAAAGAGCTGGTTTAGGCGCCTTAGATGGTTTATCTAAAGACGCTTTCAGAACAGCTGTATTGAAAGAAAGACGTGTTGAATTAGCTTTCGAAAATCACCGTTGGTTTGATCTTCAAAGAACCCTCACGCCGTCCCAACTGACTGCCTTCATGAATGCACATGGAGCAATAGAAAAAGCAAATCCAACTGTAGTTAGAGGTGGAATTGCTTTCAATGCTTTGGATTATGTGTATTCTGATTTTGAATACTTTTTGCCGATTCCGGCACCACAGATTTTGATTAATAAAAATTTAACTCAGAATCCAGGGTATTTATAATTATTCAATTCATTATATTTATCATTCACTTGCGATGTAAATCTGAATAGGTTTGCATCGCAAGTTTTTAACAGCCTAATTAAATAATTACGTATCAGTGCAAAATAATTTACTTAACGAGCTTTGGCAAATTTCAGGCCGACTACATCCATTGGTCGTTCATTTTCCCATCAGTTTACTCTGGGTAGGCTTATTGCTTGAATGCATTGCTTGGAGAAAAAAATCAGACCAGTTTCAATCTGCCATTGGCATCATATTATGGGTGGGAACAAGCACCGCAGCTTTGGCCGTTGGCCTAGGTTTTATTTTAATCAATCAAGACGACTACACAGGAAATACCATCACCATACACCAGTGGTCTGGCATTGCAACCGCTATTTTATCGGGATTAACGCTATATGCATTCATCTCTAAAGAAACAAAAAGCTACCGATTACTCTTATTTCTAACTGTTTTAGGGGTAAGTTTTGCGGGGCACTATGGGGCTATGTTGACCCACGGAGAAGACTATTTAGATCTAAGCAAAGAAGAAAAAACTCAAAAAATTGCCTTAAATCCTTCACTCCATGTGGAGAAATTACAAGGTAAAATAGACCCAAATCAAAAACAAGATTTAGGTATTGAGGCTAGAAATATTATAGCGAATCACTGCTATGATTGCCATAGCATCAAAAAATCAAAAGGGAAATTACGCTTAGATGCATTAGAATATATGTTAAAAGGAGGGGAAGAGGGTCCTGCCTTGGTCGTAGGCCATCCTGAAAAGAGTGAAATGATTCGCCGGATTAAACTTCCAGCGAGCCATGATGATGCCATGCCCACCAAAGGCAAAAGGTTAACTAAAAAAGAAATTGAAATATTAGAAGTGTGGGTGAAGCAAGGGGCTCCTTGGCCTGGTACGGCTTTAAAATCCACTGCTTCAGCTACAGTTTTAGATCAAAAATCAGAATTAGCTGAAAATGTAGACCGCTTCAAAGATTTAGGTTCTTCTGAGGATCGAATCATGAATACGTCTAGTGCACCGACTAAAGCACCGGAGGTTTTAAACGCAAACCAATTACAAGAATTGAATATCAACGTTAGAACGATATTGGCGCATAACTGTTATGCTTGCCATAATGCCACCAAAACCAAAGGGGGATTACGCTTAGACAAAAAAGAATTTATATTTAAAGGTGGGGAAAATGGGCCGATTTTAGTTGCTGGGAATTCTGAAAAAAGTGATATGATCCGCCGTGTCAAACTTCCTTTTGGCCATGATGATGCGATGCCAACCAAAGGCAAGCGCTTAAGCAAAGAGGACGTCGCTATGTTGGAATATTGGATCCAACAAGGTGCTCCTTGGCCTACAGGTCCAGAAAAAAGTTTGTATCGAGTGGCTGCTTTGGAGCCGCGGATGCCGACTCTTCCCAAAGTTGCAACAGGATTAAATCAGCCAATTGACTTATTTGTCAATGACTATTTCAAGAAGAATAAAATTTCTTGGCAAAAATCCGTGGATGACAAAACGTATATTCGACGGGTTTATTTAGATGTTACCGGTTTACTACCTAGCCCAGAAAGCATCAGCGCTTTTGTCAGTGATACTCGATCGAATAAAAGAGAGGTGTTAGTTGACAAGCTTTTAGCCAACAATGAAGGGTATGCCCAACATTGGTTGACGTTCTGGAATGATGCCCTTCGCAATGATTATTCAGGAACTGGATACATTACGAATGGCCGATTTGGAATAACCAAATGGCTTTACGGGTCATTAAAAAACAATAAACCGTACGACACGTTTGTTAAAGAATTAATCAGTCCAACCAAAGAATCAGAAGGTTTTATACGAGGAATCCAATGGAGAGGGACCATTAATTCGAGTCAAAGCACTGAGATGCAAGCGGCACAAAACGTATCCCAAGTCCTTCTAGGATTGAATTTAAAATGTACTTCTTGCCATGATAGTTTTATCAGTGATTGGAAGTTGGACGACGCCTATGCTTTTGCCAATGTCTTTTCAAGTAAAACCTTAGAAATTCACCGCTGTGATTTGCCAACAGGCCGCATGGCTGGATATGGGGTATTGTATAGTTCTTTAGGGAAAATAAAAGAGACCAACATTACCGCGGAGCGCTTAGTGTCCTTAGCCGATATATTAGTCCAAAAGAAAAATGGACGTTTGTACAGAACGTTGGTAAACCGCGTGTGGGCCCAATTAATGGGAAGAGGAATTGTGGAGCCAGTTGACATGATGGACAATGAACCATGGAGCCAAGATTTATTAGATTGGTTAGCTTCTGACTTTACGGCCAATGGCTATGATATGAAACGCTTAATGCGTCAAATTTTGATTTCCAAAACTTATCAAACACCAGCGATGGGTCTTAAAGAATCACAAATGCTAACCGCTTCAAACTTTGTGTTCAAAGGAATGATGAAGCGTAGAATTACAGCGGAACAATTTGCAGACGCAGTAAGTCAATCTTTCTTTCCACTTTACACGGATTCAGCATTGGTGAAGAAAATGTTGCCAGCCGATATTAAAAATGATATTCCATTTGCCCGTGCGTCATTGGTCAAAAACGATCCATTTTTAACCGCATTAGGCAGACCCAATAGAGAAAATGTATCCACCAGTCGTATTTCGCAGGCCAATTTACTTCAGGCGCTGGAATTGACCAATGGCAACAAATTCAATTTATCCTTACGAAAGGGAGCAGAAATTTGGGCACAAAAATACCAAACAGGTGAATCTCTAGTTAAAGCCTTATATTTGAAGGCTTTAGGAAGAGAACCTAGTCTTAAAGAAATTACCTTAGCCGTTAAATATATTGGGAAAAAGCCAAGTGTAGAAGGTATACAAGATTTAGTGTGGGCAGTAACTTTACTTCCTGAATTTCAATTAATTATTTAATCATTATTGCAATGAAAAACGAATGGAATAGAAGAGAGTTTTTACAAAATACTAGCGCAGCTACCATCGCGGCCTTGGGTATGAGCTCTCCTATTGCGAGTTTAATGGCGGACCCAACAAGCCCATTAGCCAAAAAAGCGGCCACCGCAGATACGGTTATTTTGTTGTGGATGGCTGGCGGCATGGCCCACACGGAAACGTTTGACCCCAAAAGATACACTCCTTATGAAAAAGGGATGGAGGGTAATCGGGTATTAAGTACCTTCAAATCTATGCCAACGGCCATCGATGGGGTTAACTTTTCAGAAGGCCTTCAGTCGGTAGGAAGTGTGATGGATAAAGGGACCGTGATTCGGTCTTATGTAGCTGCAGATTTAGGTCACATCCTTCACTCACGTCATCAGTATCACTGGCATACTAGTTACGAACCCCCTCAATCCGTAGCCGCACCTCATATTGGGGCATGGATTTCAAAAGAATTGGGACCTAAAAATCCTGTAATTCCTTCCTTTATCGACATAGGCCAACGCTTTACCGTGGGTGAAGCAGAGGAATTAAAAGCATTTCACACCGCTGGATTTTTGGGCAATGAGCATGGACCATTTTTGATTCCTGATCCAAGCCAAGGCTTAGAAAGTGTGCGTCCACCGGTGGGAATGGACATGAAGCGATTTGAAAGTCGAAATCAATTATACAATAATTTAATTTCGCAAAGTGCGCATGGAGAATTTGGAAGTGATTACCAAAAAGAGTCCTTACGTCGTTCCATGGAGCAGGCCTATATTTTATTGAATTCGCCTGAGTCAAAGGCCTTCAATTTGAGTACTGAGCCAAAAGAAATTTATGATGTTTATAACACAGGTCGTTTTGGTTTGGGTTGTTTATTAGCGCGCAGGCTGACTGAGAAAGGAGCAAGGTTCATTAGTGTAACGACAGAATATGAGCCGTTTTTTGGTTGGGATACCCATGAAAATGGCCATACAAGATTAGAAGGAATGAAGCGGATGATTGATGGGCCCATTGCTCAATTAATCAAAGACTTAGATAAAACGGGCCATTTGGATCGTACATTGGTGATTTTAGCCAGTGAATTTAGTCGGGACATGATGGTGGAAGGCCGACCAGACCTTAAAGTTCAGGAACAAGTGAAGCAACCTGAAATCCTGAATGACATTAAGTTTTACGGAATGCATCGTCACTTTACTGATGGATGCTCGATATTAATGTGGGGTGGTGGCATTAAGAAAGGTCACGTATATGGCAAAACAGCTGATGAACGTCCCTGCAAGACTATCATAAATCCAGTCAAAATAGACGGAATTCATCAAACGATTTACCATGCGCTAGGTATCAAACCGGATACTCAATATGAAATTGAAAAACGACCTTTCTACACCACGCCGGATGGAAAAGGAAAAGCAGTACAAGATCTTTTGACCTAATGAAACATAAAAAAATACTCTTATTTTCAGTTGCTTTAATCTCCATTGCTTGGACCTTTAATGCATGCAATCGAAATTCGGGTGTGCAGGAAACTGAAGAGGAAATGCCGAATGAGATTAGCTATAATTTTGATGTGCGTCCCATTTTATCTGACAAGTGCTTTGCTTGTCATGGACCGGATGCTAAAAAACGCCAAGCAGGTTTACGTTTAGATGATCCAGCCTTAGCATTCCAAGCATTAAAAGAACATCCAGGCGCACATGCTTGGGTAGCAGGTGAACCAAACGAATCCGAGGCATACCTTAGAATCACAGCAAAAGACTCAACAAAATTAATGCCGCCGGCGACGTCCAACCTGAAATTAAATGGGTATGAGATTTCTGTCATCAAAAAATGGATTAAGCAAGGGGCCAAATATGAGAAGCACTGGTCTTTTGTAGCTCCTAAAAAACCTACATTGCCCGAAATAGACAATGAGTCTTGGGCAAGAAATGAAATCGATTTTTTCATCGCAGAAAAACAAGAGCAAAAAGGCTTAAAACCTAATGAGGAAGCGGATAAAGAGCGCTTATTAAAACGCCTAAGCATCGACTTAACCGGCTTGCCACCTACCCTTTCCATGATGGACCGATTCATGGCCGACAAGAGTCCAAATGCCTATGATAAAATGGTGGACGAGCTATTAAAAAATCCAGCATACGGAGAAAAAATGGCTATTTATTGGCTTGATTTAGCGAGATATGCAGATTCACACGGCTACCAAGATGATGGCTATCGCACGCAATGGCCTTGGAGAGATTGGGTCATTTATGCTTTAAATAAAAATATGCCTTATGACCAGTTTGTTACTTGGCAACTAGCAGGCGACTTTTTGATCAACCCAGCTAGACCTAATCAAACGAAAGAATTATTATTAGCCACGGGCTTCAACCGAAACCATAAGATCACAGAAGAGGGAGGAGTCATACAAGAAGAATACCGATTAAGCTACGTAACGGATCGAAACGATTTGTTTGGCAAAGCATTTTTGGGCATGACCTTAGAATGTGCGCATTGCCACGACCATAAATACGATCCTTTTTCGCAGAAAGATTATTATAAAATGTTTGCCTTTTTTAATAACATCAAAGAAAAAGGAATCGAATCGGTGATTGGAGGTCCAGAGACCTATGCGAAAAAACCATTAATGGAAATCAGCAACGATGATGTTAAAAACATCTTGAAATTCATTAATAAACAAGACACGAATCGTTTGATTGTATCCGTCATGACCGACATGGACACGGCAAGAAAAACATTCATTTTAAAACGGGGCGCCTATGATGCCCCAGGCGATGAGGTTAGCCCAGGGACTCCAAATTCCATTTTGCCATTCAATAAGAATTATCCAAAAAATAGACTAGGGTTGTCCAAGTGGTTATTTGACAGAAAAAACCCGTTGACAGCAAGAGTCTTTGTCAATCAAATTTGGCAAGAGTTTTTTGGCAAAGGCATCGTAAAAACCACGGGAGACTTTGGTATGCAAGGGGAATTACCTACCCATCCCAAATTGCTGGATTGGTTGGCCGTCGACTTCATGGAACATGGTTGGAACGTCAAGCGCCTCGTAAAGCAAATGGTGGTTTCGTCAACTTATCGCCAATCAGCCATTACCAGCCCTGAAAAATTAGCCAAAGATCCAGAAAATATCTATTTATCCAGGTCATCTCGTTACCACGTAGATGCAGAAAATATTAGAGACATCGTGCTAGCGAGCAGTGGGCTTTTGGTTCCTAGAATCGGTGGGCCGAGTGTCAAGCCATATCAGCCTCCAGGATTATGGGAAGGTGCTACTTCTGGCCGAGGCTTATTGTCTATCTATGTGCAAGATCATGGTGAAAGTTTATATCGAAGAGGAATTTATACCTTAATTAAGCGGACCATTCCACCGCCGACGATGAGTATTTTTGACGCTAGTAATCGGGATTTATGTGAAGTCAAAAGGCTAAAAACAAATACGCCATTGCAGGCGCTGATGATGCTAAATGACCCAACCGTTTTGGAGGCATCCAGAGTTTTAGCCGCCAAATTATTAACGGAAAAAAGCAACAGCAGCGATAAAATCAAAAAGGCTTTCAGGCTAATTGTGTGTCGAAATCCATCTGAAAAAGAGTTAGGGGTTTTAAATACCTATTTCTTGAGTCAAAGAGCTAAAATTACCCAAGGACAGGCAACTAAAATTTTAGCGGTAGGGGAATTTCCGATCGCGACCAATGTCGATAAAAAACTTTTAGCCGCCATGATGCGCGTCGTTAATACCATTTATAATTTAGAGGAAACCATTACTAAATCTTAAGCTATGGAAAAGGAAATATTAGAACATGGTTTGAATTTTAATCGGCGACGATTCCTTTCCACGATGAGTTTGGGTTTAGGAAGTGTTGCCTTAGGTTCTTTAATGATTCCTGGTTTGCTCAATGGAGGTGATCGAGAAGAGTCTGGATTTACGCCAGGCATTCCTCATTTTGCTCCCAAAGCAAAACGTGTGATTTATTTGTTTCAAAATGGAGCTCCCTCACAATTGGAGACCTTTGATTATAAGCCTAAATTATGTGAAATGTATGGGATGGATTTACCTCCTTCCGTGCGTGGAGAGCAGCGATTGACGGGAATGACAGCGAATCAAGCATCATTTCCACTGGCCGCATCCTTCGCAAACTTCAAGCAATACGGTAAATCTGGAACTTGGATTAGTGATATCATGCCCTATACCTCCAAAATTGTGGATGATATATGTGTGGTTCGATCGATGTACACAGAAGCCATCAACCATGACCCGGCGCTGACATTTTTACAAACGGGGTCCCAACAAGGAAACCGACCTAGTATGGGAGCTTGGCTGAGCTATGGATTAGGAAATGAAAACAAAAACTTACCCGATTTCACTGTATTATTATCGAGGGGAATTGGGAATGGCCAAGGCGTTTATTCGAAACTTTGGTCCAACGGATTTTTAGATTCCATCCACCAAGGAGTACAATTTTCTAAAGGAGAAGATCCCGTTTTATACATCAAAGATCCTGCAGGAATGGCTAGAGGCGAACGTAGAGAAATGCTGGACCAGTTGGCCCAATTAAACCAAATGTCCTACGAGGAATTTGGGGATCCTGAGATTACGGCTAAAGTAAAGCAATATGAAATGGCCTATCGGATGCAAACGGCTGTGCCAGAAGTGATGGATTTGTCCAAAGAATCGGACGATATCGTTAAACTTTATGGGCCAGATTGTTTGGTTCCGGGTACCTTTGCGGCCAATTGCTTATTGGCCCGAAAACTATCCGAAAATGGCGTGCGCTTTGTCCAATTATATCATCAGGGTTGGGACCAACATGGAAACCTTCCTTTTGAAATTAAAAGCCAAGCTAAAGATGTGGATCAAGCTTCCGCTGCTTTAGTAACCGATTTAAAACAAAGAGGTTTGTTAGATGAAACGTTAGTGATTTGGGGTGGGGAATTTGGACGTACGAGTTATAGCCAAGGGAAATTGACCCCAGAAAACTATGGCCGTGATCATCATCCAAGATGTTTCAGTATCTGGATGGCAGGTGGTGGAATTAAGCCGGGGATGGTCTATGGCGAAACCGATGAATTGGGTTATAATATCATTAAAAACCCTGTCCATGTACATGATTTCCAAGCAACGGTCTTGCACACCTTGGGTTTAAATCATGAAAAATTAATTTTCAAACATTTAGGCAGGCGGTATCGATTAACGGATATTTCAGGAAAAGTGGTACGAGATATCTTAAGCTAGGTTGAGTATGAATAAAAAATGGAGGGGTATTGTTGAACAATTTGTACTCATATCTGCGGTATTTCTAGCGTTTTTATTAGCCTTTGAGGATCAAATCGTTGTTCCTGTTTGGCTTCAATCCTTTGGCAGATTACACCCACTAGTCCTTCATTTCCCAATCGTTTTATTGGTTTTGTTAATGGCTTGGGAGTTTTTCCGATTTACCCGTGAAGCTTCCCCATGGATTGACACCGCGGAACAATGGGTTTCTGATGCTTGGATTTCAGGAGCTGCCCTCACAGGACTTACTACTATTTTTGGCTTATTTCTTTCGAAGGAATCTGGATATTCGGGAGACACTTTGTTCTGGCATAAGTGGGCAGCCGTTACTTTATTTATCGTCTTTAGTGGAACCTACTGGCTCAGAAATTTATCCTTTTACCAAAAGCTGAACTCCCGGTTGTTGATTGGCTTCATGTCCATTTTACTGATCTCGACCGGCCATTTTGGTTCGGAACTTACGCATGGAGATGGTTTTGTTTTGGAGCCATTCCAACAAGGAAAACCAATCTATCTTGAGGATGCCATCGTTTTTGATCACATGGTCAAGCCTATTTTTGAAAAAAAATGCATGAGCTGTCATAACCCTGAAAAGAAAAAAGGGGACCTTGATTTGTCTACCAAAGAAGGTATTTTAAAAGGGGGTAAATCCGGCAAATTATTTGTCACAGGAAAACCTGAAATAAGTCTATTATTAGAGCGAATTCATCTTCCTTTAGAGGATAAAAAACACATGCCTCTTTCAGGACAGCCACAGTTGACCGATGAGGAGAAAATGATTTTAGCTCTTTGGATCAAAGGAAACGCAACCTTTACTAAAAAAGTGTTGGAATTGCCTGCAACAGATTCACTCCGAATCATGGGTAACACCTTATTTAATTCTGTTCAGGACGAGGCCACAAATTATGACTTTTCAGAGGCAAGTCAGGAAACCATAGACGAATTAACCAACGAGTACCGAACGATTGCCACAGTTGCCAAAAACTCCCCAGCTTTACGCGTTCATATCTTCAATAAAAGTGAATTTAATTCCAAGAAGCTGGAGGAATTAGTGGCCATAAAAAAACAAATCGTTTTTCTAAGTGTCGCTAAAATGCCTGTGAAAGATTCGGATTTGTTGACCATTGCCCAATTTGAAAACTTAGAGCGCTTGGAATTAAACTTTAGCAATGTTACAGCTAAAGGACTTTTGGCGCTAAAAACGTTAACCCATTTAAAAAGTATTTCACTATCGGGAACGCAAGTAAATTATCGAGATTTACAAGTAGCCATGCAAGGGTTAAAAAAGCTTCAGGCCATTTATCTTTGGGATACACCACTCACTGCGGAAGACCTTAAAGCGCTATCGGCTAAATTTAAATCGATCCAAATCATTGGTGGATTTAAAGATGACGGTAAAAGTCCCATAAAGCTTAATCCACCTGAACTAAAAAACACTTCGACCATTTTTGACACGAAGGCGCCACTCACCTTATTCCATACGATTAAGGGCGTTGAGATACGATATACGATGGATGGAACACCTATCGACAGTTCTAAATCTCCTATTTTTAATGGAAATGTGACGATTAATGCCAACACAAGAATCAGAGCGAGAGCGTTTAAAGCAGGTTGGATCGGAAGTGATGAAGCGGTTTTTGAATATTATAAATGTGCGATTACCCCGGATAGTGTCACGGTTGTTTTGCCATTAAATCGTGTACATCAAGCCAATGGGCCAAAATCATTTTTCGACAGGAATCTAGGAACCTTTAGTGCCAACGCTCCTGCATGGGCTAATTTTTGGACCGGCGTACAAAATAATGACATGGAATTAAATCTAAATTTCAAAACTCCAAAAACCATTTCCATTGTTTCTTTGCGTATTATGGAAGAGTTAACCACCGGAATTTTCCCACCTCAAGCCATCGAGATATGGGGGAAAACAAATGCGAATGGTCCATTTAAGCGGATTCACGTATTGAAAGTTCCCGTTCCTAAGGAAACGAGATTCCACGAGTTATATGCGATCGATGTGAAATTCAAGCCAACCCTTTTTAGCGAAATGAAAATCATCGCAAAACCACTGGAGAAAATTCCACAATTGAATGTTGCTAAAGATAAAGCACGAGTACGTACTCGTGCTTTTGCCAAAGATAAAAGAGCATTACTACTGGTTGATGAAATCTTTTTAAATTAAAGCTCATGAAAAACCGATACTTGATTTTTACGTTTTTGTTATTTGCTGTGAACCAATTGCATGGGCAAGAAATTGCTTCGAAGGCCAATTACCTAGAAAAAATCAAAGCAGAAATGTTGGTGGAATGGCCTAAAAACAGGACCATCAACCTAGTTTTCCATGGTCATTCTGTTCCCGCCGGATATTTTAAAACACCGGTGGTGAATACGCTAGCATCCTATCCCTATTTGGTTTTAAAAGACCTGAAATCAGCTTATCCAATGACGGTAGTCAATGTTATCAATACATCGATTGGCGGAGAACACTCAGAGAGTGGACTTAAAAGATTTGAGGCTGACGTGCTGACGCACAAGCCTGATGTATTGTTTATTGATTATGCACTAAATGATCGGGGTATGGGGCTTGAAAGAGCGAAAATTGCCTGGGAAAAAATGATCCGATTGGCGTTAGAAAAAAATATTAAAGTTATTTTATTGACCCCAAGTCCAGACCAAAGAGTGGACATCAAGGATGATCTTTCGATTCTAGACCAACATGCGAACCAAATAAAAGAACTAGCTAAGAACTTTCAAATCGGCCTGATCGATACGTATGCCCTATATAAAAACAAAGTAAAAAGTGGTAGTAATTTAGTCGACTACATGTCCCAAGTAAATCACCCGAATGAAAAAGGTCATCAAATGATTACGGACGAAATCATGAGCTATTTTAAATAAAAAAATCCACCCTTTATGAGCGGATTTTTTTATTCTCACAATGACAAGCCTACAATTTCTTAATCTTAATATTTCTGAACCAAACTGGATTTCCGTGATCCTGAAGTGCAATGCGCCCTTTCATGTTTAATCCAAAAGCAGGCATGTTCTTAAATTTAGATCCGGCAATCATCGTTTTCCAATTGGCATCGTCGTAACGTGTTTCTACTACCTTCACACCATTCAAATATTGTTGTAACAAACCGCGATTACACACAATTCGAGCCGTATTCCACTCACCTACTGGCTTAACTGGCTCAGATGATGATTTAATTAAATCATATAAATCCCCAGAACGGTGATTAAATATTTTTCCATCAGGATGGCCATCATTGTCAAGCACCTGCATTTCAGGCCCGGTATTATACGTACTGCCGTATTTTAAATCTTCCGTTACATTGAAGATAATTCCTGAATTTCCATTTTTTGAAATTCTCCACTCCACAGAAAAATCATAGTTTTCAAATTCTGCATCTGTAATTAAATCACCTCGCTCTTTTTTGGTCATATCAAACGAAATGACACCATCCTCTACGGTCCAGCAATTACCTATCATACCCGGTTTGTTGTAGGTATGCCAACCATTTAAAGTCTTTCCGTCAAACAATAATTGGAACCCAGCCCTTTTCTCTTTGGCAGTTAATGTGTTTAAACTTTGGGCAAAAGACATGAGACCAAAGGTCACTAGTGCACATGTTAATATCAGTTTTTTCATTTTAAATAAGTTTTTTGAATTGCAATACTACTAAAATTTTATCCTTTCATGCAAATTTTGAATAAAAAAGAGCACGCAAAACTCCCATAATTCTTCGTAAATTGCATGCTAATTTGAATTGAATGAAAACAAAAGTAAAACCAAAAGCTTCCATCAACATCGTAACCTTAGGTTGTTCGAAAAACCTCGTTGACTCGGAAGTACTTTATACCCAACTAAAAGGCAATGGCCTAG
>CAMBGA010000070.1 GCA_945866095.1 Spirosoma fluviale
TATTAAATAAACGTGAACGTTATGGTTGATCATACTTTGTTTTGGTAAGAAATGACAAAAACCTCACGCAAAACCTCACGCAAACCTCACGCAGAAACAACAAAGGACCCACGATTTAACGTAAGTCCTTGATTTTCATGTAGCGAGACCGGGATTTGAACCTGCCTGCGGCAGGCAGGCCCGGGACCTCAGGGTTATGAAGATTTTACGAGAAAATGAAGGCGTTGATTTGTAGTTAGTTATGTTTTCACAAAACCGAAATCAACCGATTTCAGTCGATTTCAGGGGGTGTTTTCCTCACGCAGCGGGATCTAGATTATTATACTATTATCTGTATCATTTACTATATGGGTATATCGTAATTATTAATTTAATTTAATTTCAACGAAAAAATAAAATAATCAATATGATTAAATTTTCAACGAAGTTTCTTCTCTCATTCCTTCTCTTTATTTCAACTAATGCTTTTGCACAATCTGAAAGTATTGTTATAAGTGATTTAAAATGGGACATGACTTCACCTGCTAGCTCAACTGAACTTTTTATACCTTCAGGAAGTTCTCAAATAGCAGGTCTAATTTATAGTGCCAATGGTTTACAAAAACACCCTACCCTATTGCTTTTACATGGCAATCCAGGTAATGAACGTAATCTAGATATTGCACAGGTTGTAAGAAGTCATGGATGGAACGTTATTTATTTTGATTATCGTGGTTCATGGGGAAGCCAAGGAAAATTTAGTTTCAAGAACTGCGTTGAAGATGTAGTCAATGTCGTTGCATTTTGCAATAAGTATCAGGACTTATTAAAAATAGATACTTCAAACATTGTTCTGTTCGGACACAGTATGGGTGGATGGATTAGTCTTAAAGCGCTACAAGAATTACCTACAATAAAAAAGGTGTTTGCCTTATCAATATGGAATATTGGTAATGACTATAAAAATGTTTCAACAGAAAAAGAAATGCTCCGTTTAGCCAACGACCCAATTACCGGCGGAAAGTATTTTGTTTTAAACACTTCGCTTAAAGATTTATATACTCCTGTTTTACAAGATCAAACTTATTTCAATTTGTTAAATGACGCAAAATCATTAGCTAATAAACAAATTATAATGATTGACGAGCATGAAAAAAATAGTCAATTAGCAGCTAAAATGAAAGAATCTAATAAATCATATTTTGACTACTCTGTTTGGCAGACTGACCATGTATTTACAAATAAAAGAGCATCATTAATAAATAAGGTGCTTGCATTTCTAGAAAAATAATCAGCATAAATTATTCAAAACCTCACGCAGAAACAACAAAGGACCCACGATTTAACGTTAGTCCTTGATTTACATGTAGCGAGAACGAGATTTGAACTCGTGGCCTCAGGGTTATGAATCCCGATAATGTTAGCTAACCTCAATAACATTGGTTCCTCATAACTTATTATTGATTCTTAGCTCCAAAACAGCTGTTATATCTGCAGCAAATTCTTCCAAACTCGCTCCTATGTTGGCTACAAAGCCTCCCATGCAAATGGGAGGCTTTTTTATTGCGACACAACGTCGAAAGCTCGCTTTCGTAAGTTGGGGAGCGATAAAAAAGCCAAACGAACACGTAGTGTTTGTTTGAAAGGCTTTGGGTAAGGTGCCCAACGAGGAAGTCGTTTTGAGCTTTGCGAAAAACGACAGTCCCGTAGCGTAGCTATGGAAGTCGACGAAAGGACTGAGCCGACAGTCCCGTTTGACGCAGTACTAGAAGTAGGCGAATGTAGTGAAGCTGAATACACCGAGTGGGCTATTCAGTTAACTTATGAAATAAATAGTTAATTTATTAGAAGGGAGTTATTAGTTTACCAATTCCCAATCTCCTTGTACAGCTAGGCAGGGGGCTTGTTTCTTGCATCCAGCAAAGAAAAACAATACGACTACTAAAACTAAAATTTTAAAATACACTTTCATAACAATTGAGTTTTAAAATATTATTTAACTTTCAGATTTATAATGATTACTTTATAATCGTTTTCAATAGTGGCCACGTAAGTACCGGTCACTAAGTTTAAAAAAATGGATTCCCCATTTGAAATTGGTTTAGTTTCAACTAATTTTCCATTTAAAGTTAATTTCACATCAGCCCCTTCCCTTTTAGAAACCACTTTAATAGCACCTAGCGTACTGCAAACTGCGTCTTTTTTATAAAATAAGGGCGGGTCTTGCACATGGCTTACATTGACTGTGTAATTACTTAACGCTGACTCATCTTCAGATAATACTTCATAATTTACGGCAGAAGTAAAAGCTGTAGCTATAGACCCTGTAGTTTGTATGATTCTATTTTTCAAAAGATTTGCCCCTTTACTTAATGTAAATACAGGTGTCAAACTATTTAATGGGAAACTTTCTGAAATTTTAATTTTTACGGAACCTGGGACTACACTTGAAGATATACTTTTGATATTTAAAAAATCAAAAGTTAGTATGTCTGCCTTATCATTGAGTGTTGGCTCAGCAATACTGTATGACTGAAATAAATTACCTAAATGTTGGTTCGCAACAAACTTAATTGTCTTACTCACTTTCAGGGTTTTGTTATTTGAACTATTGTACAATTGAAAAGTGATTGTTTCTCCTGAACTGTTTGAAAAAACAGTTAAGTAGGCATAATAAGATTTTGAACTAGCTACATAAGTGGGTTTGCTTACTCCTCTACAAGTTGTTCCAACAAATGCCCCTACCATATCATTTTGGCCGTTTAATTGGGCCCCATCCATATTTAGCTTTGCCACAAAAGTCATGGTATGCTGATAATCCGGCTCATTTACTTTCCAACTTGGAGCTTGTGACAACAAAGAAGAAGATAATGCCAATAAAGAGATAAAAAATAAGACGATTTTTTTAATGCTCATTTTAATTAATTTTTATGACTTTATTATAATGTACAAGCTCCCCAATTTTAACATTTACAACATAAGAGCCTGCTGGAACATTTGGCCTTAATTTAAATATGTTGGCTCCAGCATTCACTTTGAAAACATTATTATAATAGGTTTGACTAGTTGCCAAATTGTAAATGGTAACTTTCGCTTCACCTTTCTCCTTACTATTAATTGCTACTTTTAATTCTTCTTGGAATGGATTAGGATAAATGCTTATCTCATTTTTAGGTAATTCAATAATAATTGGACGAGCAATACTTCCCAAAATAGCATCAGAAGTGAAATTAAATGATTTATTGGTGGCTTGTTTTGTATTATTAGATCCAATAGAAGCAGTTAACTGTTCGGGCTTATCTCCATGTATAGTTATAAATGCGAGGTCTTTCCCCTCTACTTTTATAGTCTTTGTATTACCTCTTAATTCACCAGCATCATTATAAAAATACAACTCATTAAATCCTTCAGGTAGCTTCACCACAGCATTCATATTACTAGCAAATTTGGAATAATCAGCAGTAATTGAAGGAGAAGATTTGACATCGTTATTCATGACAACAGTATTAGCATCACTACTGCCATTTACTATTACTTTTTGTTCGCCAATAATCTGAATGTATGGCAAAGAATAGTTAATTCTATTCAGATATGTTGGATAAGTAAAGGTTTGCGCTTTTGCAACATTGATCATATACCCCTCGGACTGATGTAGATACGTTAATGAACCTTTCCATGCGCGTGCAGTGCTACTATAAATAGAAAATAGATTTTGAGATTTTATCAAATCGCCATCAGACGGATTTAAATTAGCTAGCGCATCTCCTAATGGTATGTTTTTATTAGCAACAAATGGCAACCAGTTCCAGCCTGATTGTAAATTAAATGACCATGTACTTAAATCTGCAGGAACCCCTTTTAATTTAAACTCATTTGGTTTAGCAAGTTTAAACTTGTACATTTTATTGTTTGTAATGCCCCCATTAGATGAAATCCCACCAGACCATCCATTGTTTGGAGACCCCGCCTCATAAAATTGGTAAGAATCAAATAAAGCTGGCGCATTCGACAGGATTAAATCTGAGGTACTTAAGTTTGCTCCAGTAGTTAATGCATTTAAATTAGCAAATCGAGGATCATTCACATTAAAGGAAACCCAAGTCCAACCTGGATTTAAGGAAATTATATGCCCTGCCACATTGGTGTTTTCGAAAATAGCAGGATTGGTAAAATTGCCTATTATTCTATCTGCAACAAAAGGAATACTAATAGCACTATCTAATGTAGCTTCTAAAAAATTCCCTTGCGATGCATCCCAAATAAAGAAACTGATATTTTCTCCACTCGTAACATTGCTGTATACGGTTAGATATACATAATAGGTATTCAACTGTCGATCATATGTTAAACTTGCTTTACCTCGCACTTCTAATCCACCTAAACCTGGCCCAACAGCGTATATCTTATCGTAGATATCATTTGAAAAAGATCCCTCTAATTTCATTTTTCCAATGATATTCATTGACTCAGTAAAATTTGCTGGATTAAAATTTAAATTAGGTTCTTTTACCAGTACCCTTAAATTCAGTTGTACTTTTTTATCAAGTCCATAATTAGTAGTCAATGAAATGATATTATTATATGCACCTGGCGCCAAATCCATATCAACTGTAGCCGTGATGGTAGTAGACTTGTTGGGATCTAAAATACCAGAATTTGAAGAAAGTTTTAACCAACTTGGTACATTAAATGAATAAGGTTGAGGCAATCCTCCCTGATTCGCTATGGTAATTTGAAATGTTAAACTTGAATCAGTTGTTTTTATAAAATTAGCAATATCACCTTGCCCTTCTACATACATTTTGACTGGATTTTTGTTGATAAACGCGCTCCAAGTAACTGGTGATAGTTGGCGATTATCATACATATCGTTCAAGTTAGATACTGTTATGTAAGCTACCTTGCCTTCAACACTTGCCCAATTTGCAATAGCAGGAACTAATACAATTTGATCATTATTAATCACTGGATTTATTACAATAGATTCTGTAGGACGAAATGGCTTTATAGCTGGTGTAATAGCTGTAAAATCGAGTGCTTGTCCATTTAACAAAGCATAATCACTTACCTGATTGAATGCATCCTGAGGATAGTAATATTTAGGCCCATTAGAATTAGCAACATCTGGCTTATTAAAGTTTGAATAAAATAATAATCCATTAGTTGTGTAATTTGATTCAAAGAACATATCCCCTTTTATTTGATCTGCTGTTCTAGCCATATTCCAAATACAAAGTTCATCAACTTGACCAACAAAAAATCTGTCAATACTATTACTTGTTGCGCCAGCGCTACCTCGAGCTCCAATAAATAAAACACTAGAAGCTAATCCACCTATATTGCTAGTTGTGTATGAGCCCATTTGAATGCCATCTAAATAAAGCTGCAATCCACCAAATCGAGTTAAACTTACTGCAACGTGATGCCAACTATTATCATTAATTTTTATATTTCCAAATGAATATGTCTTTCCCTCTGCTACCAATTCTAATCCACCACTAGCATTCGTATTAAAAGCCCACTTATTGCGGTACTGATTACTTTCGACAATGTCAGTACTATCACCTTTCCCATTTGACATTATTGTTGCATTGGACTGTTCTGTTTTCATCCAAAATGTAACAGTTGCGTCCATTTCCTTTGAAATAATCACTTTTGAAAAAGTATTGCTATTGGTGGTAAGATAATTCCCTCCCGAAAAATTATAGGCAGTCCCTTTAGGGAATATATCCCAATTGGCATTTGCAATATCCAAACTCTTGAACCTAGCTAAATCCTTAGCAGTAGATCCATTACCTTCATTCATTGGCCAAAATCCAACAATGCCGCTCTCGCTGCCCGATAAGGAAACATTCATATTGGCAACCGACTGATCTCTTGAAATTGGTTTAGCCCAAATTCTTAGATCATGTATGTTACCAATAAATGTACTACCTCCAATTATAAGTGGATTTGAATTGGTGAAATTTAGCGTTGTGATTGGATTTGGGATTGTAGTTGCAGTTAACTCCTTATCATTTTCGATGATGCTTAATTTTGGGATCGAGGCATTATAAGAAAGGGTATAATGATTAAAATTACCATCTTTTAAAATAGTACTAGTAATACTTTGACCACCCAAGGTGTATTTTAAAACATTATTGATTAACTCAATTTTTAATCCTCCAGATTGACTCATGAGAATGGAAGTTCCACTTGAACTCAAGTTTTTCATCCAAAATTCAATACTAAAATCTCCAGTAGTAATATAAGGCTTACTAATAGTTGCCGTATTACTAATTCCGCTAAATGCAAGAGATACTTCATGACGAACCGGCAACTGATTTTGTTGCACTAAAAATTCAAACTTTGTTACAGTTCCATTTGTTTTAACTGGCTTATTAAAGCGAACAGTGATATCATCACCAATTCCTAATATGCCATTAGTGGGAGTTGGTGTGCCAAAAACTACAGGGGCATCAAGACTAACTCTTCCCTGAATAATGGGTGACTCAAAAAAGGTATTGTTATAACAGGTTGATCTGGCCCTAATTTCATAAGCGCCGTTACTCAATCCCAATCCCGCTATATCCCATGCGTAATTTAATTGATCGCCACTAATCAATTTTACATTGGCGTCACCCCCTCTTATTGCAGCTGACGTATCAGCTGGATTTTTGTAATAGGTTCTTAAGCCTGTCCAATTTGGTGTCCCTTGCAGTCTGTACTCTAAATTAATTTTTTGAAAACTAGAAAAACTAGTATTATAATCTCCTATTGAAATATTTAGCGGCTTTGTATTGGATCCATCAAAAGCAGTATTTCTGTTCAGTAACCAATTATTAGAAGGTGCCATAACCGTTACAGGAGAACAAGCAGGTACAAAACTCGCAGAAACCAAAACAGCACTTGCCGCATTGTCATCACAAAGAGATTGTAGAGAAACCTTTATATTATTATAAGTAAACTGATCCTGCTTTACCTTTTTTAGAGTCATGGTGTAGGTAACCGTTTGACCAGCAGGGATATTGATTATTGTTCCATTAGGCTCAATGTTTATTAGAGCATTATTTGGGTTAGTAGTCTGATCTACAACCAACTTAAATGTTGCATTTTTATTAACCGTACTTGTATTGCGTAATTTTAAAACAAATTCTGCATTTCTGCCATCAAATACGCCAGTTACATTTGATGAAATAACTGTTATTTCGGGTTTTTCTAAAGCCATGGTTGCAACCGATAACGGCACTCTTTCATTATCTAAAAGATCAACAATGGTTGCATTAACATTTGTAACATTTGGATGTTTTGGATTGTAATAATGAGATAATTCAGGTCCTTCATAAGGGCATGATGTTTCGCCACCTTTTGTAATAAATATGGGACCGTTTCCATCAAAAGGATTGATTACATCTACACTTAGCAAGTTGCCGGCATCAGAATCCTTTAATGTGTAGCTAACGCTGCTAGTGTTTGCGCTTTGATCATTACTTGAGTTGCCCTGAACATAACCATTGTTTGTTGTTGTTGAAATTTGAAATCCAGTTTCATTAAGGGCAGCACCTGTAGTAAGGCCAATAGACTTATCTAGTTGTAATTCATACGAAAGCGAGGTAGCGCTAAGTCTATCTATCTGGTAAGACTTTGTAAAAGCCCCCACACCAGCATCTAAAGAAATATTTTCATAAAACGTTGAATTTAATAAATCCCTTAACTGTTTTGCAGAATTTGAGTAGGTATTTGTAACAGGGTCTTTTAACCCGTCTATAATGCTATTTAAAGATGTTTTTAAAATATCCCTATTATTGAATGCAAAATATTTTGAAAGTTCATTATTAAAAATAATTTTTTTCCAAAGATTAATAGAACTTAAATATGCATTTTTACTTAGAACTCCATCCTTATTTTCGGTTAAAGAACCATCATTAATTTTTCTAACAAACTCTTCGTATTTTGGAATAAGATCATTGATAATACTTCGTTGAGAATATATAAAAAATGTTTTTTCAGGCGCCTCATTAAAATAAATTGCTTTATTAATTTTTGGATAAATAACATTTGTATTAGAATTAGGCAACGGAACTACCGAAATAGGAACTGAGCTATTTTTAGCTGTAGAAGTTGTTAAATTGTTATAGGTGCCATAATATTGATTTGCAGAATAACCAATATACAAATCCGCATCACTTCCAACCCAATTAGGGTCATCACTTGTAGAAATGGACTGATTAAAACTATAGGTATTTTGGACACTTGTTCCATTAGACGAAGATTGAGACATTGTCACCCCAGAACTAACATCATTTGTTACATCTGTTTTTATAACGGGGCCTAAAATGGAACCGCCAACACTTAATTGAAAACCTAATGAAACAGTCCCGCCAGTTTGAATTCCTGAATTTGATTTATAAGAACTTTCTTTAGAAAAAGTAAATGAAGATCCTTTTGTAATTGTTGCAGAACTGTTTGAACCTGATGGATCCCGTAATACAAAATCAGGCAATTGCGGACCCGCTGTAACAAATGTTTGTGTACCATCTGAAACGCCACCTAAAAGTATTCCTTCTGTTTTATAATTAGTTAATGGATAGTCAATTCCATTTAATCTATACAATAAATTAATTGATCGTTTATAACCACTAGTTGAATCCGTATTAGGAATACCTCCTCTAAAAGAGTAAACAACCACACTTGGATCAGTAGATGACCTTGCCGTTGTTTCTGTATTTTCTAAAGCCAAATTATTTGTTGCAATAATCTCGCCTCCACTAACTGGAACCTTTGACACAACAGGGCTTGTTGAGCTACTATCGTAATTATAATATGATTCATTTCCTTGAATTTCAATTTTATAACTTCCAAATTGGCTATAGATTGGCGTTACTTGATTCGCTGCAATAGTATATGTTTTACCGTCCGCTGTAATTTGAGTATCAGAGGTTTGACTTTGAACATTAAATTTAGGATTGGCGATATACGTATACTTAAGCATTTCCTGATATGGTTCTCCACTAATTGTATTATTCCCTTGTGTAAAAGTTGGAGTTTTAAAAGCATTAATAGCCAAAAAATTGATTGTTTTATCTTGGTCTAATAATGGCTTATTACCCGGATTTTTGCCACTTTTAAAAGTCAAATCATTTTGCGATAGTGAGTATGAAAGTGGCAGCAATTTTACACGAAATTCGCCAGTTTCTTTATTGGTTAGAAAGCTGGTTTTATATTCTGGTGTAACTGTGCTTGATCCAACAGGAACATAACCAAGCGTCAATTGTGAAACTCCAATATTATTTATAGAAGTATAGTCGATGGTTTTACTAACGCCAGCAGCGTCTTTGTAGCTGTATGTTTTTTTGCCTTTGTCGCCAAAGCCTATCGTTTTTTCTGATTCAACCAGTCCACCTACAACTCTTCCAATAACCGTTACTTTGGTGGTATCGATAAAAGTAATGGGCTCATCTTGGTCTTGATAAAAATCTTGATAGGTATTTGTGACTACAATTTGTCCATTCACATTGGCACTTGTTTTGGCTGGGAACCTACCTTCATATAAAAAATTATGCCCGCTTTTTGCAACAGAAATAGCATGTTGACCAATAGGAACTTCTATGGTAAATCGTCCGTTTATATCTGTTAAAATAGGCTCATTATTAGCATCAATAGCTGGCTGATTGTCAATATTTACATAGGCGCCAGCCACTGGAATAACTGCATAACGCCTTAAACTATCAATTTGACCGGAAGCATTTTTATACGCCCAATATTCTCCTTTTTGATATTTCTGATTGCCAACTATATAAGCATTGTAAAATTCATCATCTTTAATATCACCTTTTATAGCAGGGTCTGATGTGGTAGGAAAAACGCCTCTACTATCATATACAGCAATGCCGTTAAAGGTAAATGAGGAAATATCTTTAAAATTTACATTATTGATAACTGTAGAACCTACACCAATGTAAGCTAGTTGTTGTTTAGGATTAAACTCGTGTTTGCCAAGCGAAGGAACAAGTGTATATGATGTTCCATTTCCGGAGTAAGGTACAGAAGAGATAACAAAATTTCCAAAAGCGTCCGTTACCCCCAAAATTCCTAATTGGGTATTGGTAGGAATGATATTACTAAATGATGTGGTGTTATCTAACTTTGCGTTATTTCCATGAAAACTAAATCCTGTAGACGAAAGGTCGTATGCGAATTTGCCAGAATTTTCATTTCCAGTAAGATAAGTATGTAAATAGGATTCGTTGCCTTTTAAATACCTTCGGTAATCTGTTAGAATTTGAGCACTCAATAAGGCTGTTTCATACACCCTTAGCTCGTCGAGGTAAGCTGTTTTACCCCCTCCTATGTTAAAATGGGTCCAACTTTGTGGATATCCATTTGCATCGGTATTTAATTGGATAGCCCTATTAGTGCTAGTAAATAAAGCGGTTGGTGCCACTGTTCCTGATTGGGCATTTTTAGCTAAAATATTATTGATTTGAGCTGTATAAGTTGCAGAAATTAAACGTCCATTGATATAGATTTCTGGCACTTTATTATTTCTCAATACAGCCGTAAAATGTGTAAACGAACCATTAATGTTTGAAATTGGAATTAAAAGATCCTCCCCTTTATTGTCTAAATCGCCACTTGGTATAAAATCACTCAATGTTATTATATGATTGCCAACTGTTATCGTGATTACATTCCTTGCATTAACCACTGATAATTTTACTTTGAAAGCTAGCGTTTCATCTAAATTGCTAAATAATTTATACAGCGTTATTTCATCATTATTAAAATTGGTTTCGGGTCTTAGCCATCCTTGTAAAGAAATAGAATCTTTAAGTGGCTTATGCAAATTGCTAACAGCCGCAAAAGTAGATCCTGGAATTTTTATGGAGCTTCCAAAATCAGATGTACTTCCTGTGGGTGATGCAGAAATTAGCACATTTTTTACTGGATTTCCTGCTGTAAAACTAACATTACCTGTAATTACGGCTGTTGGATTTCTATATCCAATCCCAATAATGTAAGATGAATAAATATTTTGTACGTTCTCAACACCTCTTGCAACAACTTTGTACTTATATAGTTTTCCCCCATCCGTATTATTATCATCAAATGTTCTAGCAGAAGCAGATAAAGTTACAATAGGATTTCCCCAAACTGGATTATCACTATCAATATCTGTTGTACGATAAATTACAAAATCAGCAATTAAATTTAAATTATTTTTAATGGCCCAATTAATTGAAACTTTGTCTGTATAATAGCCTTTCGATACAACAAATGCATCTTCAGAAAAAGTATTGTAACGGTACCTAACCCCCCAAGGGAACCCCAAGTCCTTTAGATAATATTGAGTTGGATTATTTGTTTGTGGCACATTATTTACACCCATGTAAGGTAAACCCACTTGAATGCCTACACTTTTTATGGTAAAAGTTCCACTTACCCCATTTCTAGTTTGCGTAAGCTGCAAATTAAGGTTGTCTTTTTGTGAAGCTGCAGCGCCAATAACAGTTTTTACGCCTAATTTTTCTTGAAATTGAGCAAATATTGAGCCTATGCTACATGAAAAGATAATAAGTAGAACAACTTTTTTCATTGTAAAAGTTTTGTGAAACTTAATTGGTAATTGGGAAACAAAAACTATAAGATTAATTAGATTTTGATAATATAATTAACTCCATAGTTAATAGGGTGTGTTTGAGCGGAGTTTTCTGAATTACCTGTATTACCAGATACTGAATGAGAATGATCCCCCGAATTATTTATATTCAAAGGACCATACCTGAAAGCCCAATCAGATCCACCACTAAATGAACCATAACTGACTCCTCCAAAATCATTCCATACTCCAGCAACATTCCCTGTATGATTATGTAAGCCGCTATTTGCCGTATTTAAATTAACACTATGATTATGTGTTTTTAATGCATCGACTTGTACTTGTTTTAAATTTGGACCAGGTCTGGTAACCCCATTACTGTTAGATAAATTTCCAGATCCCGCCCCACGCAAAAACATGCCATTTAGATCAGGCGTATTAGCACTTCCTAATAATGTTCTTAACTGTGCATGATATACATTGTCCGGAATAGCGGCACCATTACACATTAACCAACCTGTTGGTGCAGTGGTTCCTACATAAGCCATAATGGTACCCGTTGGAACTCCATTTTGAGCCTGAATGGCATAAGGAACGGCTTGCAATTTTTCATTAGAAAAAACAACACTACCATAAGAGACTTTAAGATACGCTTGAGTATTAGAAATTATAGTAAAAAATTCACTACTAATCGTAATCACATAAGAGAAAACGCCAAAATTGTCTGTTTTTACATTGGCAGTTTGGTTAAGTATTGGTAATTCATTATTGCTACCATCTAAATAGTAAATCTTAAATGATAAGCCCAATGCATCAATATTTGCAAGAGCTGAATTGTTTTCGTCACGAGCAATGCCTTGTATAGATATTCCTGTGGACAGAACATTTGCTTGTGCAAATACATTACTTAGTGGAAATAATGATGCTAAAAAAAATAAGCATAATGAGAACTTTTTCATAATTGTTTTTTTAATGATGATTTGGGAAGTTTTTAAACCTTAAAGGAGTATGACTGGATAATAGTTCGTGTGTGCTATAAACTAAATTCCTCATTCGTAAAATTAAATAATATCATGCCCTTGTGAGTTAATTATGGAAAAACTGTTAATAAATTAATATTATATGTAAATAAACATGATAGGTGGTTTTATATTACCCGAAAAATCATAGTTATATAACCAAAGAGGTGAACGATTGTCTTATTCTTATTCTTTCAATAGCAATGGATTATCACCAAAATAAAGGGGATAATTCAAGATATACTCGAATTATCCCCTTCTTTAGATAGATAGAAATTTGAACCCGGGACCTCAGGGTTATGAAACCTGGACAGTGGCAAACGAATGCGTCTTGCTTTCGGCAGCCAGGCGCCGGGTGGGTTGATGCACATTTCCTTTCCTCCAATAGATTCGGGTCAATCCATTTATCTTTGTTTTTCAATCCTTGAACATGATTATGATCCAAACCATTTTGATTGCCCTTTCCTGCCT
>CAMBGA010000071.1 GCA_945866095.1 Spirosoma fluviale
TGGACATATAAATTAGTCAGTCCATGGGAGAATCGTATTTCAGGAGTAAATTTGAAATATTGAAAAAAGCGTTCCAACCCAAATCCATATTCAAGCGATAAATCCGAAGTATTTGCGCTAAGAGCTGAGCTCTTTTTTTTCACATTGGCTTCCACGCCTAATTTCACTCCTCCTATCACATACATCCGATGGTTATCGCGTCTTATCGACTTGTATTTGATTAATAACGGGATTTCGAGCCAAGTGGATTCCCTGGTTAATGGATTTAAATCTACCTTTAATTGGGATAAAGGAAACAATATTTGTCTTTCATATAGGGCGATGTTCATTCCTGTTTTTAATTCAAAATGCTTGTCAAAGGCATAATTGACCAAACCGCCAATCTGAAATCCAAAGCTACGGGGTGATTGAACAATTGAATCTGCACCTAATTTTGCACGATCCCCATTCGTTGAAAAGTTGGTCGAGGCAAAACCAAACAGAAAACCAAAATGAACCGGTTTCTCGTCATAGTACTCATGAAAAATTCGTACATATTTGCTGTGCTGAGCCCGAACAGTTAGTTGGGCCAGAAATAAACAGCAAAGGATCAGCCCCGTTTTTCTCAAAGTTATTTTTGTTTTTGCCCTATATAAATGGAGCAAATTCCACCCGTCATGGGAATCCATTTCGTTTCTGAATACCCTGTAGATTTAAATATTTGAATAAAGTCTGGTCCATCTGGAAATGCCTTAACGGATTCAGGTAAATAAGTATATGCGGAAGGATCCTTAGAAATCATTTTACCTAAAAAAGGAAGGCAATACTTAGAATAAAAGGTATATAATTGTTTCATTGGAAATGAGCGTGGATTTGAAAATTCGAGAATTAAACAATATCCACCAGGTTTGGTCACCCGAAACATATCGGACAAACCCTTTTGTAAATTTTCAAAATTCCTTACTCCAAAACTAACGATGACCGCATCAAAACTATTGTCCGAGAAGGGGAGTTTTTCCGAATCTCCTTTTTGCAATTGGATTGTTTTCTCCAACCCCATTTTTTTTATTTTTTCCTGGCCGAACGAAAGCATGCCTTCAGATATATCGACGCCAACGATCTTTTCAGGATTTATTTTTAGTGCTTCAATGGCGAAATCACCCGTGCCAGTGGCAATATCTAGCATGGTTTTGATCCCCTTATTTTGAAGTAGTTTTATGGCTTTTTTTCTCCAGATAATGTCGATTCCACCACTTAATAAATGATTTAGAAAATCGTATTGAGGGGAAATAGTATTGAACATGTTGGCAACTTGTTCTTTCTTACTTTTGGATTGGTCTTTGTAGGGTACAACCATAATTTATTTTTGTTCAAATTAATCTAACCTGAATTAGAAATAATTGTTGTGCAAAATTACCGATTTTATTTGGTTTAAACCGTTGACATATGGAAAATGCCCACTAATAGCCACATGAGCGTAAAGCTGATGAGCATTGAAAAATTAACCAATGCTGCTGCTATCCCTGTATCGAAATCAAACTCGTCTGAATAGGTGATCAGCGTCATAGCTGCAGGCAGAATTAAGCAAATCAATAGCATATTGCGGTAAGCGTCGCTAAAGGGCAAAAGATAATATAAAGTCAAGCCCACACTCAAGCCTAATACGTACCTTAAAGTGAGTACTTGGAAAACTTTTTGGAATGATTTTTTCGGCAAACGGACACTAAAATAAATTCCCATCAATAATAATACCATGGGTTTATTGCCTTTTGAAATCGTTTCGATCACATCTAGAGGAATCACAGGGATACTAATCATAGCTAGATTGCAAGTTAATCCTAGGATCATGGCTTGTAATGGCGGAAGGGTTAACACTTTTGTGGCGATGGCTTTGGCAGGGTTTTTATCTTGATGTTTGGAAGATAAATAGGTTCCCATAGCATAATTAACGATAAAATTGATGAACGAATTTCCTAAGTCAAACATGATCGCATAAGTAAGGCCTTCCCATCCCCATACCCCTTCGATGAGCGGGTAGGCGAATAATCCTAAATTGAAGCCCGCGCTTCCCATGGTCATAATTCCTCGATAAGCAGGATCTTCTTTTTTGAAAATTAGAAATCCTATAAGGGATGACATGCTTCCAAATAGGGCACAAATAAGAGGCATCCAGATTAATTCAGCTCTAAGATCTACCTTAATCATGGTGATAAATACCAAAGCGGGGAATGTGGTGTGCATTAAAAAATTTGAAATCGCCTTGCCATCACTGGTTTTGATGAAGCCAAAACTTTTCAATAGATATCCAAGAATTATAATAGCTAATGCGGAACCAAAAACTACGTTAGGCGAATTCATCATGATGGTTTAGGCAATACGATTCTAAATGTACTTCCTTTATTTAGCTCGGTAGATTTCAATGTTAATTTACCTTCATGGTAATTTTCGACGATTCGTTTCGCTAAAGTAAGTCCTAGGCCCCAACCTCGTTTTTTGGTACTAAAGCCGGGTGAAAATATTTTTGAGGTGTTTTTGGGGCTTATCCCCTTTCCCGAATCTGAAATCTCGATGACTAATTGGTTTAACTTTCCCTCAAGTAAATGAATGTGTATTTGTCCCGTTCCTCCCATTGCGTCAACTCCATTTTTACAAATGTTTTCAATCACCCATTCGAATAGGTATTTGTTGATATTGGCCGATTGATCAGGCAACAAACTAGATTGAATGTCAATGGTCACTTTGGTCGAAATACGTATTTTTAGGTAGTTGATGAAGCTGGAAATTAACTCTAACAAATTTTCTTCTTTCAACACAGGAATCGAACCAATATTAGAAAAACGTGTGGTGATGGTATCCAAACGCTGAATGTCTTTTCCCAATTCAGTCACGATATCAGGATTGATGAGCGGCTCATTTCGCAAAATTTCGACCCATGCGGTAAGGGAGGAGAGGGGGGTGCCCAATTGGTGAGCGGTTTCTTTCGCTAAACCTACCCACACTTTATTCTGTTCTGCTCGCCTTGAATAGGAAAAGAAAATATAGCCTAGAAACCCAATGATTAACACGACGGTGAGTTGGGACAATGGATAATACCTCAATAATTTAAGCAATTTGGAATTTCCATAGTAGATGTATTCCTTTTGAAAACCCATATCCATTTCGATCGGCTTATTTTTTTCAGCGATAATTTCCTGTAGCTTTAACTTTAAAACCATTTGCCTTTCATCCATGGTGGACGATTCGTTCAAGGGAATATTAATGGAGTTTAAATGCCCACTACCATCCTTCCAAATCACCGGAATGGTATTATTTTCATTAATTTTTTTAATGCGCTCAAAAAAGAAATTGATATCCGCATTTTCATCACTCGTCATTACATAGCGGATCGTTTCTGCATATAACTCGATTTGCTGCTTTTCACGCTCCTCTAATTTTGAAACTAATCCATCTGTAAAATAGAGTGAAAATGCTGCCATGATGACTGAAACTGAAAAAAAAGCAATTTTCAACCAAGTGTCTCGGTTGTAAAAAGCTAGCGGCAAAGAAACTTCTTTAAACATCTTGCATGAAAGATTTCAGTTCATGGGATAAAAAAGCTTTTGCTTTTTATGACCATTCCTCACAAAGTACTCACCGTTTATCCACAAATCAAAAATATTTTTTCTAAAGTACTATGTATAACCAAGTACCTTTTATACATTTGTGCCAACAAAAAATAAAATAGCCAATGGATATTGAAAATACCAAGGTGCAGATGCGAAAAGGGATTTTGGAATTCTGTATTCTGCAAATTATTTCAAGGGGGGAGGTTTATGCGTCTACCATGTTAATAGAGCTTACCTCTGCCAAAATCATGGTGGTCGAGGGAACCCTTTATCCTTTATTGACCCGTTTGAAAAATGCAGGTCTTCTCGATTACAAATGGGTTGAGTCCGTATCAGGGCCCCCTCGCAAATATTATGTGCTGACTGAAAAGGGCACTACTTTTTTAAACGACCTACATGGAACTTGGGATGAGTTGCATGCTTCTGTTTCTCAAATCATTCATCAACAAACACCACAATCATAAACGAACCGTATATGAAAAAGACATTATCCATAAACATTGCTGGCATCGTTTTCCATATTGAGGAAGATGCGTATGCAACCTTAGATACGTACCTTAAATCGATTCATGCTTATTTCAAAAACTTTGAAGGGGCCAAAGACATCGTCGACGACATCGAAGCTCGTATTGCGGAAAAATTCTGGAATATCCGCGAAACGGAAAAAACAGAAGCCATCACACAGATACATGTAGACGCATTAATCGCCTCCTTAGGAACGATCGCTGATTTTCAGGAGATTGAGGAGGAAGATGTTAAAAAAGAACAGGCATTTAACGATGCTCCTAAATTCGGTTTTACTAAACCCTTCCGCAGAGATTTATCCAATAAAAAATTAGGGGGCGTCGCGTCTGGAATAGCGAATTACTTTGAGGTCGATCCTATTTGGGTACGTGTTATCCTGGTGGTAGCTTTCTTTGGATTGATTCCGCTATTGTACATTGGCAATTTTGTTTTTTGGGCTTATGTGATTTGTTGGATCGCAATTCCAGGGGAGATTAATGTAGAGGCTAAGTCTTATCGGAAGTTTTACCGTGATCCTGAAAAGAAGGTGATCGGAGGCGTGATGGCTGGAATTGCCGCGTATACGGGTTGGGACATAGGTTTGCTCCGCATATTAGCCGTTATTTCATTGTTCTTTTTCGGGTCTGGTGCTGTAGCCTATATTTTTATTTTGGCGATTACCCCTGAGGCTAAATCATTAACGGATAAAATGGAAATGACTGGGGAGCCCATTACCTTAGAAAATATTGAAAGAAATATTAAAGAAACGGTCCAACCCGATTCAGCGGAGGAAAAGCCCATTACTCGAATTTTACTTTTTCCTTTCCGTGCCTTTGCGGCCATTTTCTCGGCATTGAAGCCCATTTTGACGGGTGTTCGTTGGTTTACTCAATATATTTCAGGCATCGTTTTATTGATCATCGCCGCGGCGTTCATGATCGCTTTAGTTGTGTTAACAACTGCTGGAGTATCTGGTTTTGATCATGGGCAGATTGATATTTCTTTTGGAGAGGCAGTCCCCATCTTTTTATTGGCGCAAGATTTACCCGCTTGGGCTGTTTATGCAGCATATGCCGCCATCATTCCCATGATTTTGGGTATTGGAATTGGAGGTGTCTCTTTATTGGCCAATCGGAAATTAACGAATAAGATTTATCAATATACGTCTACGGCCATCGCAATTGTTGGTTGGATTGGTTTATTTGCCGCATTTAGTATGGTCGGTCGCAATTTTCAGCGCACAGCTTCTTTGAACCAAATCAAGGAAATTACTGCGGATTCATCCTATGTGTTTACTTTGAACCGTGAATCGCAGGAGAATATCTGGGAAAAAATGTTGGGGAATACAATCCTTGCAGATGAATTTTTAGATGAGGATGAGTTGCACGATTTTAATCGAAATGGTTTTTCACGTGCTTCTGTGAGTTTAGAAGGCTATGATGGCAAGATGATTCAAGTCATCTCCTTTGCCAAATCTAATGGAAAAACACGCGCTGATGCAGAGCTCAATGCTAAGTACATCGATTATCAATGGATACAAAAAGGGAATCAAATCGTGATGGATAGCCATTTTGGTTTAAAGAATTTCAAATTTAGAAACCAACGCATGCGCGTAAAAGTGCTGATTCCCTATGGCGTTTCCTTTGGAATGACACGTGATTTTGCCTTGTATATCGAAAACCAATTGGATAACGGATATTTTAAAAATGAAGAAAATGATTTGTTTATTGGTTCCAAATGGGTATTTACTCCTGATAAGGGATTGATTTGTTTGAACCGCGAGCCTCTATCTAATAATGATTCTGATTCTGACGATTCTGATTTTTCTAAAAATCCTAAGCTACCTAACTCGGACGGATCTAAGAATAAAGAAGCAGACGAATTAAGTTTTTCAATTACCAGAACGTTACCAGCTTTCTCGAGTATTGAGTTATTGGAATCTGAAACCTCAGCGATAACAATTACTCAAGGTCCTTTATATCAAATCTCTTATAAATCGGCAGAACATTTTAATGACTTTTCTAGCTCAGCAAAGGTGGACCAAGGGGTACTAAAGTTTCCAAAAGTCCAATCAGGCCTCGACATAACGATCCAAACGCCAAGTCTAATGAAATTAGCTTTAGGTGGAAACAGCCGAACGAATTTGAGCGGGTTTGATCTAGATAATCTAGACGTTTTATTATCGGGCTTCCACAGTTTGACATTAAATGGCAAATCGAACAAACTCCAAGTATCGGCCAGTGAATCCTCCGAGTTATTAGCAGCTAATTGGCAAACCCAAAAAGCCTTCGTTTCCGTGTCAAACCAAGCTAAAATGGAACTTAATGCCAGCGAGTTAATCAAAGGATTTAAAGGAGATCGTTCCGATGTAACGTTTAAACCCTATCCTAAATTAAATGTCCAATGGAGTAAAAACGGGAAAAAATAATAGTACGTGCAACGAAAACAATCTTAAGTACATCTTGTAGACATTCTGGAAATTTTTAAAGGTTTAACCAATCATATCAACAAATTATATCCCATGAAAAAAATTATATCTCTCTTTTTAATAAATCTGCTCATTTGCTTTTCCGCTTTTTCATTCGGATATCCTCATAAATTATATCCTAATAAAGGCCTTAAGAAATCCACTTTTAAATTCACTTATATGAAATTCAAATTATTATCTTTTATCCCACTCCTGTTTTTGACCATTAATTTATTTGGAATTCAGAATCCAACGTCAAAAAACTTTCGAGTAAATGCCTTCCATTCATTGGAAATTGGGAACGCCTTTGAAATTCATATTAAAAAAGGAAATGTGTTTTCAATAAGCGCTTTGGGACGTGCTGAAGATTTGCAGGAGATTGAGTTAAAACAAAATGGCAATAATTTGCATGTCTATCGAGATACAAAATGGTCATGGGGCTGGAACAAGGATTCAAAAAAAGTTATTTTAAACATTACGATGCCTAAGATTATTAATGGCGAGTTCTCAGGAGCCACTAAGGTTTTTATCAATGGCTTTACCGATGAAGAGCAAGTTCGACTTTCATTCTCTGGAGCCTCTAAAGTTGACATAGCCGAAATAAATGCAGACAAACTGATTCTCGATTTCTCAGGTGCTTCTAAAGCTAACTTGGCAGGTCATGTGGGTAAATTGGAAATAGAAACCTCCGGAGCTAGCCATTTGATTTTGGATGAATTGTATGCGCGTGATGTTGATGTAAATTCAAGTGGTGCAAGTCACATTCAGGTAAACGCGCAAAAAACCTTACAAGTAGATGCCTCTGGGGCAAGTAAAATAACTTATAAGGGCCGACCTAATATAAGCAAAGATGTTTCAGGCGCTTCTTTTGTTCAGCGGGCCGACTAAAAATTTCGTTCCCCAGCGGGAATGCGTGTTGGGATGTCATTTTGTTTCGGCGGCACCGGACAGGTGAATGTGGGGTTGTAGGCGCAATAAGGAAAGTAAGCCTGGTTGAAATCCACCAAAATTGTTTTATCCTTTAGTTTATTTAATGAAATATCGACGTATCTACCGCCTCCATAGGTTTCTGTGGGGGCGGTTTTGTCTTTAAACGGGAGGAATAAATTACCATCGGCATGCTGAAATAGTTCCAATTTGACTTCTGCCCCATTGATATTAGCCGTAATGGTTCCGAATTTCAACATGTCTTCTTGGCTTCCATCGGTCATATTGATTTTAATTTTTTCGATTTTTTCTGAACGTTGAACTTCGAATGAAATGATCCATTTTTGATTAAAAGCATAATAAGCTAAGCCCTTAAACATTTTTTTATCTTTGATCGGCGACTCATCCGAATCACGAAAAGTTTCATCTTTTATTTTGCGTGATTCCACCGTGGCCAATGAATCTTCATTTGTTTTGGGGCCACTCATTTGATCTTTAGGAATACTCACATAGATAATTGCGATCAATATTATGAGTATTATCAAGGTCCATTTATTGAATTTCATCGGATTGCGTGTATTTTTGATTTTGAATCAGTAAAATTATAAAATATTTGACATGTTTACAGGAATAGTGGAGGCAATGGCTACGCTTGAAAAAAAGCAAATCAATCAAAGCAATATTGATTTTTGGTTTTCGAGTCCATTTACCGCTGAACTTAAAATAGATCAATCCGTCGCGCACAATGGCGTATGCCTAACCGTGGTCGAGATTCAAAATCAAAACTATCGGGTGACAGCCATCAACGAAACCTTGCAAAAAACAAATTTGGGTAATTTGCAGATAGGCCAAAAAGTGAATTTGGAGCGTTGTATGTTAGCATCCGCCCGCTTTGATGGGCATATTGTTCAAGGACATGTTGATTTGACAGGGACTTGTACGGAGATTGTAGACCAACAAGGTTCTTGGGAGTTTCGTTTTTCATATCCAGCTGCAAGCGGCCAAATGACGGTAGAAAAAGGATCTATTTGTGTCAATGGGACTAGTCTGACGGTGGTTGATTCCGGCGTAGATTACTTTTCTGTGGCCATCATTCCTTATACTTATGAACACACGGTTTTTCACCAATTGGAAATCGGCAGTCGGGTCAACCTAGAATTTGATATTCTAGGGAAATACATTCAAAAAATGATGGCTAATCGATTAGGCTAATAAATTTTTAATAGCCTCATTCACTTTTTCAAATCCAAACTTCGACCAGACCAGGGCTTTTTGTTGGCCTATCTCCGCCAAACCTAAATTGCCAATACTTCCCAAATGGCTGTGATTCAGTTCTTTAGAAATACCGCCAAACTCCCCACTTTCTATTTTTTTCCCCACGGCTTGGTAAGCTTCACGGAAAGGAATTCCTGCCAAAACTAATTTATTTACCTCCTCAACGGAGTAAAGTAAATCGTATTTAGGATCATTCAAAATATTTTTCTTGACCTTGATTTCCTCCATCATAAATTGGGTTATCTGAAGGCAATCTAGTATTTCATCGATGGCGGGCATCAACAATTCTTTTGTCAATTGCATTTCACGGTGATATCCGGAAGGTAAATTACTCATCAACAATTGCAAATCATTGGGTGCACCTTTTAGTTTATTAGCCTTACCTCTGATTAATTCAGCGACATCCGGATTTTTTTTATGCGGCATAATGGAACTTCCTGTCGTCAATTCTGAAGGTAATTCAATGAATCCAAAATTTTGCGAATTGTATAAACAGACATCCATGGCAAGCCGACTCAGCGTTGTGGCTAATTGGGCTATGGCAGTCAACACATAGAATTCAGTTTTGCCCCTCGACATTTGCGCATTCACGACGTTCACATGTGTAGCCTCAAAACCCAGTAATTGAGTCGTCATTTCTCTATTTAATGGGAAAGATGAACCATAGCCAGCTCCTGAACCTAGCGGATTTTTATTGGCTAACCTAAATGCGGCCTCTAACAATTCGGCATCCTCTACCAAACATTCCGCATAAGCGCCAAACCAAAGTCCAAAGGAAGAAGGCATTGCGATTTGTAAATGAGTATATCCTGGGATTAAATCACCTTTGTGGGCCTCACTTTTTTTGATTAAAACATCAAATAAAGCAGAAACTGAATTGGCAATTTCCTCAATTTTAGCCCGCATAAATAATTTCAAATCCACTAAAACTTGGTCATTCCTAGATCTTCCTGCATGAATTTTTTTGCCAACGTCACCTAATTTCTGCGTCAATAAATATTCCACTTGGGAGTGAACATCCTCCATTCCTTCGTCGATCGAAAAAGTTCCGGCTTCAATATCCACTAATATTTTTTTCAATTCTTTCTCGAGCGTTGCTTGGTCTAAGTGGCTCAACAAATTAACCGAGTCAGACGCTAACATTTTTATGTGTGCCAAAGAACCGATGACGTCATAACGCGCTAGCAACAGATCATATTCAGGATCATGGCCAACCGTAAATTTTTCAATTTTAGCGTCTGTCGACTGATTTTCTTTTTGCCAAAGTTTTGCCACGTCTTTAAGAATTTAATTGTTTGATCAACGTTTGGTACGTCTGAATTCCCTGCTTTAGTTCATCCAATAATATATATTCATCTGCGGTATGTGATCTTCCTGAATGCCCAGGTCCAATTTTTACGGATGGGTAATGCAATAAGGCCTGATCAGATAGGGTAGGAGAGCCAAAGGTTTGAATACCTATTTTTTCAGCTGCCCGAACAATGGGATGTTCGGAATCTATTTTACTTGGTTTTAGCCTTAAGGACCTCGGTTTTAATTCGGCTTTCACTAATTTCTGAAGGGTTTCTAAAACCTCCTCTAAGGTGTAACATTCATTAACCCGACAATCAATACTAAATTCGCAAATTTCCGGAATGACATTATGTTGTTTCCCTGCGTTAATCACCGTAACGGTTGTTTTTACGGGGCCTAATAAGTCTGAGATTTTTGGAAATTTAAATGCATTAATTTTTGAAATATCTTCGATGGCTAAATCGATGGCATTAATTCCCTCTTCCCGAGCCGCATGACCGGATTTGCCCGTTGACACAGCGTCTATCACCATGAGCCCTTTTTCAGCGATGGCCAATTGGCAATCGGTGGGTTCACCGATAATAGCCCAAGAAATTTCCGGAAATTCGTTGGAGTTTAAAAGCGATTCGATGCCATTTGCCCCTGAAATTTCTTCTTCTCCTGTAGCTGCAATGACTAAATTAAATGGCAGTTGGGCCTCATAAAAATGACAAAAAGTAGATATCAAACATACAAGGCTAGCGCCCGCATCATTGCTTCCTAAGCCTATCAATTTGCCATCTTTTTCTATAGCGGAAAATGGATCTAAGGTCCATGAAGGATTAGCCTTCACGGTATCATGATGCGAATTTAAAAGTATTGTTGGTTTGCTTGCGTCAAATAACAGATTAGTGGCCCAAACATTATTGTACAGCCGCTTCGTAGGAATACTTTTCGACTTAAAAAAATCTTCAATAATCGTAGCAGTTCCCTCTTCCTCTCGGCTCAAAGACGGACAGGCTATTAGTTGGCCTAATAGTTTTTTAACATCCTGAAATTGAGTTTCACTATTCATGTTAAGCTTTTATTTGCGTTCCTTGGCTAGCATCATTCAGGTCATCTGCATGGCAAAGTCTGACTAATTTGACTCCTTCAGAAATAGCCAAAAGCGAATTTTCTAATTTAGGGATCATGCCTTCCGTCACAATTCCTTCCTTCTTTAATGCCTCGTAGGAGGTTTCATTGATCATAGGGATCACCGAATTATCGTCTTTGGGATCTTTAAGTACCCCTTTTTTTTCAAAGCAATAAACTAAATCTACATCAAAATCGCTACTTAAACCAATCGCGATCGATTGGGCTAATGTATCGGCATTTGTGTTTAGTAGTTGGCCTTCCTCATCCGCCGTAATTGGGGCAAAAATGGGACTGAATCCGATATACAATAAATCGTTTATTCCTTTTACGTTTAATCCAACAATATCCCCCACAAATCCAAAGTCAATGGGAATGGGATTTCTTTTTTTCGCTTTGACCAATCCCCCATCTGGGCCAGTTAATCCTAATGCGTTGCATTTTTTTGATTGTAGTTTGGCTACAATGGATTTGTTAATCCATCCTGCATAAACCATCGTAACGATTTGAAGACTTTTTTCATCGGTTACTCTTCTTCCATCGACCATTTGGGTTTCTATGCCTAGGTTTTTGGACATTTGGGTCGCTATTTTGCCACCTCCATGGATCAAAATTTTATATCCCTGAATGAGCGCAAAATTTGTTAAAAATGAATTTAGCGCTTCTGGGTTGTCGATGATATTTCCACCTATTTTAATCACATGAAGTTTCATCTTTTCCATGATTATTTAAAACAGGTAAGGGCTTTCTTGCCTCATGAGCGTTAAAATCATTTCCTTTAATACTACTTGGGCCGCCCAAACCCTATTTCCGGCTTGTTGGATTACAATCGAGTGTTCAGAATCCAGTACCGCATCTTCCACGACTACATTTCTTCTTACGGGTAAGCAGTGCATGAATTTAGCATTATTGGTCAATTTCATTTTATCCATAGTAACCATCCAAGCAGGATCTGAGGAAAGTATTTTTCCGTAATCTTGATAGGAGGACCAGTTTTTGGCATAGATAAAATCAGCCCCTTCAAAAGCTTCTTTGGGATCGTAGCAAATCTTGGCGTCACCGGAAAATTCAGGAGCTAACTCATAGCCCTTGGGGTGCGCAATCGTGAAGTCTACATCTGCGTGATTCATCCATTCCGCAAAAGAATTGGGCACACATTGTGGCAAAGCTTTCACATGGGGAGCCCAAGTTAAAACGACTTTAGGCCTTTGGACTTTTTTATATTCATTGATCGTAATTAAATCCGTCAGGGATTGCAAGGGATGCCTGGTGGCTGATTCCAAACTGATCAAAGGTTTACCGGTATATTTTAAAAATTGGTTTAACACTTTTTCTGAATAATCTTCTTCTCTGTCGACTAAACCAGGAAAGCTTCTAACTCCTACGATATCACAATATTGACCTACAACAGCTGCTGCTTCAGAAATATGCTCGGCTTTGTCGCCGTTCATAATCACTCCTTCATTCATTTCCAATTGCCATGAATCAGCTCCCACATTCATGATCATGACTTCCATGCCCAGATTTTGTGCTGCTTTTTGTGTGGAAAGTCGCGTTCTTAAACTTGAATTAAAAAATAATAAGCCTAAGGTTCTGTTTTTCCCCAGGTGTTTGTCGGAATGAGGAGTTTTCTTCATCAATAATGCTTCATTGATGAGATTTTGAATATTGTATGCGTCTTGTATTGAAGTGAAGTTGTGCATAATTTTTTATGGTAGCTTGATCTTAAAAGCAATTAATTTAGCAAAATTACCAAAATATATCGAATGGAAAGGGTTTAACCC
>CAMBGA010000072.1 GCA_945866095.1 Spirosoma fluviale
AAATTGCAGCCCTTGCCATACTAGCCGCCTTGTTTATGAGCTCATGTGCTCAAAGCAACAATTGTCCAGCGTATGGAACTACTCGCCTAGATACACCTAAAGTTAAAAGGGGCTAATTAATCTTCAGCCCAGTCAAAACTTTTTGTGACCGCTTTCTTCCATTGCTTGCGCGTGGTTGTGCGGGTGTCAATGGGCATGTTGGGTTTCCATGTGTTAGCAATGGCCCAATTTTTACGTAGGTCATCCAGATTTTCCCAATATCCAACCGCCAATCCCGCCGCATAGGCCGCTCCCAAAGCGGTTGTTTCTATAATTTTTGGACAAATCACTTCTTCCCCCAAAATATCCGATTGGAATTGCATTAGTAATTGGTTGACCACCATGCCTCCATCTACCCTTAATGAAGTGATCGAAATTCCCGCATCTTTTTCCATGGCTTCCAACACTTCCCAAGTTTGAAAAGCCGTTGCCTCCAAAGCTGCTCGGGCAATGTGTGATTTATTGACAAATCGAGTTAAACCCACTAAAACGCCGCGCGCATCTTGCTTCCAATAAGGAGCATACAAACCTGAAAATGCTGGTACAAAATAGCAACCTCCATTATCGTCCACTTCTTTGGCTAATTTTTCAATATCCGGACTATTTTTTATGATGCCCAAATTATCTCTTAACCACTGAACGAGTGCCCCGGTAATGGCCACAGAACCCTCTAGTGCATAATGAACGGGTTCGTTGCCCAACTGGTAAGCTACGGTAGTCAATAATCCATGTTTGGATTGAACCGGTTTTTTTCCTGTATTCATTAATAAGAAGCAACCTGTTCCATAGGTATTTTTTCCTTGGCCAGGATCAAAACATGTTTGTCCTACCAAAGCAGCTTGCTGGTCCCCTAAAATCCCTGCCAATGGAACTCCACCCAAAACACCTTTCGCTTTTGCGTATACTTTTGAACTGGCTTGGATCGTTGGCAACATCGCTTTGGGAATAGATAAAACCTCTAAGATTTCATCGTCCCATTGGCATGTAGCCAAATCCATTAATTGGGTCCGACTGGCATTAGTTACATCGGTAATATGAATGCCTCCGCCGATTCCCCCAGTTAAATTCCAGGCAATAAAAGTATCCATATTGCCAAAAAGCGCTTCTCCTTTTTCAGCATCCTCACGTAAACCTTTGATATTATTTAGGAGCCACCTTAATTTTAACCCACTAAAATACGTGGCTAGCGGTAAGCCCGTTTTAGCCCTGAAGCGATCCATTCCTCCATCTTTAGCTAACTCGGCCAGTTCAGAACCGACCCGAGTATCTTGCCAAACAAGCGCATTATAATAGGGTTTTCCTGTGATTTTATTCCATGCCAGCGTGGTTTCTCGTTGGTTGGTTATCCCAACGGCCGCTAGATCCTTGGCGGATAGATTCGCTTTTCCGAGTGCCAAGCCAATAACTTCTTGGGTATTTTGCCAAATTTCATCCGAGTCATGCTCGACCCATCCAGCTTGTGGATAAATCTGTTTATGCTCTTTTTGGCCTACTGAAATTATTTCTCCCCCCTTATTAAATATAATAAAACGAGTGCTTGTCGTGCCTTGGTCAATGGATCCTATGTACATATTTTGTTAATTAAGCGTCAATATAAATGCCCCAATAGCAGCGCCAGCAGCTGGCCCTAATACGGGAATCCATGCATATCCCCAATCGGAAGTTCCTTTGTTCTTAATGGGTAAAATGGCATGCATAATTCTAGGGCCTAAATCACGGGCAGGGTTAATGGCATAACCCGTCGTTCCGCCTAATCCTAATCCGATCGCCCAAACTAAAATCCCTACTAAAAAGGGTCCAAGGCCATGTTCGATACTTGAAAATGTTCCTAAAGCCACAACAGCTAAGGCTGAGGCAAATGCCTCTGAAATAAAATTGAAGGGAGTGTTTTTAATCGCTGGATCTGTGCAAAATGAAGCTCTAATGGCTCCCGCATCGTCCGTTGCGTCATAGTGTGGTTTATAATGTAACCAAACTAATAATTGGCCTAACATGGCGCCAATTAGTTGGGCTCCGATGTAAGTTGGGAATAAAGCCCAATCTCCTGATTTAATGCAGCCGGCAATAGTTACGATGGGATTTAAATGAGCACCAGATGAACCAAAATAAGTTGAAACGAAAATTCCTATGGTCACCGCGAATGCCCAGCATGCTGCGATGGCTAATAATCCGGTTCCATTTCCTTTTGTATTTTTTAAAAGCATATTGGCCACTACACCATTTCCAAGATATAATAATGTAGCTGTACCGGCGAGTTCGCCAATGAAAATTGATGACATAGTTTTAGGTTTTTATTTTGGTTTTCCAAAACTATGAAATCTTCGCAATAAAAAAATTATCTTTGATTTCAATTTTGAATTATTGTCAAATAGATGCGCGAAGATTATTTAACAGGTGAATCAGAATCATTGAATCCTCAAGAGAAGGAATTTGATAAGGCCTTGCGTCCTTTAAGTTTTATTGATTTTTCGGGACAGGGAAAAATTATTGATAACCTTAAAATTTTTGTAGGTGCCGCAAAAGCCCGCGAGGAAGCTTTAGACCATGTTTTATTGCATGGGCCTCCAGGTTTAGGTAAGACTACTTTATCGCATATTATTGCAAATGAATTAGGGTCGACTTTACGTATTTCATCAGGCCCGGTGTTGGATAAACCGTCTGATTTGGCTGGTTTATTGACCAATTTGCAACCTTTTGACGTCTTGTTTATCGACGAAATTCACCGCTTAAATCCCATCGTTGAGGAATATTTATATTCTGCCATGGAGGATTATAAAATTGATATCATGTTGGACTCAGGTCCAAACGCCCGAAGCATTCAAATAGGTTTAAATCCTTTTACCTTGATTGGCGCGACGACTCGGGCAGGTTTATTGACCTCCCCATTGCGTGCTCGTTTTGGCATTAATGCCCGACTGGAATATTATGATGCCGTACTTTTGACGAAAATTGTCAAACGTTCTGCTTCTATTTTAAAAATGCCTATAGACGAATCGGGGGCTTTTGAAATTGCGCGTCGGAGTCGGGGTACGCCTCGTATCGCCAATAATTTATTGCGTCGGACGAGAGACTTTGCCCAAGTAAAGGGCTCTGGGGTTATCGACGTGGAGATTGCCCAGTTCGCATTGAATGCTTTGGATGTAGATCAAAATGGTTTGGATGAAATGGATAATCGAATTTTAATGACGATTATTGACAAATTCAAAGGAGGTCCCGTAGGATTAACTACGATTGCCACCGCCTGTGGAGAAGAAGCGGAGACGATCGAGGAAGTATATGAGCCATTTTTAATTCAAGAAGGTTTCTTGAAAAGGACTTCTCGGGGAAGAGAAGCCACTGAAAAAGCGTATAGGCATGTTGGCATCGAACCCAAAGCACAAACTGGCTCCCTATTTTAATTAAATTTCAAATAGCCAAATTTTTCAAATTCATGGAAGGTTCCCTTAACAGGAATCCATGCCGATTTAGCCATCTTTTCACTATCGTAATCTAGACGATAAAAATTCGCGCGCCAAAAGGTGTTTTGTTTGGGTGGTGTATTATCTAGGGGGTTAAATAAGGTGTATGGGAAAAACATTTCCGCCGACCATTTTTTCATTTTCCCCTTTTCTTTCGTGATGGAAACAGCTTTTTGGACTTTTTTATCACCGTCATAATGCCACGGAATCCAACCAAAAAACTTTTTGTTGAAATTGGGCACAAGTAAAACGAGCTCTTTATTTAACGCATTAATCTCATATTCAAAGTATACAGGTTCTTTGGGATTTGGGTGGAAAAACACCTCAAATACATCACCCTTATATAAATCATCAAAATCCTTTTTATAGGTAGTCGTAATTTTTTGGTCGTCACCTTCCATGAGTACATAGATTCCTTTTTCAGAATACAAAATCTTGAATTGGCTGGAATAAGAGTCGATTCCGGGGGGTGAATTTTGCATATTGACCCAGGTAGTTTTTTCCCAAGCGGCATCTGATCCCTTTCCGTTGACGTTAAAATCACTCGTTGGTAAAACTTGGAGCGTATCTGAAGCAGCAAACATATTCGCTGTTAGGCCCAAGAACAAAAAAAAGAGTAAAGCAGATCGTTTCATTTTTCGTCAATTTGTTGATTTGCAATTTGGAAAAAAATTAGGATTCAAAATCATTTTTAGGTGTTTGATTTTCGGGAAAAATCATAGTTATTTGAAAAAAATATGGAGTCTGTGCAAAAAAATAAATTTGATGCGATTGTCATTGGCTCAGGAATTTCTGGGGGTTGGGCCGCTAAGGAACTCTGTGAGGCTGGTTTAAAAACGTTAGTCCTTGAACGAGGGCGCGATGTGAAGCATGTAAAGGATTATCCCACGGCTATGAAGGATCCTTGGGAATTTAGCCATGGAAATAAGATTCCTAAACGGGAGGCTAATCCAATCGTTAGTAAATGTTATGCCTACGACGCGGGCACGGAGCAGTTTTTTGTTAAAGACGAGAAGCATCCCTATGTTCAAGAAAAGCCATTTGATTGGATACGGGGATACCAAGTAGGTGGAAAATCCTTGATTTGGGCGAGGCAAACGCAGCGTTGGAGTCAGTATGAATTTGACGCACCCAAGCGCGATGGATACGCCGTCGAATGGCCCATTTCCTATCAAGACCTTGCCCCTTTTTATACTCAAGTTGAAAAGTTTGTTGGCATCAGCGGCAACTACGATGGAATCCCAAGCTTGCCCGATGGCCATTTTTTGAAACCTTGGGAACTAAATTGTGTCGAAAAGCATGTTCAATCCCGAGTGAAAGAATTTTATAAAGGGAATCGACATGTCATTATTGGGCGCTGTGCTCATTTAACTTCACCCGAACCTCAACATATTGAACAGGGAAGGGGCCAATGCCAAGCACGAAATTTATGTTATAGAGGTTGTCCTTATGGAGCCTATTTTAGTTCTAATTCGTCCACTCTTCCCTGGGCCGCTAAAACAGGAAATTTAACGTTGAATCCTTTTTCTACGGTTGAATCCATCTTGTATGATGAGAAAAAACAAAAGGCGATTGGCGTTCGAGTGATCGACACGCAAACCAATGAAGTGAGGGAGTATTTTGCCAAAATTATTTTTGTCAATGCCGCTGCGCTCAATACCAATTTGATTTTATTAAATTCTAAATCCAATCGATTCCCGAATGGCCTTGGAAACGATTCCGGGGTATTAGGTCATTACATTGCCTTTCATAATTACCGTGGAAATGCAGGGGCTGATTTTGAGGGTTTTGAAGATTCATATTATTCAGGCAGGAGGCCTACATCCGCATTTATGCCAACTTTCAGGAACTTACACCAACGGGATACCGATTTTTTAGGGGGTTATATGGTGGCGTTTTCAGCGGCTAGAGGCGGTTGGAACAGGGATCAATATGGATTAAGTTTTGGGGAAGATTATAAAGAAAAAGTTACGAAGCCAGGACCTTGGCATATTTTTATGATGATGCAGGGGGAGACCGTACCGATATTTGAAAACCATGTGAAATTGGACCCCCTTAAAAAAGATGCTTGGGGGATACCTCAATTAGTTACCTCGGTGGGATACACGGAAAATGATGTTAAAATGTTTACAGATTTTCACCAACAAGCCAGAGAGATTTTGGATATTTCAGGAGGTAAAAATATATCGACCTGGGATACACATCAAAATCCGGGCTTAGATATTCATGAAATGGGGGGAGTCAGAATGGGCAAGGATCCCAAAACTTCCATGTTAAATAAATACAATCAAATGCACGCATGTAAAAATGTTTTTGTCACGGATGGTGCCTGTATGACGACCGTCGGCAACCAAAACCCTTCCTTAACCTTTATGGCATTAACAGCCCGCGCTGTGAAACACGCCATTTCAGAAAGCAAAAAAGGGCTGTTGGGCTTACTCATTTTTCTTACTTCTTTTTCTTCGCTTTTTGCTCAATCGACGCCCATCGTCGACTATGATGTGGTTATTTATGGAGCAACATCTGCTGGGGTGATTGCGGGTTATTCGGCTCAAAAATTGGGCAAAAAAACACTAGTCATTGAATCTTCAAATCACCTAGGAGGGCTAACTTCTGGGGGATTGGGCTTTACTGATATTGGAAATAAATTTGCCGTAACAGGTTTGGCTCGCGATTATTACCGCCGAATTGGTAGCAGATATGGAGTATTTGAAAAATGGACTTTTGAGCCTAGTGTTGCCCGCTCCATTTTTGAAGATTATATCAAAGCGGTTAAATTGAATGTTTGGTACCAATCTGTTTTGAAAAAAGTGGTCAAAAATGGGACAGTTATTCGTTCTTTGGAAATTCAGACTCCTTCAGGAATCAAAATAGTTCGAGGAAAACAATTCATCGATTGTACGTATGAAGGCGATTTGATGGCGATGGCAGGCGTTAGTTATACCGTTGGTCGGGAATCTAACCAAACTTACGGGGAGACTTGGAACGGGTTTCAGTTGTTAGATAAACATCAGTTTCCTGATTTTGTGGACCCCTATCGAGTGAAAGGAAATTCATCGAGTGGCTTGCTTTGGGGAATTAGCCCTCAGCCTTTAGCCGCTAAAGGTTCCGGCGATTCACATACACAGGCGTATAATTTTCGAATTTGTTTGACGGATAGTATTGAAAATCAAATTCCCATTACGAGACCCTTAGGTTATGATTCAACTCAATTTGAGCTTTTATTAAGGTACATCGAAGTGAAAAAGCCGCATGAATTAAATTGGTTATTAATGCATTTGCAGCCGATGCCCCATCGGAAAACGGACATTAATAATTCCGGTCCTTTTTCCACTGATATGATTGGCGAGAGTGATGATTTTGCGGAGGCTTCGCCAGAAAAGCGGAGGCAGATTTTTTTGAAGCATCAACTATATAATCAATCGTTTCTGTATTTTTTGGGGCATGACCCAAGGGTCCCTATTCATTTAAGAAAGGAGATGTTGACCTATGGTTACCCCAAAGACGAATACATAAATCATGGAAATTGGTCTCCTCAAATGTATGTTCGCGAAGCCCGAAGAATGATTGGGGAGGAGGTTATGACGCAGGCACATTGTGAAGGAAAAATTTTAGCAAGGAAGCCGATTGGCATGGCAGCTTACACGATGGATTCACATAATTGCCAGCGCATTGTAGTCAAAATTAATGGGGTCGATATGGTTAAAAACGAGGGTGATGTTCAGTCGGGTGGATTTGGTCCTTACCCGATTGGATATGGCGCCTTAGTTCCCAAGCGTGCTGAATGTACCAACTTAATTGTGCCAGTTTGCCTATCTGCCAGTCATATTGCGTATGGTTCCATTCGAATGGAGCCAGTATTTATGGTGTTAGGTCAAACGGCGGGTGTTGCTGCCGTGTCGGCAATTAACAATCAGGTAGCGATCCAACAAGTTGACGTCAGCAATGTCCAACAAATTTTAACCTCAAATCCATTGTTGGACGGAAGTAAACCCGAGATTTTGATTGATGACGCTCAAATTTCCCAAGTAGAGACCGTTGGAAACTGGACCAAAGAAATAAACAAAAAAGGTTGTTATGGCTCTTCATTATTGTTGGCAAGCCCAACGGCCGATCAAAATACTAAAGCCACTTTCAAATCGCCGAACCCTTTAAAAGGCAATTATGCACTCTATTTTTATTTGCCAAACTTGGAAAATAACAGCACTATTTTCAATTGGGATATCAAGCAAGGATCTAAAAAATCTCCGATCCAAATAAAATTGGATGGTTCTAAAAGCAATTTAAAAGGAGAATGGGTTTTGCTGGGCAACTTTAATTTCAAGTCTCAAGTGAACCCAGAAGTTATTTTATATACAAAAGGTGCTAATGGTTTAGTTCCTGCCGATGCTATTTTGTGGATACCTATTAAATAAAAAAACGTCGGGGTTTTCCCGACGTTTAATTTTCAAAATTAGGCGAATTGAATATTAATCTACTTGAACTCTACGTACCATCCCATCATTAGAATGAGTCACTCGGACAAAATATACACCGGCACCGGATTTCTTTACATCGATCTGTCCAAGGTATAAACCAGAAAAGTCTTTTATTTGTTCAGAAGCAATTTCCTTGCCATTCACATCGGTCACCGAAATGGTTACATTTCCTTTTTCTGGCGCCTTAAACCGAACGTTTAATTTTCCGTTGAAGGGTTTATTTGGATAGGCAATTAAACCATGAATCGTTTTTGAGCCATTTTTTTGATGCTCAAAACCCATTTTATTTCTGCCACCCATTCTTCCAAATGCCATCGCACCTCTCATTCTTTTTCTTCCTTCCATAATTTTGCCAAATGGGGGATGACCTTGCATGTCAAAATTTCCTCTTGGACCCCTATTAGGGTTGATGGAATCATTGTCTCTAAAAATTAAAACGTCTGCAGGATTTTCACCTTTGTTCATTCTTCGGATAATCATTCTTCCTTTTCCAGGACCACCGGGTCCCATATCACCTTTGAAATCTTCTGTAATGATATTTAATTCTTTACCTTCTGGTCCACCACCGCGGCGATCATTTTTATTAACTTCTATTCGAACAATTTTATTCTTCTTGCCACCGCCTGACATTTTCAGTTCTAATGAATCAGATAATTTTTTAATCTCAGCGTCCGCCTTTTGGATGTCGGAATATTTTCTTTCAATAACTTTTTCTTTTCCATTTTCAATAACTACAATTTTAATCGTAGCTTCTTTTTTCGTTTCCTGTGCAAAGGAACTGATGCCTAGCAAAGTTAATAGTGCGGTTAACAATAAGTTTTTCATACATTTTTGTTTTTGTTGTGCCGCAAACTTACAAAATCCTTTTTGTTCAAAAATGTTAAGAAATGTTAAGTTGGCCGCCAACTTACTTTTCATCATATTAAAGTTTTAAATTTGTGAGCTTTTTAATACCATGACACAGAAAAAAATCAGGCTGATTATAAGTCTTATGTCCTTTGCCCTGCTTGGCTTAGTTGCCTTCCAGGCCTATTGGCTAGGCTTTATGATGGAAACAAAGAAGGAACAATTTTCTTCGGATGTTCGTGGCGCTTTAGAACAAGTGGTTCGTAAATTGGAAAAGCAGGAATTGATTATTTTGGCTCAAAAGCAAAGAGATTTACAAGGCCAACAAGATAAATTAGCTTCCATGGCTAAAGAATTGAAAGCTAAGGGGAAAGTTAAAATACCTAAAAAAGACCTTGCTGATGGATTGAATGCGGATCAATTGGCAGATAATTTTTCTCCAGATCATTTATTAAATCGTGAATTACAAAGGCAATTCCAATTAGAAATCCCTAACGACATCGTTTATGTGCGTAAGTCTTTTGTTTTACCCAATGGCCAAATTGCCGAAATAACGGAAGAATATCAGGTCAATGGCGGGCAAAATGAACTTAATCGGAGGTTAAGGGAGGAGCAACAATTAAATGAAATCTTTGGTGGCCCAAGGCAAAGACCGTTGAAAGAATTTAATCGCTCGAATAAGAATAGAAATTCAAATCGATTAAACAGAAGGCAGCTAGAAAATAAAATAGTTACCGATAAGGTTTATTCCGACCTGAAAAAACAAACTAATATTGCTTCAAAAAAAGTCGAGGATGAAAAACGGGCATTACAAAAAGTCCTTCAGAAGACAGAAATGGCCAAAGAGGTCTTTGCCGATTTCCTTTTTAAAGAACGCCCTATAGAGCAGCGGGTTGCCCCTAAGTACATCGATAGTTTATTGACTCGCGAGCTGAAATCAAAAAATATCCATTTAAAATACGTTTTTGGGATTGGCGGTAATCAAAAAAAGAGTTCATACGTGTATGCCTCTTCCCCCACTTTGAAAAATCCCGATATTCAATCTGCGACGTTTTTTACTCCCCTTTTCCCAAACGATTTAAAAAATTCAAACCAGTTGTTGCAGGTTTATTTTCCAGGCCAGCAGGAGTTTATTTGGCAGACCATGGGATTTAGTTTTATGGGTTCCGCACTTTTATTAATGATCATGATCGGTTGTTTTTACATCGCTGTTAATACCATTTTGAAGCAGAAAAAATTAGCTGAAGTGAAGAATGATTTTATCAATAACATGACTCATGAGTTTAAGACGCCTATTTCTACGATCTCACTCGCGACCCAATTAATTCAAGAGGAAAGTGCAGTGGCTAAAAATGAAACGATTCTACGTTATTTAGGCATCATTAAAGAAGAAAATATTCGATTAGGGAATCAGGTTGAGCGTGTTTTGCAGACCGCTCAAATGGAGAAGGAGGAAATTGTTTTAAGGAAAAAGGACATTGATATTCATACGCTAATTCAACATGTAGCAGATAATATCAATCCTATTATTCATGCCAATCAGGGAAATCTGACCTTAAATTTGGAAGCTCAACCCTCCCTTTTGGCCATAGATGAAGTACATATTTCCAATGTGATTCATAATTTATTGGATAATGCAATCAAGTATAGCCCGAATCAATTACATGTTGAAATTCAAACTGAATCCAATGCAGTTCAGTGTACAATCAAAATTAAAGATCAGGGAATTGGAATGGAAAAAAGTGTTCATGAAACGGTTTTTGAACCTTTTTATCGCGTGCCCACCGGTAACATCCATAATGTCAAGGGATTTGGTTTGGGGCTTAGCTATGTCAAAAAGATCGTTGATGCCCATGGAGGGAAAGTTAAAATAGAAAGTACCTTGGGTGCTGGAAGTACATTCATCATTACCTTGCCCTATGGAAATTAATCATCAACTGAGAATTTTGTTGGCCGAGGATGATCCCAATTTAGGATTATTGCTATCAGAATTTTTAAAGAAAAAAGGCTTTGATGTTACTTGGGCGCAAAACGGGGACCAAGCCTTAAATTTTTTTGTCGAGGGCCAATTTGATTTATGTTTGTTGGACGTCATGATGCCAAAAAAAGATGGCTTTTCTTTAGCCAAAGATATTCGTGCCAATCATCGCCAAGTGGCTATTATTTTTTTAACGGCGAAGGCGATGGAAACAGATACTTTGCAGGGATTTAAATTGGGCGCCGATGACTATTTGACGAAGCCTTTTTCAATGGAAGTTTTGTTGGCCCGAATTCAAGCCGTTTTACGTCGTACAGATACGGGTAAAATATTGCCAAAGTTAGCTGAACAAATACCTCTAGGGCAGTATATTTTTTATCCGCTCAAAATGCGCTTATCCTTGGGAAAAGTTGATCTAAAATTAACGCCTAAGGAAAATGAGTTAATGAAATTGCTTTGTGAAAATTTGGGCCAACCGGTAAGCCGGAGTTTTGCTTTAAAATTAATTTGGGGCGATGATACTTATTTTAACGCGCGCAGCATGGATGTCTATATGACCAAATTGCGAAAAATTTTAAAGGATGATCCATCTGTCCAACTCATCAATTTGCATGGTGAGGGATTCAGGCTGAGCGTAGAAGGAATTAATTAATGTGTGTAAATCCAGTATAAGGAACCAGGATTTCGGGAATTTTAATGCCGTCCAGACCTTGATTATTCTCCAGTAGAGCAGCTACAATTCTAGGAAGTGCTAAAGCCGAACCATTTAAGGTGTGACACAGAATCGATTTGCCATCTACTTTGGTTCGCAATTTTAAACGGTTTGCTTGGAACGTTTCAAAATTTGAAACCGAACTTACCTCTAGCCAGCGATTTTGAGCACCTGACCAAACTTCCATATCATAGGTAAGCGCCGAAGCAAAACCCATGTCGCCACCACAAAGCCGTAAAACACGGTAATGAAGATTGAGTTTTTGTAATAATCCTTGGACATGCAATGACATTTCTTCCAAAGCTTGGTAGGAAGTTTCAGGTTTGTGGATTTGAACAATTTCAATTTTGTCGAATTGATGCAATCGGTTTAAGCCGCGCACATGGGCACCCCAAGATCCTGCTTCCCGACGAAAACAAGGCGTATGCCCTACGTTTTTGATCGGTAACTCTTTCTCATTAACGATGACATCTCGGTATAAATTGGTAATGGGCACCTCTGCCGTAGGGATTAAAAAAAGGCCTTCTTCCTTTGTAACGTACATTTGACCTTCTTTATCGGGCAATTGGCCTGTTCCAAAACCTGAATCCTCATTAATTAAAATGGGGGGTTGGATTTCATAGTAACCCACCTTGATGGCCTCATCTAAGAAAAAATTAATCAAGGCTCTTTGGAGACGCGCTCCTTTCCCCTTATAGACCGGAAAGCCCGCACCGGTAATTTTATTGCCTAAATCAAAATCAATGATATCATATTTTTTAATCAAGTCCCAGTGTGGTTGCGCATCTGCTTGCATGTTGGGCAATGAACCCCAAGTTAAAACTACTTCATTCTCTTCGGCTGTTTTTCCTTCCGGAACTGAGCTATGTGGGAGGTTGGGAAGGGTGACTAATAAGTCGAGCATTTGTTTTTCTGCTGCCTTTGCCGCCTCTTCTTTTTCTTTTATTGTACCTTTTAAAGCGGCTGTTTCTGCTCGTTTACCTTCTGCCAATTCTTTTTGGCCCGATTGCATGAGTGAACCTATTTCCTTTGCCGCTGCATTTGATATTTCCAACGCGGATTCAGCTTGTTGCAATAAACTTTTGCGTTGGTCATCCATCGCAATCAATTGATGTACAATTTCGGATGCATTTGCCACATGCTTTTTTGTCAATCCCTGGATAGTGATTTCTGAATTTGCCCGAATGAAAGGAATGGTTAACATAATTTATTTTTTAAAAAGTCCGTCGTTTAATGCATTTAAGGCATCATTTTTATGCTTTGCATCTACAAGTAAAGAAATATTATGTTCGGATGCACCATAAGAAATCATTCTGATTGGAATACTTTT
>CAMBGA010000073.1 GCA_945866095.1 Spirosoma fluviale
ATTTATAAATTAAATACGTTTCATTGGCATTTGACTGAAGATCAGGGCTGGCGTATTGAAATAAAAAAATATCCTTTGTTGACCTCTATATCTTCGGTGCGGAAGGAAAGTATGTTGGCCCATTACCCGGACCAAAAATACGATGGAAAGCCACATGGCGGATTTTATACACAAGAGCAAATTAAGGAAGTAGTTGCTTACGCCACTTCCAAATATATTCAGGTAATTCCTGAAATTGAAATGCCAGGTCATTCGACGGCTGTATTAGCAGCCTATCCACAATTTGGTGCTAATGGGGATAAAATATTACAAGTAAAAACAAAATGGGGCGTGGCTGAAGACGTCTTGTTTCCACGTGAAGAAACTTTTACTTTTTTAGAAGATGTGCTAACCGAAGTGATGGCATTATTTCCAGGTCAATATATCCACATTGGTGGGGATGAATGTCCCAAAACTCAATGGAAGGAAAGTCGTTTTTGCCAAGATTTAATTAAAAAATTAGGTTTGAAGGATGAGCATGAATTGCAAAGTTATTTCATTCGCCGGATCGATAAATTTGTTACGTCAAAAGGGAAAAAATTATTAGGTTGGGACGAGATTTTAGAAGGTGGTTTATCGCCCAATGCCATGGTCATGTCCTGGAGGGGAACTAAAGGTGGTATCGAAGCGGCGAAACAAAATCACGATGTCGTGATGTCGCCTAACTCATACTTCTACATCGATTACTACCAAGCGGAGGCTAAAACAGAACCCATCGCCATCGGTGGATTTTTACCTTTAAGCAAATGCTACTCTTTTGAACCCGATTTGCCAGAATTAACGGCTGAAGAAGCGAAACATGTGGTGGGTATTCAGGCCAACTTATGGACCGAATACATCAGTAATCTGCCTTATGCGGAGTACATGACCTACCCGAGAGCTTTGGCTTTATCCGAAGTTTCTTGGTCTCCCAAAGGATCCAAAAATTACGAGGATTTTAAAAAGCGCTTGAAGGGGCACATGCCTTCCATGGATGCTTTGAAGATTAATTATTCCAAAGCATTTTTAACTCAACCGTAAATTTGGGTTCCAGAGATATAAAAAATCCTTTTGGTTAATTCCCAAAAGGATTTTTTTATACCTTAGAATTTAGGATCCACAAATTCCCATTCTTTTACATGAGAAGGTCGATGTTGTTTTTTGGCAATCTCGTCCAACTTTTTAATGAGGTCAGGATTTGACTGAGCGATGTCATTTTGCTCAAAAGGATCTTTGGACAAGTCATATAATTCCCAGGGGGCCAACTTATTTTTCTTCATATTGGACTTTACCCCTTTGAAATTTCCGATGCGAACTGCTACTTGCCCCGACTTTTCCGGAAATTCAAAATAGATAAAAGGATGTTTGGCTTGGGCTTTGCCTAATAGCGTTGGCAAGAAGGATATTCCATCCGTTTTGACTGGTATTTTGGCACCGGTAAGATCGGCTAAAGTAGCCATCACGTCAAATTGGGCCGAAGGGTGATCCGTGGTTTGACCGGGTTTTATCTTGCCGGGCCAACGAGCCATCATCGGTTCTCGGATGCCTCCTTCATATAAGTCTTGTTTACGGCCGCGTAAACCAGCCACGGAATTAAAAAATTGAGTGTCTACGCCACCCACATCGAAGGTCGCTCCATTATCGCTCGAAAACATGATCAAAGTATTTTCATCAATTTGATATTTTTTCAAGGTTTCAATGATGCGCCCCACTTGTTTATCTAAATAAGTAATCATGGCCGCATAGGTCGCCCGAGGATATTTGGTGGGGACGTAGCCACCTTTCATAGACGTATAAATAGTCTCTGGAAACTTTCCTTGATAGGCTAGTATTTCTTCTTCAGGCGCTTGCAAGGATAGGTGTGGAAGTGGCAATGGCAGGTATAAAAAGAACGGATTTTTTTGATTCTTTTGGATGAAAGCTAGGGCTTTCTCCATCATTTTGGTGGCCGCATAATCTTTACCTTTGAACTTTTCAAAATCAATGGAGTCGATGCTGATTTTTTTGTTTTGGTATTCATGGACTAATTGATACGTGTTTCTCAAAGTATCCCATTTCCCATTTTCCCAAAGGTGGGTCGGGTATAAATTATGTGCTTGTTTTTGGTCCAAGAAACCGTAGTAATAATCAAAGCCATGTAGGTTCGGATCTCCCGTGGTATTGTTCATGCCCAAACCCCATTTGCCCACGAGTGCCGTTTGATAACCTGCAGATTTCATTAATTTGGCAATGGTGAACGTGTTTTCGGGTAATGGCATTTGGCCACCTTCTTTATCATCTTTAAACCCACCCAATTCGTAATTGCCCCGGATATAGGAATGACCGGCGTGTTGGCCCGTCATCAACATACACCTGGCCGGCGCACAAACAGGCGCACTGGTATAATGGTTGGTAAACCGAATTCCCTCCTTTGCCATAGCATCCAAAAAAGGGGTCTTGATTTTTTGTTGGCCGTACGCACCTAATTCACCATATCCCAAATCATCCGCATAGATGTAAATGACATTGGGTTTTTTTTGTGCCCAAAGTGTCATGGTTACCATTAACAAATGTAAGGTGACAAAAAATAATTTCTTCATGTGCTTAGTTTGTTTTATTGGCCAACGGCCCTATTCCCTTTTCCTATTCTTTGGGTCAAATCGTCCCCTAATTCTTCCCTTGCTTTTTCTGCTAATTGCTTTAAATCGGCTACGACTGTTGGGTAAAGGGATTGAACATCATAGCGCTCACCGGGATCTCTTCTTAAATCATAAAGGGCCTCAGGATAAGGAAAGTCCCCCCGAAGTTTTCCTGGAAATCCGTCTTGACCTGGCATAAAACCTTCATGAGTTCTGCTTGGGTGAGCAAGGACTAATTTCCATTGGCCTTTGCGGACAGCTTCCAAATTGTTTTTTTGGTGATAGTATAGAAATTCTTTTCGGGGTTCAGCTTTTTCCTCATTCTTTAATAGAGAAAATACATTGACTCCATCGATTTTTTTCACCGGTAGTTTGGAGTTGGTGATGGCACAAATAGTAGGTAAAAGATCGATGTTGGACGCTAAGCCATTATTGATTTTTCCGCCTTGGATATGTCCCTTCCATTGAGCAATAAAGGGAACTCTATTACCACCTTCAAACGTGGTACCCTTTGCTTCTCTCAAGCCACCTGTTGACCCAGCATGGTTGCCGAAATTCTGCCAAGGACCATTGTCCGAGGTGAAAATCACTAATGTATTTTGGTCAATTTTCAAGCGCTTGAGGGTCTTCAAAATCTCGCCCACGGACCAGTCCATTTCCAACATCACATCGCCGTAAAGACCTTGCTTACTTTTTCCTTTAAATGCGGCGGAAGCATTGATCGGTACGTGGGGCATCGGATGAGGCATGTAGACAAAGAAGGGTTTTGCCTTGTTTTTTTCAATAAACTTAATGGATTCTTGAGTCAGTATGTTGATCAATTGCGCTTGATCATCTAAGGTTTTAATGTATCTCTCTGGTTTTGAGCCACGGATTAAAGGTAGTTCTGGGAATTCCTTTCTTTGATTCGTTGCGTTCCGGGTTCCATCGTAGTGTACGGGCCACATATCGTTCGAATAGGGGATGCCCACATACTCATCGAATCCATGTTGGGTCGGTAAAAATCTCTCTGAATCTCCTAAATGCCATTTGCCAAAAATACCGGTTGCGTAGCCATTGGCCTTTAAAACTTCGGCGATGGTTTCTTCGTCTTTATTTATTCCGACGGGCGAATTAGGGAAAAGTGCTCCCGAAATTCCAATTCTGTTTGGGTAGCAGCCTGTAAGTAAACCTGCCCTTGAGGCACTACAAACAGGTTGAGCAGAAAGAAAATTGGTCAACCGAACCCCATTTTTAGCCATTTGGTCCAAATTGGCCGTTTGGTATTGACTTGCGCCATAGCAACTCAAATCTCCATACCCTAAATCATCCATTAAGATGACGATGACGTTTGGTTTTTTTTGTGCGAAAATTGGCGCACAGGCAAAGGCCACAATGCTGGCAAGCAGGAGGAATTTTTTCATAGGTTTAGGTTATATTCTGGGGTTAATTAATTTAAAAAATAAACCAAAATAATGTTTCTTTGAATAATATTTAATCCATTGAAACAGTGCAAAATATCAATTATTTTTTGATTCAGAAAATAATTGATAACATTCTAAATTAATTACTAGCTAGGATTTTGAGCAAGATTAGGATTGAATAATTTTCCTTTTTTGGTTAAATTTTGTCTACGGTCAACCGTTAAACGACAGATTTGTCAAACGAATGATCAAACAATACGACCATTAAATCTTTATTTCTTGACGTAATTTATTTTGCTACTTACTCGAATTACTTCGGCAATTTTAGCAAAAACAATTCTAGGGATATCAATTTTATAATCGACTAATTTAATATCAAATTGGCACGCTAGGCTCACTTGGTCTCCCTTAGAAACGATTGTTCCTTTTATTTCTATGGGGTTTGTGATCCCATGAATGGTTGCCGTACCCACAGCAGTTACTGCATAGGTTCCAGGAACTTTCAAATCGATCACCTCTCTGATTTTTCCTTTAAAAGTGGCGCTTGGGAATTTATCACTTTCTAAATAATTTTCATTAAAATGCTCTTGCATTAATTTATTAGGGAAAACGAAATTAGTCACACGCATTTGGACAGCAACTTCATTATTATCTGCATTGATGATACTACCCACTTGCTTATTTAATGCGTCGATATCCTCAAGGGGAGTTTTGGAAAAGAAAGAAACTTCTCCGTTCTGTGCCATGTACAACTGCCCATTCGCCTGAAAACCTAAAATAATTAAACTGAATACTACAATTAAATGTCTCATTTTTTATTCTTTTTATCAGGTTCTAAGCTAAAAGTTCTGGCCAAATTAAATCCATAAAATATGTCGGCATTGCCCCAAGTCCCTGTCGTTTGGCTAATGAAATGTTTCTCGATCATTCCTTTCGAATTTGTAAAATGCAATTGGAACACGTGGCCTCCCGTTTCGATATCAAATCCTATCGAAAATGAATCTTGGTACGGATAGGCAGCTCCGGAGGTTTTTAAGAAATTCTCGGTATCCACAATATTCTTATAATATTCGGCCGATAAGCTTAATCGGTTCGTCAATTTATACCTTCCTCCCAAGCCCAATGAATATAGATTATTGTCAAAATATATAGACTCTACCTTGTTGTTGTGTAGGATGGTAGGCATAATCTGTAATGATAACTTATCGGTAAACTTCCTCGCGATCAATATCTGGCCCATATAGGTTTGTCTCTGTAAATTATTTTCGTACCTCATAATATTTCCGGAGGGCAATGAATAGCCCGTCGGCATGGTATTAGTCGCTAAACTTCCGTAGGCTGTTAATGTAATGGGCATTTCATTGGATTGCCTCAAAACCTTGTATTTGGTATAGAAATCATAGGTTTTTTCTATCGTGGACCGACCCATTCCCACCAGCCAAACATCACTTATTCCATACTCTAACCCTAATCTAATTTTGGCTTCATCCAAACCTAGGAAGTTGTCCATAAATCCAGAATTCAATGCCCCAAATCGATGCGATATCCAGAAGTTCAAATGTTTTTTAGCAATTGTTTCCACCGTTTGCCCATTGATAAATCGACTGCCCTTGAAGGTGGCTTGTGTATAGGTGATTTTCTTGGCATCCTCTTGGTTAAGCATGGCCAATAAATCATCTTGACCCAATAACGGGGATGCACAAAGCATGCCAAAAAGGAATAAGATTTTAGCTTTCATGTTAAGAAAAAACCCGTAGGCTTGTGTTGGTCAAGCTCGTTTTGTAAACAGCAATATCTTTGCTGCTGACATTGTTAGTTCTTGTGCCCGTTATACTAAAAGTAGCACCGTGAGCGGGGCATGAAAAACCTGAACCATTGTACATGACTTGGGCTTGCCCTTCATGTGAGCAAATTTGAGTTACTGCGGCAAAACTTGTGGCAGAAACTCGTGCGATAACCACTTTATTGTAAATGATGTATTTACCAACCGTATTTAAAGCGCTGTAAGAAGCATTGGTTAAGTCTAAGGTGAAATCGACGGTGCCAGAAGGGGCCACTTCTGATTCATTTTGGCAAGAACTTAAGGCACTGGCACCACAATAAATCGCCATTAATGAAGCACCTTTTAATCCTAATGATTTTAAAAATTCGTTTCTTTTAATCTTATTTTCCATGCTAGGCTATGATGATAGGGTTTGTGAAATTAATTAAAATTCAATGTTTTTAACGTCTGGTTTATATGATTAGTATCATCTTTTAATAGGAATTAGGCATTATGACCCAACAAGTCGACGGAACATTACCTCTTACCTAATACCTAAATTTATGACGGGGTAAACCCGTCCCCTACCTATTCCCTCTTACCTCTTACCTAATACCTATTACCTAATTGTTACTTAATTCGGGTTAACCCTAAACACCATTCCAGGATTTTCTACGCCAATGTATAGGTACCCATCTGATCCTAATTTGACATTACGTAAACGGCCCACATTGGTTAAAATTTTCTCTTGCATAACCACTTTGTTGTCTTTAATTACACACCGATTTAGGTAATTGAAACGCAATGAACCGATCATCAAATTACCTTTCCATGCCGGATATTTGTCGGTATTCATAAAGGTCAAACCTGATGGGGCGATCGACGGAACAAAATAAGAAACAGGTTGCTCCATGCCTTCTTTTTTCGAAATGTTTGTAATCGGCTTTCCATCATAATTAATTCCGTAGGAGATGACGGGCCAACCGTAATTACGGCCGGCTTGGATGATGTTAATTTCATCCCCACCGCGAGGGCCATGTTCTGTTTCCCAGATATCTCCAGTCCATGGATTTGTGGTCAATCCTTGCGGATTTCTTTGGCCATACGAATAAATACTAGGATGGAATTTAGCTGCATCTTTGCCCACAAACGGATTATCTTTTGGTATCGTTCCATCATCATGTAGGCGGTGAATTTTCCCATTATCATTATCTGTTTCTTGCGGAAACACCTTTTCCATGCCTCTTTCACCTACAGAGAAAAACATGTAGCCTTTCTTGTCAAAGGTGATTCTAGATCCAAAATGTTGGAATGTTTTCGTATATGGAAGTGACTCAAATAGTTCTTGAGATTCTACCCACATGTTGTTTTTGATTTTTCCTCGAACAATTCCTGTCGAAGTCATTGTGGTCGAACCATCTATTTTGAATTTAGAATAGGACATATAGACCCAACCGTTTTGCGCAAATTTAGGATGTAAGGCAATGTCCAAAAGTCCTCCTTGGCCCTTCGCTATAACTTCTGGTGTTCCAGTGATTTCTGTTTTATTTCTTTTTTGATCGACCAAATACAATTTTCCTTTTCGGTCAGAAATCAAATAATCTTTATTTGGCAATTGAGCAAATCCCCAAGGACTATCAAAACCAGTGGCAATCGTATCCAATTTAACGGTAACGCCTTCAGACACAAAAATATTTGATTTGGGCTTTTTCTCGAATTTATATTGCTCCACTCCAGCTAAATTCTCGATGATTAAATCAGCTAATTTATCGATGTCTTTAGGAGATAATATGCCTTTCCAAGTAGGCATTCCCATATCATTGTATCCATTCGTGATGCTGGCAACTAATTCTGGTTTTGTATTTCCATGTTTCCATTTACGATCCACAAATGCTTCTACTTTTTCACCGTGACATGAGGCGCAATACTGCGTATAAATCTTTTCTGTGGGCTCATCCAAAACAAATTGTTTAGGAGCCGTATTTAACGACATGATGGACAGGGTAGCTGTGGCGATAAGGCCAACAATCATTATTTTTTTGTACATGGTAGGTTTTATTAATTCAAGCACTAAGCTAAAAATTATTTTTCAATTTTAATAACTTCGTGGGAGGTCAAAGGTTTCCAATAATTTTGTATTTTAGCTATTCAATTGAATCTAAACCTATGAAAAAATTAATGGGAATGGTCTTCGGACTTGCTATCTCTTTTGCTTCTTTTGCACAAATTCCTTCAGGACCTTGGCAAGTGTTAGAACCATCAAATACCGCTTTAAAGCGGCATGAAAGTGGTTTTGTCGAATGTGACGGAAAATTTTATGCCTTAGGTGGTCGGGGAAAAAAGGCCATTGAAGCCTATAATCCGAAGACAAATACCTGGGAGAATTTGGGTGATACGCCCATCGAATTCCACCATTTTCAGGCCTTAAGTTTCCAACATGAAATTTATGTTATTTGTGCCTTTACGGGTGGATATCCACATGAAAAGCCCATTGAAAACATGTTGATTTTTAATCCCAAAACAAAAACTTGGCGTGAAGGTGCCAAGATTCCTGCCGACAGATTAAGAGGTTCAGCAGGAATTTTTGCCTACAAAAATAAAATATATGCTGTTTGTGGAATCAAGGATGGACACTACGATGGGCATGTGAGTTGGTTCGATGTATTTGACCCGAAAACAAATACATGGACCCAATTGCCAGATGCACCAAGAGCTAGAGATCACGTGCAAGCCGCAATGTTGGGCGATAAATTATACATGGTGGGTGGGCGTAATTCCCATGCAGCCATTGGAAAAGTGTTGGATAAAACAATTGCTGAGGTAGATGTATATGATTTCAAAACAGGTGCTTGGACTACTTTACCTAATGGCCTTCCTACCCTCAGGGCGGGAACATGTACCTTGACTAAATATCCATATGTCATTGTCTTGCAGGGAGAAAGTACCAAACAAGTTCCTGCACACGCGGAGGTGGAAGCGCTCGATGTGAGAACCAATGAGTGGGTGAAATTTCCTTCTTTGTTGCAAGGCCGACATGGTACCTCGACCATCTTATACAAGAATAAATTGTACATCATGGCGGGAAGTGCAAATCGTGGGGGAGGTCCTGAACTGAACACGATGGAATATCTACCATGGTAATTTAAAAAAAGTTCAATTTAGGGAGTACCAAAATTAATTATTGTCCTCTCTAAATTAAACACGATGGATTATCTACAATGGTAATTTTTAAAGAAAAAATTTAATCGTATATTTCGTTTTAAAATCCGAAAGGATCCCTAAACTTCATTATGAAAATATTTAAAATCATCATTCCTGTTGTCCTGGCTGCTATTTGCATGTATGCGGCTTGGAGTTGTTCCGATGCACAGGGTTCGGACACATCTATGCCAGATGTGGTTGATTATAACTTTCACATACGTCCCATTCTATCTGATCGGTGCTTTAAATGTCATGGGCCGGATGCCAATAAACGACAAGCGAATTTACGTTTAGATACCAAGGAGGGTGCTTATGCGGCATTTAAGGATAATGCAAAAGCACATGCGATTGTGCCTGGTGACGTTAAAAATTCGGATGCATTTCAGCGTTTAATTACCAAAGATACTGCGCTACGAATGCCTAGCATGAAATCCAATTTGGTGCTTACGCAGTATGAGATTGATTTAATTGAGAAGTGGATTGAGCAAGGAGCTGTTTACAAACCACATTGGTCTTTTATAAAACCCGCAAAACTTGATTTGCCAGAGGCTGATGAGGCCTGGGTGCGGAATGACATTGATTATTTCGTGTATGCCAAAATGAAGGAAAGAGGGTTAAGTCCTTCAAAAGAAACGGACAAAGAGCGACTTTTAAAAAGGGTCAGCCTTGACTTGACAGGATTGCCCCCTACGCTTGAAATGCAGGATCGTTTTTTAAAGGATACGGATCCTAAAGCGTATGAGAAAATTGTCAATGAGTTGTTGGCCAACAAGCATTTTGGGGAGAAAATGGCCGCACCGTGGTTGGATGTGGCTCGATATGCAGATTCGCATGGATATCAAGATGATGGTTTGCGGACGATGTGGCCTTGGCGCGACTGGGTGATTCACGCGTTTAATTCTAATTATTCGTACAAGAAATTTGTGACATGGCAGTTGGCCGGAGATTTAATTCCGGGGGCCAACAAAGAAATGTTATTGGCCACGGGATTTAACCGAAACCACAAGATTACGCAGGAAGGCGGGGTGATAGACGAGGAATATCGTGTGGAGTATATCAATGATCGGACGAGTACTTTTGGGAAATCATTTTTGGCATTAACCTTTGAATGTTCCAAATGCCATGATCATAAATACGATCCGATTTCGCAAAAAGACTATTACAGTACCTATGCATTTTTTAACCAAGTGCCTGAAAAAGGTTTATTTGGTACTATTGATGCTTCTTTTGCTGATCCACCGAATATGCGCATCACTTCTAAAGATGTCAATAGTTTGTTGAAATTTATCAATAAGCGCGATACATTTGCGGTCGATGTGATGGTCATGAAGGATTCTGCTAACATGCGTAAAACGCATATATTAAGTCGGGGTAATTATGACATGCCTACGTTCGAAGTGGGAGTTGGAATTCCGAAAAGTATTCTGCCGTATTCGACGGCTAAGTATGGCCAAAACAGGTTAGGTTTAGTTCGATGGATGTTTGATGATGCGAATCCTTTAACATCGCGTGTGTTTGTGAACCGGATTTGGGCTCAGTTTTTTGGTCGCGGAATTGTTAAAACCTTAGGGGATTTTGGGATGCAAGGCGAGTTGCCTACCCATCCTGAATTGCTGGATTGGTTGGCCGCCGACTTCAAAGCGCATCATTGGAACATGAAGCGTTTGGTGAAGCAAATTGTGATGTCGGCCACGTACCAACAATCGTCCGATGTTCCCTCGGCGGCTTTAAAGTCGGACCCTGAAAATATTTATTTATCACATGCGCCTAGATTAAGGTTGCCAGCTGAAAATGTGCGGGACCATGTCTTGGCATCGGCTGATATTTTAAATCCGGAAATTGGCGGGCCTAGTGTTAAGCCATATCAACCGAAGGGTTTATGGGAAATGGCCACTTCTGGTCGGGGATCCTTAATGACGTATATACAAGACCACAATCAAGATTTGTATCGAAGAGGCATGTACGTTTTTATCAAAAGAACGGTTCCTCCTCCGTCTATGTTGATTTTTGACGCGAGTAATCGGGATCAGTGTGAGGTACAAAGAGGAAGGACAAATACACCTTTACAAGCTTTAGTGATGATGAATGATCCACATGTGATGGAGAGTTCAAGGGTTTTAGCTAGTCATTTGTCGGCGGAGAAAGGTAGTTTAGACGTGGTATTATCAAAGGCCTTTAGGAAAATTATTTGCAGAAAGCCAAGTGAAAAAGAGTTGATTATTTTAAAGCGCTATTTTGAAAATGAGCAGGCATCCTTTAAGAGGGAGCCTAATAAAATTGAAAAATTATTGAAGATTGGAGAATATAAAAAAGATCCGGGAGCGATTCGTTTTTATACGGCGGCATTGATGCAGACGATCCAATTAATTTATAATATGGAGGAGGCTTTAATTCGAGTTTAATATCAATACGATGGAAAATGAATTTTTAAATAGTAGGTTAAATGTTACGAGGAGACACTTTTTCGGACAGGCAGCTGCGGGAATTGGTGGTTTAGCCTTGGGTTCGTTGTTGGTCCCTGACTTATGGAAAGGTGATTCTGCGGCGAATGCGATGCCTTTGGGAATGGCTCATTTTGCGCCCAAAGCCAAACGAATTATCTATTTATGTCAAAACGGTGCCCCGTCACAGTTGGAGAGCTTCGACTACAAACCTACATTAATCACTCGTTCTGGCGAGGATTTACCTGCGTCTATTCGAGGAAATCAGCGATTAACGGGAATGACGGCAAGCCAAGATAAGTTCCCGTTGATGGGTTCGTTTTTCGGCTTCAAGCAATACGGACAATCTGGTGCTTGGGTTAGTGACATCTTTCCTAACATTGCAAACATCGCGGATGATCTTTGTATCATTCGTACCATGAACACGGATGCGATCAATCATGATCCTGCATTGACTTTTTTACAAACAGGTGCACAGGTGGGAAATAGGCCAAGTATGGGTGCTTGGATGTCGTATGGTTTAGGTAGTGAGAATAAAAACTTGCCTTCATTTTGTGTGTTATTATCGAGAGGCAGAGGGAATGGGCAGGGGGTATATTCCAAATTATGGACCAATGGGTTTTTAGATTCCTTGCATCAAGGAGTTGTTTTTAGTAGTTCTGATGACCCTATTTTGTATTTGAATGATTCGGATGGAATCGACAAAAATGCACGTAGGAGGATGTTGGATGAATTAGCGGAGTTGAATCATTTGGGATTTGATGAGAATAAAGATCCTGAGGTGGAGGCAAAAGTCCAACAATATGAAATGGCCTATCGTATGCAAACGGCCGTTCCTGAGTTAACGGATTTATCTAAGGAACCTGATCATATTATTAAAATGTATGGCCCGGATTGTTTAGTTCCGGGAACCTATGCGGCTAATGCTTTATTGGCCAGGAAATTATCTGAATCAGGTGTTCGTTTTGTACAATTATATCATCAAGGATGGGATACTCATGGAAATTTACCAAAAGAAATGGCCATGCAGGCACAAGATGTGGATCGTTCGTCGGCCGCATTAATTACAGATTTAAAGCAAAGAGGCTTATTGGATGAGACCTTGGTTATTTGGGGAGGTGAATTTGGCCGAACCAATTATTGCCAAGGAACCTATACGGTCGAAAATTATGGTCGAGATCATCATCCTCGTGCTTACAGTATTTTTATGGCTGGTGGAGGCGTAAAGCCAGGAATAGTTTATGGTGAAACAGA
>CAMBGA010000074.1 GCA_945866095.1 Spirosoma fluviale
CATCACAAGCATTGAGTCCTATTAACCCACATGCTGAAAATAAAATTATTGCTATCTTTTTCATATTATTTTTCGTTTAAAGCGATTTAAAATTTAACATTTAAATTAAATCCTAAACTTCTAGTCGTTGGCAAGCCTGTTGACTCCATTCCCACCAAGTTATCTGAAGAATATCCAAATGACTCAGGGTCAATATTATCTATGTATTTTTTGAGTATTAATACATTATTGGCAACAAAGCTCAATTTGATCCCTTTAATTGGCGATTTCGGGCTTAAGTGCTTCGTAAAATCGTAACCAGCTGTAATTTGACGTAATTTCCAATAACTACCATCATATACAACAGGCTCAATTAATGCTTGGGAACGAACTACTTCCCAGAAGGGTTGAACACCTGCCTTAGCCGTATTTGGTCCACCCTGTGCATTGACACCGTCTGCCACTACACCACCTTCTCTACCTTCCAAAGTCATCTTATGCAATCCGTGACGTACTGCATTGAAATTAGTTCCCGAAAGCATCATGTTTCCTACTTTGAAATCAATCAAGGCTGATAATGAAATTCCCTTGTAATTAAACGTGTTTGTAATACCACCTACATACTTAGGAATAGCACTTCCAAAAGAAATCAAATCAGGAGTTCTTAAGGCGATACCGTTAGCCCCAAAAACCCTTTTCCCATTAGCATCACGTCTATAGCCAAAGCCATAAATTTGGCCCATTTCTTGGCCTACTACCTGACGTAGTTCACCATTAAACACGTGAGTACCTACTGTAATTCTTTCCCCCGGAGTATCCGTTAATAAGCTTAATACTTTCGTGGTATTATAAGAACCATTCAGTGTTAAATCCCATTGGAAATCAGCCGTTTTGATAGGTACCAAATTCAATAACATTTCAAATCCTCTGTTCTCACTTTGTCCACTATTAATTAGGGAGTTCGTAAATCCTGAAGCATCTGAAATTTGAGCAGAAACGATTTGGTCGCTGGTCAACTTCTGATACACGGCCATATCTAAGGTTACGCGGCTATTGAACATTTTTAATTCCAAACCGATTTCAGATTCACGCGTTCTCATTGGTTTCAAACCTGCGTTAGGCACCACGTTTCCTTGTCCACCTCCAACGGGTTGCAAAGCACCGGCAGGATTAGCAAATAAGTTGGGGTTAATGCCATAAAACAAATTGTTTGAATAGGGAGAAACGTCCGTATCTGATCCCACTTCTGCCACAGCAGCTCTTAATTTACCAAAGGTCAACCAAGAAGGCATGTTGTCAAAAGCTTGCGAGAATACATAACTACCTGAAACGGATGGATAGAAAATACTTCTGTTTGCAGGTGAAAGTGTTGAGAACCAGTCGTTACGAGCGGTTACATTTAAAAACAAATAATTTCTAAATGAAATTTCACCCGATCCGTACACGGAATTAACAGATCTTTCACTCAAACCATAAACCGGATCCTTCACACGTCCATTCATGACCGTGTATAAATCTCTTACGACAAAGTCCACAACCTGAGTACTATTCAGGTCGGAGCGACGATACATTTGATTACCACCCGCGGTTAAATTAAACTCAAAATCTCCAAAGGCCTTAGTAGCTGAAATCAAAATGTCGGTATTGGTTTCTCTAAATCTTCTCGATTCTTGTGTAAAAGTTCCATTCACAAAACCGGCAGGTGCAGGCCCGATTGAGGCATGTCCCGTAGGGAAGTTATTATAATCTTGATCACGTGACCAATAATCCTGACCTACTCGACCTTGAACAAATAACCATGGTAGGATATTATATTTGGCTGAAATATTTCCAAAAACACGATCTCGTCTAATGTTTTGAAATTGCTTCTTCAATGTGAAGTAAGGATTCGTTCTATTTCTAAAACGAGAATATACAAACTCATCTCCATTCGCATCCATCGCTTTTTGCTCTAATAAATCAAAAGGCATCGAGTTAGCCATGTTATAAAGGGCTGTTGGGATCGAGTTATCTTGATTCGCAATATTAGGAGGGTTCTTGTTATACTCATTCGAGTAATTGATATTTCCTGCTACCGAAAGCTTCGTAGAAAGATCATAAGCAAAACCTAAGTTGATCGTTTTTCTATTGAACGTATTGTTTGAAACAATACCATTGTTATCCATATTAGAAATAGACATATTAAAACCACCGTTATCACTATTGCTAGCTATACTCACGGTATTGGTCAAGTTCATTCCTTTTACAAAGAACTTATTAATTCGATCATATACTGGCGCATAAGGAACGCTAACTCCATCAAATAGTACTTGGGTCATTCCTGGCTGAAATTTTTCACCAAACGACCACTGACCTGAAGTCGGGTTAGCCGTTGTAGGGCGAAGTCCACTTTCTCCTTGGCCATACTCATATTGATAATCAGTAAAGTCCAAAGGTGTCTCGTTCGTATAGTTCATGTTATATGAAACTCCGATACCCTTTGTTTTACCTTTTGTTTTTGTCGTGATCATTAAAACCCCATCTTTCGCACGAGAACCATACAATGCGGCAGCAGTTGCTCCTTTCAAAACCGTCATGGACTCAATGTCATCTGGATTTATACTGGACAAACCATCACCCCCATCGGATGTATTACCACTCCCACGTACGCCAATTGAATTATCGGAGGCATTATTACCTGGATTGGTACCAAAGTTGGTATTATCAATAGGCACACCATTGATAACAATTAAAGGCGAGTTTTGACCAGAGAATGAAGACTGACCCCTGATTCGAATTTTAGAAGTACCTGCAGGTCCAGTTCCTAGAGATGAAATGTTTACACCGGCAATTTTACCTTGTAAAGCATTCATGAAGTTAGGAGATCTATTCTCTGTAATGGCCTCAGGAGTAATCGTCGTGGTTGCATAACCTAACTTTTTCGACTCCTTTTTAATACCCAAAGCAGTAACGACTACTTCATCTAAGGCTGTGGTTTCTTCAGAAAGAGAAACATTAATCACAGACTGAGCACCTACGCTTACTTCTTTTTTCACAAAACCAACAAATGAAAAAACTAAGGTTGCGTTACTAGGCGCATTAATGGAATACTTACCACTCGCGTCTGTTGATGTGCCCTGACTAGTCCCCTTAATGGCGACTGATACACCTGCAATGGCTTCATTGCCCTTGGCAGAACTGACCAAACCAGTGATTCTGGCTTGAGCAAAAATCAAATTTGGCATCATGATAGCCAAGCCTAACAAGAGCCTTGTTAGATACTTTTTGTAATTTTTTATCATAATTGTTTAAGTTTAGAATGCTAATATTCTGAATTATCTTGAGAAAAAATTATATATTTCCTCGTTGGCGATTTTTATAATTTTTTTTTATAAATTTTCGGTTGTATTGTGATGTCATTTACTTTCATCAATGCAAGCAATAATATTCAATTAAAATTTTAGCCTTTTTTGGGCTTCAATTGATTTACCGAATGGATTAATCATAATTAAATATGAAAAATTTTGCATTAACATTCCCATTTAATGATTGCAGTGCTCATTTCCCATTTATCGAGCATTTTAGCTTTCAGACCGTTGACTCAAGCAAGTCCAATCCGGTGTATTTACCCCAGGGAATTGGCATTCGCATGTTCTATTTTAAAGATGGAATTTTCGAAATTAGCGTTGACGGCAATAGACAAACTATGCTTCCCGGTGACTGCTTGGTCGTATGTCCATGGGAAAATGTCGAAATTATCCCCAATCGAATCAGACGTTCATCCTTCTTTCACCTCATTATACGCACTAAATTTTTTGACGCGGATCAAGATTTAGAGTTTGGATATTGGTCTAAAATTTCCAAATATGACCAAATGGAAATTGGCGAAATTTTCAAAAACTACCATAAATTCAAAATCAATAAATCAGATTTTTTGGCCAAATTATTTGTGCAATTGACCAATGAAATATTTGTGCACGAAATGAGTCAAAATGAAATGGTCATTCATATTATTGATCAAATCATGATTTTATTTGCCCGCGAAGCTCAAAAGTCTAGTTTAAAGACGACAGAGAGCACAACAGTGAGTCAAATTATTGAACAAAATATAACGAAAGATCCATTGCATCATTGGTCTGTACCCGAGATGGCTCAGATAGCCCAGCTTGGAATCACGGCGTTTAGTGAGCGAATGAAAATGGAGACGGGCTTAAGTCCTATCAACTTTTTAATCAAAACACGCATCAATATTGCCATGAATTTAATGGCGCATTTCAATTATAAAATAGGCGACATAGCCTATGAAACTGGCTTTTATTCTCCCCAACACTTTTCTTTAACCTTTAAAAAAATGACGGGCGTCAGTCCGCATAAATACCGCAAAACCTATTATGAAAAACAACTTTAAATTATTATCCATTTCAGGGGCGACAATTATAACCATCGGACTTATTTTTTCAGATAAATCCTGGGCTGGAATTTTATGGATTATTGGCATTGCGCTCATCGCCATATCCACCCATACCAAAGAGTCATTGAAAGGCTTCTCATTTACGCTGTGGATCATCGCAGCAGTCGTATTAACGTTACAATTTCCTGGCCCATTCATTGGCTATGGAGACATTAAGTTCAAGATTCTGATCATTCCATTACTACAATTGCTCATGTTTGGCATGGGTTCCACCATGGAAGTATCCGATTTTCAGGAGGTCCTAAGATCGCCCAAAGCTGTGGCATTAGGCGTATTTTTTCACTTTTCCATCATGCCATTAGTGGGCTGGAGCATTACAAAAATCTTTACTTTCCCTCCGGAAATTTCTGCCGGTATCATTTTAGTAGCCTGTATGCCCTGTGGCCTAGCGTCTAATGTCATGTCGTATTTAGCCAAGGCTAATGTAGCGCTTTCGTTAACATTAACTTCGGTGGCCACTTTTATTGCGCCTATTTTAACTCCTTTGTTGATGAAAAATTTAGCAGGCCAACTAATCGAAATTGACCTATACGCGATGATTTGGGAAATCAGCAAATTGGTGTTAATCCCAATCGTTTTAGGCGTAGTCTACAAGCGTGTCATTGGCGATAAATGGCCTTGGTTCCAAGAAAAATTACCCCTTATATCGATGATCAGTATTGGTTTAATTATCATTATTATCACCGCTAATGGTCGGGATGCCTTATTATCCGTGGGCCCACTTTTAGTTCTTGCTTGTTTTATCCAAAACATCATGGGCTTTATTTTAGGATATTGGGGAGGTAGACTCACCAATCTTCCAGAAAAAGATTGTAGAACAATCGCTATTGAAGTAGGATTACAAAATGCAGGTTTAGCCTCTGGTTTAGCGATGGCGATGGGAAAAGTGGCTACTGTAGGATTACCTGCGGCCATTTTTGGTCCAGTCATGAACATCAATGGATCCAGCTTGGCCAATTATTGGAAAAATAAATAAAGATTCATTGAGAATCTTTACATAAAAAAGCCTGCCGATTCACATGAGTCGGCAGGCTTTTATATTTAGACACCTTTAGGCTAATTTGAACTCGGAAGTAAAATGGAATTCAATTTCAGGGTTATTCGTCTGATTCATTCTTAATATCCAATCTGATTCGGCTAAAAAGACGTAGTTCCCATCCTTGTCTTGCGCAATATTTTGACCTTTTAAGCGGACAAATTCTTGTAGTTTTTTAGGGTCCTCGGAAGTAATCCAACAAGCCTTCGTGACTGACATGCCATCAAAGCGGCATTTAGCACCATATTCATGTTCCAAACGGTATTGAATTACTTCATATTGAAGTTCACCCACCGTTCCCACAATTTTGCGGTTACCTAATTGAGGTTGTAAGAATAATTGGGCTACGCCTTCATCCGTCAACTGGTCAATTCCCTTTTCCAATTGCTTCGATTTCATTGGATCTAGGTTCATTAATTCCTTGAATATCTCTGGTGAAAAACTTGGAATTCCTTGGTAATTCAGGATTTCTCCTTCGGTCAACGTATCGCCGATTTTGAAATTCCCTGTATCATATAAACCGATTACATCCCCTGGAAAACCCTCTTCCACCACCTCTTTATCTTGCGCCATGAAATTATACGGATTGGCAAAACGTACATTTTTCTTCAATCGAATATGTTGGTAAAAGGTATTCCGATGAAATACCCCTGAACAAACGCGTAAAAAAGCAATTCTATCCCTATGTTTAGGATCTAAATTTGCGTGAATTTTAAACACAAAACCTGTAAATTTTTTCTCTTGAGGTTCTACAATCCGGATATCCGTTCCACGCGCTTGGGTAGACGGAGCAATTTTAGTGAACGTATCAAGCAATTCTTGAATGCCAAAATTATTCACCGCTGAACCAAAAAATACTGGTGCTAAATCCCCTGATAGATAATCGGCCCGTTCAAAAGGCTCGTAAACCCCTTCAATTAATTCCACATCTTCACGCAATTGAACAGCATCTCGGTCGCCCACTCGGGTGTCTAACTCGGCCGTAGAAATATCCACAGAAACCACATTCTTTTCAATTTTGGTTTTATTGGCCGAGAATAAATTTAAAGACCGATCTAATAAATGATAAACCCCTTTGAAATTTTGACCCATATTGATCGGCCATGTCAACGGTCGAACCGATATTCCTAATTTTTGTTCTAACTCATCCAATAAATCAAATGGATTTCGACCTTCGCGGTCCATTTTATTGATAAAAATAATCACCGGCGTTTTTCGCATGCGACATACTTCCATCAACCTTTCCGTTTGTTCCTCCACCCCTTTTACGCAGTCGATCACTAGAATAACGGAGTCCACCGCCGTGAGTGTCCGATAGGTATCCTCTGCAAAATCCTTGTGACCCGGGGTATCTAAGATGTTTATTTTAACCTGATTGTATTCAAAAGTCATCACGGAAGTGGCCACTGAAATTCCCCTTTGGCGTTCTATTTCCATAAAGTCAGACGTAGCTCCCTTCTTAATCTTATTTGACTTTACCGCACCGGCCGTTTGAATCGCTCCACCAAAGAGAAGCAATTTCTCCGTCAATGTGGTCTTGCCAGCATCGGGGTGTGAAATAATCCCAAAAGTTCTTCGTTTCGCTATTTCTGTTTCAATATGACCCATTCGATATACATTATAAAATCAAGGTGCAAAAATACGCCAAAATCCATTGGATTAAAAATACAATTTAATAGATAAAATTCTTGCTGTCTAAAAGAATATCAACCTCTTGATAAAATAAAATTCAAACTTAAATCTCCACTTAATTCTATTTAGATTTAAAGATGAAGTACTATTTATTTATAGACGAAACTGGTGATCATGGCCTAACTAAAATTGACATTAATTTTCCAATTTTTCTTCTAAGTGGAATACTCATCAAGAATAATGAGTTAATTCATCTGGAGCTTTTATTGACAAAATTAAAAATGAAATATTGGTCAACGGAATCCCTAATTCTCCATTCTAGAGAAATTCGGAAATGCTCAAATGAGTACAAAATTTTATTAGACGAGGACCTTAAAAACCAATTTTACAAAGACTTAAACCAATTAATTTCACGAAGTAAATTTCTTATAATACCTTCAGGAATCAACAAAGTGACCTATATTGAAAATTATGGACTTTTAACTGATGACCCTTATGAAATTTGTATTTCCAAATTAATAGATTCAGTACTTACAAAATTTAAACACCAAAAAAATCAAGCACGTGAATTACAGATTATTTTAGAAAAAAGAGGGAACAAAGAGGATCAGAAACTTGCGTTGCACCTTTCAAAAATAATATTAAATGGAACACTTAATCACCCAATCTCTAATTCAAAAAATGTAATCATTGATTACGAATTCAAACATAAAAAGGAGAATATAAATGGTCTTCAATTAGCCGATTTAATTGCTTATCCAATTGCAAAATTTATGCTAAATCAAAGTATACATAATCCAGCATTTGATATCATTTCAAACAAAATATTCCTGTCAACTTCCAAAATACTAATTACTTGAAAAACAAAAGAGCCAATATCTCACGAAATTGACTCTTTTACCGACCAGGCTACACCCAATCCTCACCAAATGTAAATAATAATTTCTGAATTTCAACCCAATTTTAGATTATTTATACCCAATCATCAGTAAATAATAACACATTCATGTAGCTTGTACTAGTTCAAGCATTGACACGAGTATGATCCAAGGGAAAAGAATCCTCCCACAAAATCAAAAAAAAAGGCGCAATTTCTTGCGCCTTTTTTTTTAAGATTTCTTATTCAAATTACTATGCCCTCGACTATAAGCGAAGTATACAATAATGCCTAAAGTTCCCCATATCAAAAACGAAATCTTGGTTTCTGTACGCAAACCCCACATTAAATATAAATTACACAAAATACCAGCAGTCGCAACAAATGGCAAAAACTTCACTTTAAATGGACGCTCGATGTTTGGCTCACGAACTCGCAACAACCAAACCGCTCCACATATCATCGCAAAGGCTAATAAGGTTCCCGAACTACACATTTCAGAAACTTTGTCGATCGGTGTTAAAGCTGAAACAACAGACACGATACCACCCACAAAAATCGTCGACTTCCATGGCGTCTTAAACTTAGGGTGAATAGCAGCAAATAAACCTTTTGGCAGTAAACCATCCTTAGCCATACCTAAGAAGATACGTGTTTGTGAAAGCATCATCACGAGCATCACAGAGGTTAAACCTGCCGTGGCAGCTATCGTCACAATGTACATCGCGATAGGCAATCCAGCACCTTCGAAAGCCGAAGCCACCGGCGCCTTCAAATCCAAGGTATCATATTTAACCATTCCCGTCAATACCAATGAAACTAAAATATACAAGACCGTACAAATTAATAAAGAAGCAATAATAGCGAACGGAACGTCCTTAGTAGGATTAATGGCCTCTCCTGCCTGTGTAGACACGGCATCAAAACCAATATAAGCAAAGAAAATAATGGATGCTGCCGTAACCACTCCATCAAAACCAAAGTGCGTTGCACCTTTTGCATCCACAACTGGATCTGGAATGAAGGGATGCCAATTAGCTGTATCCACGTAAAATGCACCCACGACAATAACAAAAATCACCGCGGCAACTTTCATAATCACAATAAGGTTGTTCGTACTTGCCGCTTCTTTAATGCCCTTCACTAAAACCCAAGTAACCAACCATACAATGATAAAAGCAGGCAAATTAAAGGCAAAAGCAAAATCTGGAACTGCCTGACCCGCTGCACGTAGTTTTTCAACCTTTTCAGCCGCAGTCACGGGATCATTGGTCAAATAAAGTGGCAAGTTTATATTGAAAAGATGTAAAAGTTTTTCAAAATATCCACTCCAAGCAACGGCTACCGTTGTGGCGCCCATCATGTATTCTAAAATTAAATTCCAACCAATGAACCAGGCAAAAAATTCTCCAACCGTACCATAAGAATATGCATACGCACTTCCCTCAACAGGCAAAATGGATGCAAATTCAGCATAACAAAGTGCGGCAAATGTACAAGCAGTACCCGCCAAAACAAAGGCTAAAGCTAAGGCAGGACCCGCCCAATCATGCGCGGCAATACCTGTCAATGTAAAAATTCCTCCGCCAATAACCGCTCCAATTCCCAAAGATGTTAACGCCCATTTACCCAGCACACGCTTGAGTTGGCTATTCTTGACATCCTCAGCATAGGCCTCTAAAGGCTTTTTTCTCCAAATACTATTGTTCATATTATTAAATTAGGTTGATGTAAATACTGGCAATCCTCTCAGATTGCCAGTATCATTTATTTTTTTGGTTTAGATGAGGTCCCTAGGTCAATTACGATAGGAGCCGCTACAAAAATAGAAGAATAAGCTCCAAATACAACACCTATAAACATCGCAAATGAGAATCCTCTCAATACGTCGCCACCAAAGATTAACAATACAGTAACCACCAAAAATACGGTGGTCGCAGTCATCACCGTACGTGACATCGTATGGTTAATAGATTCATTAATGGTTTTAATCATCAAGGCTTTATTTCCCAAATCTGGATTCACACCAATCTCCTCGCGGATACGGTCAAATACAACCACAGTATCGTTAATTGAATAACCAATTACAGTCAAAATCGCCGCAATAAATACTTGGTCTATCTCCAATTCAAATCCAACTAGACGAGCAATACCCACCATACCTAACACAACTAAAGCATCATGCACCAAGGCCACAATTCCACCCAATGAATATTGCCATTTACGGAAACGAATCAAAATGTAAATAAAGATCGCCACCAACGCGTATAAAATAGAAAGGAAAGATTGCGTTAAAATATCATCGGCTACGGTTGCGCCAACTTTAGCCTCAGAAACAATCACTGGAGAATTAGCCGCAAAATCTTTTAAGCCCGTTTCCAAAGCAGTTTTCACCGTATTATTCGCAGTAATAGATTCATCCTCCACTAAATAGGAAGTGGTTACTTTCAATTTGCTAGCCCCATTAAAGGTCTTTACCTCTACTCCTTTCCCACCAAAATTATCCGATAAGGCTTCTTTTACTTTACCTGCGTCAACAGGCTGAGCAAATTCAACCACATACGAACGTCCACCTTTAAAGTCGACGCCTAAATTAAATCCTCCTTGGATAAATAATACAATGGCACCTAAGGCAATTAATCCCCATGAGAACCAATATGAATATTTACGTTTGCCAATAAAGTCGAAATTCATTCCTTTGAATAAATCACGCGATATAAAGGTCTCAAACGTCATATTCTTCTCTCTACCCGCCTTAATCGCACGGTTAGCCATCCACAAAATCAAGATGTGAGAAATATAAACCGCCGTAAATACAGAGGTAATCAAACCAATACACAGCGTCACACCAAAACCTTTAACAGATCCAGAACCGAATATAATCAAGATCACCCCGATCAATACCGTTGTAATATTACCATCCAAAATCGCACTTAATGCTTTTTCGTAACCCACATTAATCGCATCCAATAAGCCTTTTCCTTTGTGTAATTCCTCACGAATACGCTCATTGATTAATACGTTGGCATCCACAGCCATACCTAAGGTTAACACAATACCGGCGATACCTGGCAAAGTCAACGCTGCTTGGATTTGTACCAAAACCCCCGCAATGAAAAATACGTTGAAAAATAACGCCAAATTAGCCATCCAACCTGGATTTCCATAATAACCAATCATGAATACGATTACTAATAGCAGGCCTAATAGCATCGACATATACCCTTGGTTAATGGACTCAACTCCTAAAGAAGGACCAATAAAAGCATCCTCAACAATACGTGTTGGCGCTGGTAATTTACCCGCCTTCAACACATTGGCTAAATCTTTAGCCTCTTCCACCGTGAAACTTCCTGAGATCGAAGAACGTCCACCTGCAATTTCTCCATTAATCACCGGTGCAGAATATACGTAGCCATCTAATACAATGGCAATTCGACGACCTACATTAGCCCCTGTTAAATTTTTCCAAATTCTAGCACCCGTTCCATTCATGGACATCGTCACTTCAGCACGACCCGTTTGATCAAAATCTTGAGCGGCATCTGTAATCACATCTCCCTCTAATGGGGCCGATTGGCCTTCCGCCTTTTTCAAAGCTTCTAAGGTTAAAATCTCATCTCCATTCGTTGCCGGAATTCCTTTCGCAGCCCAAGCAAATGTCAGGTTAGCTGGAAAAAATCCACGCACATCAGCACGACGAAATAACGCATTTACTCGAGCCGTATCTTTGCGATAAACCCCAATTCCATTGCCCATAGGCAAGAATAATTTGGTCAATGCACTTCCAGCACTTGTGTCTGCCTTTGCTTTTCCTGAATCCTTAACCGCAGGCTTAGATAATTGGGATGCCAAAGCATTGCTTGACGTATCTTTTACAGAGGGATTGGCCGCCGATGAAGCTACCGCAGGTTGCTTAGACTCCTGATCCAATAATGCTCCTAAAGCATTTAAACCAGATCCATATTCATTTACTTCGTAACACTCGATAAACTCCAATTTCGCCGCACCCGATAATAATTTACGGGCACGCTCAGGATTATCCACACCTGGTAATTCTACTTGGATTCTGTTCGAACCAGGAAGTCTTTGAATGTTTGGATTAGCTACACCAAACTTATCGATACGCGCTTGAATAATTTTATACACTCGGTCAACAGCCCCGTCAATTTCCGCATCAATAACCTTTTTAACCTCTGAGTCAGAAGACGAAGAACTGATTTTTCCACGGTTAACCGAATTAGCAAAAACAGATGCTAAGGTTTGATTTGGTGCAACTTTTGCAAAGGCATCATAAAACAAATCATTAAATGATTTAGATGAATTCGCTTGAGCTGCATTGGCTTCTACTAAAGCCTTCTCAAAATTAGGATCATTACTTTTTCCAGAAAGAGCACGAAGAATTTCCACTGGGGATACTTCTAGTACCGCGTGTAAACCACCTTCTAAATCCAATCCTTTGTGAAGGGCATATTGGGTAACTTCTTGGAATGTATATCCGATATAGACAGGTTGCTTCCATAGAGAATCAATAAAATGAAGTCTTTTTGCCGGGTCAAATTTCCCGTCTTTCGAGGTAGCATAAGTATTTGCTTGATCTCTTAATTGGCCCGCTTTCCATGTAAAGGAAAGGAAGAAAATACATAAAGCTGAAACAATGGTAGACAGCCAAATAATAGCACTTTTGTAACGCATGATATAAAAATTAAAAATTTGTAAATTA
>CAMBGA010000075.1 GCA_945866095.1 Spirosoma fluviale
CTCCACGGAGTCTCTCTTTTTGCACCAAAACCACTCATTTCACCAAATTACCTCTCCGACATTAACTGAGGCAAAAGTGTCTGAAATCCCTTGTATCGAGCTTATATGGGCGATTTCGCGGGGTTGTGGCGGGGGGTGCTAAAAGAAGAGAAACCGTGAAAATGAAACTAGTAGGTCAACAAAATATTTTAAGAGTCTACTGAATCTATCAGTGGACTCTTTTGTTTTAGAATAGATATTTACAATAAAGTGAAATGATCTAACTATTTCAAAAGCTCCTGGATCTTTTGTCCTATCTCTTCCTTTTTAAACTCTTTTGCTTTTTTACCATATACCCATAAAGTATAGGGCAGAGGTTTTTGATGTAAGATTTCATCCGGAATTTTAAATGTAGTTGTTCCTCCCGTTTTTGTTTTGATCAATACAACCCCGTTCGCACCCCGCACCCCATAAATAGCTGTTGTCGATGGATCCTTCAACACATTAACGGATTCAATATCATTGGGATTTATGGTGTTGATATTGCTTATAGGTACCCCATCCACTACATATAAAGGACTATTTGAATTGATGGAACCAAATCCTCGAATTCTAACCATCGCTGCTCCGCCAGGGGAATTATCATTCCCTACAGTTACTCCGGCAACCTGTCCAGTCATTTTTTGACTCAAAGTTCCAGCAGCTACTTGTGATAAATTTTGTGAACTCACTTCTCCCACCGCTCCATTATTGTCACTTCTAGGTTTTGGAATGGAAGGTTCTATAAACCTGGGAATAAACTGAATACCAACGCCCGCCGCACCTTCAGCGCTTCGACCAGACACCACCACCACTTTTTCCAATTGGCCCAGTGGGATCGCATTGATATCCCGATATTCCCCTTTAGTAAATAAATCCTCCGGATCATAAAAATAGATGAAGAGCGAATCTGATTTGATGAAGAATGTTCTTTGCGCTTGCTTTGCTTTGGAACCCGATGAAGCACTGGATCCAAAATATTGATTTAAAATGGAAATCAATTCAGCCGAACGGCTGGTTTGCTGGGCCGCTACTGAATGATTCAAAAGTAATAACAAGGCAAAACCTAATAGTAATTTCATTTTTATGATGCGATAATAGCGTCTAGTTTTTCATAACTTAAAATCATCGAACGTACATTATGGTAATTTATTTTCCAAGAAGTGGCCATATGTCGCCAGATCGGCTCTCCCTCACGGGTCAATAATGGCCACCATTCTCCCGTGTTAAAATTGATCATTTTGTCAAAAACAAAGCGATGGACTTGCTTATGTGCCGCTAAGAATTTTTCATCCCCTGTCAGCAAATAGGCATCGAGCATGCCGATCAACATCTCCGCCTGTTGCCAAAATTCTTTTTCTTTATCATAAACAACTCCTTCATGCGAACCTTCTACATAAACACCCCCAAACTCCCAATCCACTCCATAATTCATGGAATGATAGAATGCCTTTTCTAAATTGACTCTGTAGTCTTCGATGGAAAAACCACCCACTTTCAAGGCATGCATTAAAAGCCAACCAAATTCTGAGTTGTGACCATACGAAGTGTTATCGGTCGACGAAGCCTTTTGGCCCCCCTCCGCAAAACGATCCCATCCCCATACGATGTCAAATTTAATCTGCGGAGCCACGGTCCAATCAGCCCAAAACTGAGGGATTCCAGTCCCCGTTTCCGCATGCATTACTTTTTGAATTAATATGTCAATGGACTCTTTTAGTTTTCTTCGGTGTAATTCTTTGCCACTGGCTTCATATAAAGTAGTGAATGCCTCCATTAAGTGCATGTGGACGTCAAGGGTTTTTCGATCACCCCCAGGAGCGCCGGGTCCCATTAATTTCCAATCCTCAGAAAAGAATTCCCAATAGCCTCCCAAATGGGTATCTACCGCATATTTTTGCAATAAATCAAAACACTTTTCCGCATATTCTAAACCTACTGGATCCCCTGTGGCTAGCGTATATTCACTGAGGCTATAAATAGCAAAGCTATGGCCATATCCGATTTTTTGTCGGTTAGTCGCTTCCCCTTTTCGATTCATCATCCAGTAAAACCCCTCATTTTCATGATCCCACATGTTGTCTAGCATGAACCTTACTCCATGCTCGGCCATTTCTTTCATGATAGGCCCCCCAAATCCATGTCGGTATGCCTGAGAATACGTAAATACAGATCTTGATTGAGCAATCAACGACTTTTCATCTTGCCCAGAATCTTCGCCAAATTCATTATAGTGTGTGATAAATCCACCATAGGTTTTGTCCATAGTTCTAGTGGACCAAAAAGGCAATAAATGAGCTTCTGTATACTGTTTGATTTCGTCACGAAGTAATTTTAATTCTTCTTTGTTCATAAAAATGTAAGGTTTAATTTTTCTATTTCTTCTGGACTGGCCGCACCCGTTTCCCCGATTTTATGGATGGATATGTGGGCACATAAATTTGCAAATTCACAGCATTCAGCGGTACTCGCTCCCGTGGCTTTGGCCGCTGAAAATGCAGCGACAACCATATCACCCGCGCCCACGGTGTCTATTTCTCCTTTGGGTTTGATACCCGGTTGCCAATGAAACTCCGTTGGGCTTGCGTAGATTAATCCACGTTCACCTAAGGTCACTAAGGCCCCCGTTTTTCGTTGGGAAACCCAATTTTTAATGATGGCAATCAAAGTTTCATCTAATGCTAATTGCTTCGGACTTAATATTAATATGGCCGCTAGTTCAGATTCATTCACTTTTAAAGGAATATCGGTAGCCTCACCACCTAAATTTCGTAGGTCGGCCAATGAACTTTTATTATGCTGATTAATGAGCGTTTGCAGCTTTTTGATACTGGCCCTGTTTAATAAAGGATTTTGAAATTGTTCATTGACAACTACCCAATCATATGTGGCTATTTCAGTTTCTAATTGCTGAATTAATGTTTCAGATTTAGATTGGAATTGCTTATTCTGTGTACCAAAATCAATCCGATTTAATTCGACATCAGCCCACATCGGTTTCGAGTAGGTCGGTGTGTCGATATCCAAAAAGGGCAATAAATGCGAGGTGTCAATGGCTAATGATTGACATTGAAATAACATTTCTCTGCCAAATAAATCTGGGCCAATGGCCCCAAAGGCAAAGGCCTTCGCTCCCAAAATAGACAAGTTTTTAGTCACGTTCCCTGCACCTCCTAAATATCCTTTCGGTTGATACCCCCAGAAAACATTTTTTCCCGTCTCCACCGAGAATTCTGTCGTTAACGTGTTTTCTTGAAAGTAAAAATCAACCGCAAAATCACCGATAACTGCGATCTTGATTTTTTGTATTTGACTTAAGATCTCTTTAAGCCGATCGGAATTCATATAGACAGGTTTGAAAATGCCTCTAAAAATAAGGATATTTTCTCAGAAAGGAAATAAGTATTTTTGCGTAATTTTAAAAATCGAATTTAGAAAATAAAATTTTTGACCATTGGCTTTAATCAAATCAATTTCAGGTATCCGAGGTACTATCGGAGGTAAACCAGGCGAAGGCCTTAGTCCCATCGACGTAGTTACTTTTGCAGCCGCTTATGGCACATGGCTTAAGCGAGTAGGGAATCTGTCGAACACCATTGTATTAGGAAGAGATGCTCGAATTTCTGGCACCATGGTTTCATCTTTGGTGGCCAATACTCTGATCGGTTTGGGTTGGGATGTCCTAGATATAGGCCTTTCCACAACTCCCACCGTTGAACTAGCGGTGCCCTGGACGCAGGCTGCGGGTGGTATTATCATCACAGCAAGCCATAATCCGGCCCAGTGGAATGCACTTAAACTATTGAATCATTTAGGAGAATTTATATCGGATGCGGATGGTAAGGATCTTTTGGCGATTGCCGAAAATCAAGATTTTTCATTTGCTGAGGTACATGATTTGGGTGAATACAAGGAGGATTATTCTTTTTTGGACCAACATATTCAACATGTTTTAGGTCTTCGTGGGGTTCATGCAGATCAAATTTCAAAAGCAAATTTTCGGGTATTGGTGGATGCGGTTAATTCCACAGGAGGAATCGTGGTGCCTGATCTTTTACGCGCCTTAGGTGTGAATCATGTGGATGTGATTTATGGGGAACCGACGGGGCATTTTGCGCATAATCCAGAGCCTTTGCCAGAGAATTTGGGCGCTATGATTTCCAAAATGAAAGAAGGAAATTATGATTTAGGCATTGTAGTTGATCCTGATGTAGACCGTTTGTGTTTTATTTCGGAGGATGGTACGCCTTTTGGAGAAGAATATACTTTAGTCGCTATCGCTGATTACATTTTGTCTTTGGGCAAAGGAAATACGGTTTCGAATTTATCGTCCACGCGCGCTTTACGCGATGTGACAGAAAAACACGGAGGAACGTATTTTGCTGCGGCTGTAGGTGAAGTCAATGTCGTCAATCAAATGAAGGCTCAAAAAGCCGTTATAGGTGGAGAGGGTAATGGAGGCGTTATTTTTCCTGAATCGCATTATGGCCGGGATGCTTTAGTTGGGATTGGTTTATTTCTGACTTATTTAGCCCAAAAAGGTATCAAGACATCGGAACTACGAGCTACTTTTCCTTCCTATGTTATTTCAAAAAATAAAATCGAGTTATCGGCTGATTTGAATGTTGATTTAATCTTGTCGACCGTGGCGGAGAAATATAAAGACCAACAAGTGAACACGATTGATGGAGTAAAAATAGATTTTCCTGATCGTTGGATTCATTTGAGAAAATCCAATACCGAACCGATCATTCGGATTTATGCGGAGGCCCCTAACGAGGAAGAAGCCAATACACTTGCACAACAAATTATACAGGTAATCGAAGAGATTGCCGCCAAATAAAACGTATGAATTCAACGCAAACCCCCATTTACTTAGATAATGCGGCTACTACGCCCATAGACCCCGAGGTATGGAAGGAAATGCAGCCCTATTTTGAGCAGTTTACCGCAAATCCATCGTCGATTCATTCGCATGGCCGACAAGCCAAAGTGATTGTGGAAAAAGCGCGAAAGACCATTGCCACACTATTAAATGCCTCGCCTTCCGAAATATTTTTCACTTCTGGAGGTACTGAAGCTGATAATACGGTGATTCAATCATGTGTACTTTATGGAGGGATTAAGACGATTATCACCTCGCCACTGGAGCATCATGCCGTTTTACATACGGCGGAGGCATGGGAAAAATTGGGGATGGTCGACCTGAAAATGGTTAGCTCAGATTCAAATGGAGTGATTGATTTAGCTGATTTGGAACGTTTATTATCTGCTTCTCCCAACGCATTAGTGAGTTTGATGCAGGGTAATAATGAAATTGGTAATTTATTGGATTTACATGCCGTGGGTAATTTATGTCAAAAATATGGCGCACTTTTTCATTCGGATACGGTTCAAACCATGGGACATTTTGTGCACAATGTGCAAGAATTGCCGGTTCATTTTTTAGTTGGTGCCGGACATAAATTCCATGGACCTAAAGGAATAGGTTTTCTTTACGCCAAGTCTGGGACCAAATTCTCCCCTTTGATGCATGGCGGAGCCCAAGAACGGAATCAACGCGGAGGCACAGAAAATGTGTATGGAATGGTGGGAATTGCTAAAGCTCTTTCTTTAGCTTACCAAGAAATGGCTGCTCATGAAATTCATATAAAAGATCTTAAGACTTATTTCATCCAGGGTTTACAGGATAACTTCCCAGGCATTGAATTTAATGGACTTTCAGCTGATATTGAAAAAAGCTTATATACGGTTATAAATGTCCGATTTCCGCAAATTCAAGATGGAGACATGTTGCTTTTTAAATTAGACATAGAAAAGATTTCAGCTTCGGGAGGGAGCGCCTGCTCTAGCGGAACTTCAGTGGGCTCTCATGTGTTGACCGCCCTTAATCCAAATGCAGAGGGTGCGGCAGTCAGGTTTTCGTTTTCGAAAAATAATACAAAGGCAGAAATCGATCGCGTAATTGAGGTTCTTCGCAAAATAATAAGCTAAGAAACCTAATATCTATTAACTTTTACCTATTACCATTTACCTATTACCTATTACCTTTTACCTAATACCTTTTACCTTTTACCTTTTACCTAATACCATTTACCTAATACTTCTTACCTAATTTAATAAGCTCTGGCGAATATCACCCTGTGCTCAGAACTTGCCCCTGTCAAAACACATTTGCCTGTTTCTTTTTTGACTCCCAAAGGAATGCAACGAATCGTTGCTTTGGTCAATTCCTTAATTTTTTCTTCTGTTTCAGAGGTGCCATCCCAGTGGGCTGAAAGGAATCCACCTGCTTCGATTTTCGTTTGAAATTCTTCCCAACTATTCACTTCGTGGGTATTTGATTCACGGAATGCGAATGCTTTGGCATAAATCTTTTCCTGGATATCATTAAGTGTGTCAATCACCACCTGCTCGATTCCGTCAAAAGGCATACTCGTTTTTTCACGTGTATCTCTTCTAGCTAATTCAATCGTTCCATTTTCAATGTCTCTGCCGCCAATCGCCAGGCGAATAGGGACTCCTTTTAATTCATATTCGGCAAATTTGAATCCGGGACTTTGATTTTCTGAGGTGTCAAATTTTACCGATACACCTTGTTTTTTTAACCCTTTTACTAAGGGTTCTATTATCTCTTTGATCAAGTTTAACTGCTCATCTCCTTTGTAAATAGGGACGATAACCACTTGGATAGGTGCTAACTTGGGAGGTAAAACTAAACCCTGGTCATCGGAATGTGCCATGATCAAAGCACCCATTAATCGGGTAGACACTCCCCATGAAGTTCCCCAAACATAATCCAATTGATTTTCTTTGCTTAGAAATTTTACGTCAAAAGCTTTAGCAAAATTTTGGCCTAAAAAATGTGAGGTTCCCGCCTGCAACGCTTTCCCATCTTGCATTAATGCTTCGATGCAATAGGTTTCTTCCGCTCCCGCAAATCGCTCATTAGCTGTTTTTATACCCTTCAAAACAGGCATCGCCATGAAGGTTTCTGCAAACTCAGCATACACTTCTAGCATTTGTTCGGTTTCGTCAATGGCTTCTTTTTTGGTTGCATGGGCCGTATGCCCTTCTTGCCACAAGAATTCGGCCGTTCTCAAGAAAAGACGCGTTCGCATTTCCCAACGAACCACATTGGCCCATTGATTGATCAATAAGGGTAAATCGCGGTACGATTGAATCCAATTTTTATATGAGGACCAAATGACTGTTTCGGAGGTAGGTCTAACGATCAATTCCTCTTCCAGTTTCGCATCTGGATCCACAATAACACCTCCACCATTGGGGTCGTTTTTTAATCGATAATGTGTGACAACAGCACATTCTTTGGCAAATCCTTCTACGTGTGAAGCTTCTTTGGAAAGGAAAGATTTTGGGATAAATAAGGGAAAATAGGCATTTGTGTGTCCCGTTTCCTTAAACATATCATCCAAGGCCCTTTGCATTTTCTCCCAGATTGAATACCCATAAGGTTTAATGATCATGCAGCCTCTTACAGCAGAATTTTCAGCTAAATCAGCTCGTTTAACTAATTCATTATACCATTCAGAATAGTTCTCGGCACGACTTGGTAGGGATTTACTCATATATATTTTTTGAAATCGTAATTTTAATGATATTTATCGTTTTATTTGTAAACTATTTTTGTTTCAAATTTGTTAGGAACAAAGATACAGTTTTGTCCTAGGTTTTTAACATGTATAACATTCAAATCCAATGAAAAATCACTTGATGTTGTTTTTATTGCTTGTTGGTTTAATTTTTATACAAGCATGTACCATTGTCCAAAATAATTCTTCAGATGCGACGAGCCAATCAAAATTGGTCGCCGATGATCTGTACGATAATCCTGTTCAGACTGCTGTTATACCTAAGAAAAAGAAGAAGTCTGATTACCTTGACTTTCAAGATGAATCCACGTTAATCGAAGAAGAGAATGGGTTAGCTGAAGCTGCTGAACCTAATTATTTAAATTCTCGTGCTGTATATGCCAACCAATATGATCAAGGATTTGCCAATGGATTTTCATCGGGTTTGATGAATGCCAACCCTTGGAATAGTTGGTACACCAATCCTTTTATATCTTTTGGAACCGGTTTTGGTTCTCGTTGGGCTTCCCCATTAGCCTCATGGCGATTGCAAGATCCTTATTATTATGGATCTATGTCCTCCATGTATGGGCCTATGATGTATTCTAGTTTTGCTTATCAATCCAGTTTCATGATGAATCCATATTTTTATGATCCTTTCTATCGGATGTCTGCGTTCTCAAATCCGTATAATTCGATGTACGGGGGGATGTATGGTAGTATGAATGGTTTTGGTATGTATGGGTCAACTAATATCTATAATTATTATGGGGCCTTAAATTCAAGTTATGCTTCTTATAATTCGAATAATTATAATGTGGTAGATCCTGTGCAAATCAGCAGGCGTGGAGCTAGAGAAGATGCAATGTCGAATCGTTTTGGAGGTGAGAACTACAACAATGCGCCAAGGGGCAATAGCAATTCATATAATCCGAATGGGACTAACCAACAAAGAGTTAACTCTAGCGCGTCGGAAGTGGGTGGAGAGGCTGTAGTGGCACCTTCAAGAAGGAATACCAATTATGAATATCGTGCGGCTCCACAAAATAACTCAGTTCCGCAATACCAAAATAGGACTGAATCGTATAGCGCTCCATCAACCAATTATGGAGGTTCAAGCGGCGGAAGTTCCGGTGGAAGTTCGGGGGGTGGAAGTTCAACCAGAGGACCTAGGTAAAATATGAATCGTATTTTTTTGTTTTTCTTTTTGGGCCTAGGTAGCCTATCGGCAGTACATGGGCAAATTTATTCTTATTCGAATTTGGCCAAGAGTTTTTCAACCGCCTATTCCACGAGTTCCCCACGTATGCAATCCATGGGGGGTGTTCATAGTACATTAGGTGCCGATATAAGTTCAATTTCTGGAAATCCAGCGGGTTTAGGATTTTACAATCGATCTGAAGTGTCTTTAGGTGTAGGCTATGTTTCTGCCACGACAGAATCTACCTATCTTGCTGAAACTTCTTCAAAAACTAATTCATTCGTCCAAGTACCTATTTTTGGTTTGGTTTTAGGTAGTCCTGCCGAGTTTTCTGCATCACAATGGCGCGGTAGTTTTGGCGTTGCTTACTCAAGACAAGTGATCTTTGCTCAGCCCATTTCAATTACAGGAGTCAATAACCGAAGCTCTTTGTTGGACCGATTCATCGAAAAAGCAAACGATAAGGGAGCCACAGGTCAAAGTTTAGACGACGAGTTTAATTCTTTTAGTAAATCGGCAGACAGTCCTGAAGCGGTAGCTTATCAAGCCTATTTGATTAATCCCAATGCAAAAACAGGTGGCGCACCTTTCCAGCGGTATGAGGCTAATTTGCCTACGCGCCAACAAGGTACTGCGGATAATGAGGGGGCGTTGAGCCAATGGGATATTAGTTATGGGGCTTCTTATTTAAGTAAATTTTATGTGGGTTTAGGTTTGCACTTTTCTAAAATAAATGCGACTTCCACCACCTTTTGGCAAGAAGAATTTGTTGGGGCCAATTATGTGGCTGGTTTACAATATCAAGAAAAATTGGTCAATACGGGTTCAGGAATTTCTGCGACTTTGGGTATGATTTACAAATTGACTTCAAATCTTCGAGCATCATTGGCCTTGCATACCCCTATGTTTTTTGACCAAATGAATGAACGTTATGACGCAACGTTAAATCCTAGGGTTTTTGGCATTCCATCGTTTGATTCAAAGGGAAATCCTATCACCATTACGCGGGTAGGACCGGTGAAGTTGACCCCGAATGAATTTACATACCAACTAACCACGCCCTTCAAAATTTCTGGCGGTGCGGCCTATTTTTTTGGAAAAAGGGGTTTGTTAAGTCTTGATTTGGAATATGTCAATTACCCAGGAATGCGCGTTTCATCTGCTGAATTATCGGCAACAGATAATATAAATTTTGAGAATAAGTACAATGGTCAAACGCAGAAAAATTTCCAATCGGCACTCAACATAAAATTAGGGACTGAAATTAGATTAAGTGCCAATTTTAATCTTCGTGGGGGTGTGGCCACTTGGGGTAATAGCTATTCGCCTACGTATGATTCAATCGATCGGACCGTGTTACAAATTTCGGGTGGTTTAGGCTATCGAACGAACCAGTTTTACATCGATTTGACAGCCTACCAAAGAACCGCTAAAGATGCCTTTACTCCTTATGCCTTAAAGAGCTCAGCGGATTATTCTTCGGCAAGTTTGAACTTGACGAGCATGCAATTCATGATCGGCGGAGGTGTTTATTTTTAAACAGGAATATATTGATCTAACAACCAAAGGAGTTGGGTCACTGATATTTCTCCGTCTACTTGTATGTCGGCTTGTTTGTAAAATGGCAATCTTTCTTCAAAGGTTTTTTTGATCGTATCGATCACGGCTTCTTCGCTTTGACTTTTGTCTAATAGAGGCCTATTGTTCCCTTGAGCTTTATATAATCTTTTCGCTAGGTCATTCACATCTACATTTAAAAACACACTTACGCCATTGTTTTTGATGAATTCCATGTTGTCGTTAAAACAAGGTACCCCGCCACCGGTAGCTATGACTATCGATTGGTCCGGTTGGAATCCGTGCAATGTCTTTTTTTCTAAGTCTCTAAAGTGGCTTTCTCCTTGGCCAGAAAATATCTCTGAAATCGTTTTTTGCTCACGGGTTTCGATCAGTTTGTCCATGTCGGTGAAGCTATAACCCAAATTCCTTGCTAATTCTTTTCCTAATGTACTTTTCCCAGATGAGGGCATTCCAATTAAATAAATATTTTTCATTCTTGCACTTTTGTTAAACGTTCTTCGATTTCATTGGCATTGGGCAATTGGTACGCTGACCATTTACCTTTAACCACCCCATTCTTAACTATCCAAATTCCTGGACTAGACCTGATAATTGTTTTTAATACCTTGACATCTGCTGATAAAGCAGGGAAGCTTAATTGATACCGATGCCTTAATTCGTTTACTTCCTCATCAGTAGAGGCGGAAACTAACCAAACCGATATTTTTTTCTTTTCTAATTCCTTGGCTAAAATACTGATATCCGAGAATGCTTTTTCGTAGGTATGGTGTATGTTGGGCACGATCACCATGACCCGGTTTCCTACAAAGCTTTCTTTCGTAAAATCAGTGGTATCGCCTTCTGCCCATAAATGGTAATCGGTGATGAGGGGCCTCGCTTCTTTCTCGTTGATGGCCTTCATCGAAATAAATTTGGCTAGGGTGTCTGTTGGCATTTCCAATAATTCTGTCTCCTTGCCATCTATTTGATACACATAACTAAACTTCAGGGCTTCCCGCTCTTTCATATTTTGAGGAATACTTTCTCCTATTGCATAGGGAAGGCTATCGAATTTGGGTAAATAAAAATACGAATAAACGCCAATTCCCACACTGATGAATATACTGACCACGACGATTTTTAACGTGCGTTCATTTTTATTAGCCTCGTTGGTGAACAACAAACTTACCGTAAGCAGAATCAAAAATATATCTTTCCCAAAGGATGTCCAAGGGGTTAATTTAATAGCCTCCCCGAAGCAGCCACAGTCGGTGACCTTATTAAAATAAGCCGAATAAAAAGTCAAAAAACTAAAGAAGAGTAATATGGAAAAAATCGCCCAAAGGGTTTGTTTAGCCCGGTAATTAAACCATAAGGCGACGGCTAAAACCACTTCTAGGCTACTTAGTAAGATCGAAAGAATTAATGCATAAGGAATCCAGAATTTCCAGAAGCCCGACATCCATGGAAAATCCACCGAAAAAACATCAAAATATTCCTCTAGTTTTAGTTGGGTCCCAAAGGGGTCATTCAGTTTAATAAACCCCGAAAAGAGGAATATGCTGACCAGTAAAAAGGTGGCAATCTTTGCGTAACGCTGCATAATTTATTACTGTTGGGCTTGTTGGCTTTGTTCCTCTTTCAATTTAATCAAACAAAATACGGCATAGTTGAGCATATCTTGGTAGTTGGCTTCCACCCCCTCCGACACCAATGTGACGCCTAAATTATTCTCTATTTGCTTCGTTCTAAATATCTTCATTAGAATCAAATCGGTCATGCTGCTAACCCGCATATCCCTCCATGCCTCCCCATAGTCGTGATTTTTATTTCTTAAAAGTTCTAAGGTGATTTCTACTTGATCATCGTAGATCCCACCTAATTCTTCTGGTGAAAACTCCATTTGATCTGAATTTTCAAGTGTTTTTTGGATTAATGCGATAATGCAATAATTGATGATGCCGATAAACTCGCCCTCAATTCCATCCACGATTTTTTGTTGGCCCTTATCCTGAATACTACGAATTCTTTGGGCCTTGATAAAAATTTGATCGGTTAGGCTGGGTAAACGTAAAATTCTCCAAGAAGTCCCGTAATCTTTGTTTTTTTTATCAAACAAGGCTTTGCAGTGTGAAATTACTTGGCGATATTCGATTTCGGTTTGGGAAGGCGAAGAGTCCCGATTCATATTACTTGGATTAGATTTCTATACTCACGTTTTTTTAGCCTACAAAAATATTTAAATTATCCTAAATTTCAGCTCATTTGGATGCTCTTTTTCCAACTTTTAACA
>CAMBGA010000076.1 GCA_945866095.1 Spirosoma fluviale
GGGCAATTTGATGAAATTAAGCCCTATTTTTGTGTAATTATAAATCTATTAATCATTATGATACAAGGTGGTACTTCTACGCAGGCAAAAAGCCGACAAGGTAGAAAAATTAAGATGGGGATGATCGGTGGAAGTTTAGAGGCATTCATAGGTGCTGTACACCGACGGGGTGCTCAATTAGATGGTGAAATCGAACTAGTTTGTGGAGCATTTAGTTCAAGTGAACAAAAATCAAAAGAAACAGGTGAGGCATTATATTTAGATCCAGCTCGTGTTTATGCAAGCTATGAAGACATGATTTTAAAAGAAAAGGAGCTGCCGGAAGGGGAGCGAATGGACTTTGTCACCATTGTTACTCCCAATCATTTGCATTTCCCTGCTGCCAAAATGGCTTTGGAAAATGGGTTTCATGTCGTTTCCGACAAACCTGCTACCTTAAACTTACCTGAGGCGAAAGAATTAAAAAAAATAATCGACAAATCAGGGTTGATTTATGCCTTAACGCATAACTATACGGCCTATCCGATGATCAAAGAAGCTAAGGCACTTGTGGACGCAGGCGTATTAGGTGAAATCAGAAAAGTCATTGTTGAATATCCGCAAGGTTGGCTCATTGATTTAGTCGAAGCGACGGGTCAAAAACAAGCCACTTGGAGAACGGATCCTGAGCGTTGTGGAGCTGCAGGTGCCATTGGTGACATCGGTACACACGCTGAAAACCTAGTTGAATACATCACAGGTTTGGAAATAGAAGAGCTATGCGCCGACCTAACTATTTTTGTCGAAGGGCGTAAATTAGACGATGATGGAAATATTTTAATTCACTATAGCAATGGTGCTAGGGGTGTTTTACATTGTTCCCAAATTTGTAATGGTGAAGAAAATGATTTAAATATCCGTATATACGGAAGTAAAGCGGGTCTAGTTTGGCATCAAATGGATCCCAACACCATGATTTTGAAATCTAGAGATGGGGGCAGCCGAAATATTCGTACGGCGGTGGGCCAATTAAGCGATGCGGCTAATGCGCATTGCCGCCAACCCGCTGGTCATCCAGAAGGATATGTCGAAACATTTGCGAATATTTACAGGAATTTTGCTTTTGCCTTGCGAGCAAGATGGGAAGGAAAACCGCAAAATCCATTGTACGATTTCCCCGGAATCAATGAAGGAATAAAAGGAATGGCGTTCATTTCCAATGTGGTTAAATCAGCGCAAGACAATAAAAACAAGTGGATTAAATTCGAAATTTAATTAATAAAAACAATCATGAATAAAATTAAAATTGGCATCGTAGGGACAGGATTTATAGGACCAGCGCATATTGAAGCATTAAGACGTTTACCCAATGTGGAAGTAGCTGCTTTATGTGAAGTGACCATTGAATTAGCTGAGGCTAAGGCAAAACAATTGGGAATATCGCGTTGGTATACATTTGAGGATTTATTGAAGCAAGACGACATACAAAGCGTGCATATTTGCACACCCAATTTCCTACATTATTCACAGTCAAAAGCAGCTTTATTAGCTGGAAAACACGTGATTTGTGAAAAGCCTTTAGCCAAAGATTTACACGAAGCTGAGGAATTGGTCGCTATTGCGGCTAAATCTGGTTTAGTCAATGCCGTACATTTCAATTTACGTTATTATCCTTTGGTACGCCAAATGAAAACCATGCGTGAAAAAGGAGATTTGGGCGAAGTTTATTCGATTATAGGTTCTTACCTACAAGATTGGTTATTCTATGCTACAGATTACAATTGGCGTTTAGAGCCTGATAAGTCAGGGGATTCTCGGGCGATTGCCGACATAGGATCGCATTTATTAGATGTCATTGAATACATCACGGGTTTAAAAACGGTAGAGGTTATGGCTGATTTTAATACAGTCCATAAATTCAGAAAGAAGCCATTGAAGCCAGTGGAAACGTATTCGGGTAAAATGTTACAACCTGAAGATTATGCGGATGTGCCGATCAACACCGAAGATCATGCCAATGTATTGTTGCGTTTCGATAATGGAAACAGAGGTTCTGTAACCGTTTCCCAAGTGTCAGCTGGACGTAAAAACCAATTGAAATTAGAAATCTCGGGTTCCAATAAAACCTTTGCATTCAATTCTGAATCACCCAATGAAATGTGGATTGGTAACCGCGACCAAGCAAATCAAGTGCTCATGCGCGATCCTTCATTGGCCTACCCAGAAGCAACTGCACTAATGACATTCCCTGGAGGACATAATGAAGGATTTTCAGATACGTCCAAACAATTATTCAAAGAAGTATACGCGGCCATCGAAGAGGGCAAGCAACCGGAAAATCCGAAATTCCCAACTTTTGCGGACGGATACCGAGAATTATTAATTTGTGAAAGAATTTTAGATAGTACACGCAAGCAAGCTTGGGTGAAAATATAAACCTTATTATTATGCAAACGATTAAAGGACCAGCTATTTTCCTGGCACAATTCATGGGGGATGAAGCCCCATTTAACACATTAGACAGCATAACAACGTGGGCGGCATCACTTGGATACAAAGGAGTTCAAATTCCTTCTTGGGATGGACGCTGCATAGATTTGCAAAAAGCTGCTGAATCAAAAACTTATTGCGATGAGTTGAAAGGAATGTTAGCCGCAAAAGGCTTACAAATAACGGAGCTTTCTTCCCATTTACAAGGTCAATTAGTTGCCGTAAATCCAGCATATGACTTAGGATTTGACTCCTTTGCACCAGATTCAGTTAAGGGAAATCCTAAGGCTAGAACGGAATGGGCAATCCAGCAATTAAAATATGCGGCACAGGCTTCTAAAAACTTAGGATTAACTGCGCATGCAACATTTTCGGGTTCATTAATGTGGCATACCGTTTATCCTTGGCCACAAAGACCAGCAGGTTTAGTAGAACAAGGATTTAAAGAATTAGGTCGCCGCTGGTTACCGATCTTAAATGCATTCGACGAAGCGGGGGTAGACCTCTGCTACGAAATCCATCCAGGTGAAGATTTGCATGATGGAATAACATTTGAAATGTTTTTAGATGAGGTGAAAGGACATAAGCGTGCTAATTTATTGTATGACCCTTCCCATTTTGTTTTGCAAGCTTTAGACTACAAACAATACATAGATTTTTACCACGAGCGCATCAAGATGTTCCACGTTAAGGATGCCGAGTTTAACCCAACGGGCAAACAAGGTGTTTATGGTGGGTTCCAATCTTGGATCAATCGGGCGGGTAGATTCCGTTCATTGGGAGATGGCCAAGTGGATTTCAAGAGCATTTTCTCTAAACTTACTCAATACGGGTATGATGGTTGGGCTGTTTTAGAATGGGAATGCTGCATCAAAGACCCCGTTCAAGGAGCTACAGAAGGAGCGCCATTTATTGCAAGTCATATCATCAAAGCGACCGAAAAGGTATTTGACGATTTTGCAGGAACAGGTGCAGATGAGGAATTTAACAAAAAGATTTTAGGACTTTAATTCCCGAGATTTTTAAAAATAAAAACGCTAACACTTTGAGATTCTCAAATTTGTTAGCGTTTTTTTATTGATTCATTTCGTCTAAAAACGATGACTCACCGTCGCTGAAATAAAGTAATCAGCAAAAGCAGCATCTCCCTGTCTCAAACCAGCAGGATCCTTTAAATCATAAGCACTTTTAATTCGATTTCGAACAAGGGCCAAAGGCATGGTTAAAGAAAACATATTTTTCGATTTGGAATAAGAAATTCCAGGCTCAATCGAAATGATATAGCCTGGACGTCTAAAACCATCGCTTCCCCCTACTAAATCAGAGGAAGGTATTCCCTCAATTCTAGTGCCTAACATGACTTGAAAGCCTTTTGAAGGAATGACATCATAAGCCACTCCCACTCGAGCAGCAAACTGATCTGCCACCGAATGGTAGCGAATCATCAAATCAGTAATTTTTCTATCAGAGGCAAACTGTTCCGTTTCATTCACATTTTGTGGACTTAAAAGATAAAAACCATTGTAATACAACAATGATTTTGTACCCAATAACTTATAGCCTTGCACCTCAAAATTATATCCGATCGCACCATCCCCTAACTGGATGGATTGGTCTACCGGTTTTTCCAAGGTATAATCTGATCCATCTGCTTTACGGCGATGCACCACATCTTTTACATTGGAATTTCCCGTAGGTAATTTAATTCCTAAGCCCAACATAACATTCGCTTTGGGATGTTTTAATGGATCTAAAATCCAGTAATTTGCTGTGAATCGAGCATCGCCTAATCCGACGGATTTTGTTTCAAATCGATTTCTTCCCGGATTTCCCGTTGCCGCGTTCCCATAATGCTCATACATCGAGGAGCGATCATTGTATGTAAAAGGTATATTGGCACTCACCGATAAACGATCAGTCACCGAATAACTAATCCCCAAATCAGCACTATGTGTATTATTGATGACGTTTGTTCCCTCCGTTTCCCTTTGTGCCTGATATTCTGTACCTACATAATGCTTGTAAGAATGAAGACTGCGCATGCCTAAGGCAACTTGCCATTGACCTGGCTGCATTAACGTATTTGAATTAGGTCCTGATCCTACGGCGCAACTCATGTGACGAACCGCGATACAACCTTGACCCTTAACGAGCGAAGGCATTAGACCTATTAATATGAGTATAACTATTTTTTTCATGGATTTAACAATCGAGCAAAATTAGCTTATTTTTCAATGACGGTTCCTAATTCTTGGGAAATATTTTTTTGAACTTCTTTAAGCTTGATGAAATTCAACAGCAAATCGTTCATGTCATTTGGGTCCCCCTGAAAATTAGCCATTAATTCCAATGATTCTTGTAACCGCTGATCATTGTACACTTTTCTTAATCTTAACACATTTTTATAAGCTAAATCTTCCAGCATTTCAGCTTCATTTGTAACTTTAATTTCATGCCTATCTTTCCAGGTAGTCGATAAATTATGCTTCTCCGATGAGCAATCGATCGCAAATCGCTGAATTTCCTCGTCGGTGTGATGTAAATAAAATTCAGGTTTTAGGCTATTGCTATTTTTAAATTCATTTTTGCAAATCTCCATTAACTTATTAAACAAAGGCATTTGAAATAATACCCCATCTAATTCCTCTAATAAATATTGCGTGACAGATACACCTGGTGCTTTATCTGGATTTATTTCTAGGTGGCCGAAATTGACCAACAAACGAATGCATTCAGATTCTTGATAAAAAGCTAAATTTTGGTAGGATTCGCCACTCGTTTCCGCAACGGGTTCAATCAAATGTTGGACCTCCCTAAACTCTTGGCCCGAAATTGGCGCAATCCCAGGCTGTAAATTGCCCCCCGCTCGTTGCTTTAAGTTCTTTAAATGAATTTTATTCATTTCGGCCAACAACACATCTTCTTCCAAGCGCATCAAAGATGATGTTTTCTGGATAAAAAGACTTCGCTGAATGGCATCAGGAATCTTAGAAATACTCAAGACCATTTCTTTAATCAATTCCGATCTTTTAAACGGATCATCTCCAGCCTCCTGTAAAAATAAATTGGCCTGAAATGAAATAATATCTTTGGATTCTTTTTTAATATACTCAATGAAAGCCTCAGAGCCTATTTTCCTGACATAACTATCAGGATCTTGACCTTCCGGGAAAACCACTAAATTAACTTGCAAACCCTCTTCTAAAATTAGGTCCATCCCTCTTAGTGCGGCTTTTATCCCAGCAGAATCCCCGTCATAAAGAACAGTAATATGTTGGGTAAAGCGACCGATTAATTTAATTTGTTCAATGGTCAGCGAAGTACCAGAGGAAGCTACGACATTTTTTATGCCCGCCTGATGCAAAGAAATAACATCGGTATATCCTTCAACAAGGTAACACACATCCAACTTCCTTATTTCGTTTTTTGCTTGATGTATTCCATAAAGACTTGATGATTTATGGTAGACCTCCGTCTCAGGGGAATTTAGGTATTTTGCTTGGCTTGACTTCGCATCATTTCTTAATATACGTGCACCAAAAGCAATAATTTTACCTGAAACATTATGAATCGGAAAAATAACCCGATTTCTAAATCGGTCATATACCTTACCCTCCTCGTTTTTTTGAGTAACCAAACCCGCCTTTTCAATAATCTCTTGAGAGAATCCTTGTTTCAGCGCAGATTTCAATAAAGCATCCCAAGCCTCTGGACTATACCCTAAATCAAACGCTTGTAAAGTTGAATCTGAAAAACCTCTTTCTTTAAAATATGGCAAGGCAATGGACCTCCCTTCTTCCGTATCATGCAATTGCTTTTTGAAATATTCTTTGGCATAATCTAGCATGATGAACAAACTCTCACGCTCATTTTGACGCAAAATCTGATCATCCGTCATCTCCTCTTCTTGGATATCGATGCCATATTTTTTAGCCAAATGCCTAAGAGCTTCCCCATAGCCTAGCCCTTCAATGTCCATGACAAATCGAACCGAATCACCGGCTTTGCCACAACCAAAACATTTATAAATTCCTTTGCTAGGAGAGATCGAAAAAGACGGTGTTTTTTCGCCGTGAAAAGGGCAGCAAGCCCAATAATTAGCTCCCTTTTTTTTAACGGTCACATAATCCCCGATGACCTCAGCCACCGCTGCTGCTTGCTTAATTCGCTCGACAGTTTCGGGATCAATTCGCATATTACAAAAGTAAACCAGCTAAAGTGGCAGATAAATAAGAAGCTAAAGTTCCGGCAATTAAAGCTTTAAACCCTAATTTGGCCAAGTCTGATCGGCGAGATGGGGCTAACTCACCTATTCCGCCAATTTGAATGGCCACGGAAGAAAAATTAGCAAAGCCACAAAGTGCAAAACTAGTAATGGCAATGGTTTTGGGGCTCAATGTATCCTTGATTTTAACCATATCCAAATAAGCCACAAACTCATTGACCACCATTTTCTTTCCCATTAAAGCGCCTGCCACTTCTATGTCAACGGCCGGAACCCCCATGGCAAATGCAAATACTGAAAATACTTTGCCCAAAATCAAATTCATCGATAAGGTTGGCATATTAATTAATCCACCCAATTGGCCCAAGCCTAAATCCACCAAGGCAATCAAAGCAATAAAACCGATCAACATAGCGATCACATTCATTCCTACTTTTAACCCTTCGCTCGCACCGGCTGCAATCGCATCCACCAAATTAGCATGCGTTTTTTCAATGGACAGTTTTACTTCACCCTCCGTTTCCGACTTTTCTGTTTCGGGAAAAATGATTTTTGAAATGACTAAAGCACCTGGGGCAGCCATTAAACTGGCGGCCAATAAATACGCCGCTGGGACGCCTAAGGATATATAAACAGCCATAACTCCTCCTGCGATACAGGCAAAAGAACCGGTCATGGAAGCCATTAACTCCGAATTGGTCATGTTTTTCAAATACGGCTTGATCATGATTTGAGCTTCTACCTGACCAACAAAAGTGGATGCCACATTTGATAAGGCCTCCGCGCCACTGACTCCCATCAACCAATGTACGCCTCTTCCCATCGTAGAAACAATGCGTTGCAAAACGCCCAAATGATAAAACATATTCACTAAAACGGCCACAAAAATGATGGTGGGTACCACTTTGAAAAAGAAAATGTAATCATTGCCCGGACCAAAGGCCTTCGTCATTAAATCACGATCAACAAGCGAACCAAAAACAAAAAGTGCACCCTTATCCGCCTGGCCTAAAAGCGTATTGATGCTATCGCCTAACCACTGAAAAAGAGATTGCCCCACTTCGGTCTTAAGAATAAAAACCGCGAGGAGAACTTGCAATAATAAACCGACTCCCACTGTTCGATAATTAATCGCCTTTCGATTATTTGACATCAAAAAAGCAACTCCTAAAATCAGCACAATGCCCAATAGGCCAGTAAATCGTTCCATTTATATCAAGTTCGTTGGTGTATTTTTTATTCCTTAGTTTCTAAATTTAATGTATAATTCTCAAATGGAACCACGTCCACTAAATCTTCCTCTTTTAAATGATAAAATTCTTGATGAATATCAAAGGGCTCATCGCTTTCCACTTTCCAGTAATTCCCATCTTCTTGCATCTCATACGAATTAACCGTGTCACGCAAATTCCAATTTAAAATGGTTATGGCCAAGTTTTTTGCCCTCGAATTAACCAACTCAAATAAAGATTCGATGCGTCGATCAAAACTTCGCACCATCACATCTGCGGAACCACCATAAATTTTGGGATCTTCATTATTATGAAAATAGAAAATTCTGGTATGCTCCAAATAATTACCCACAATGGATTTGATGTAAATATTTTCCGATAAACCAGGTCTTTGTGGCCTTAAACAACAAATTCCTCGAACAATTAACAAGATGGGAACCCCAGCTTTGGATGCTTTATACAGCGCTTCCATCGTTAGCGTGTCTTGTAATGAGTTGATTTTCCAACAAATTCCTGCGGGTAATCCTGCTTTATGATTGTCGACCTCATGATCGATCATTTCAATCAATCGGTTTCGCATATCACGAGGAGCCGTAATTAAATGTTCGTAATGCGTAGGCATGGAATGTCCCGTGATTACATTAAAGAACTCAGCAATATCCTGGGTAATTCGAATATCAGTCGTCAATAAGCCTAAATCAGTGTATAATTTAGCCGTATCCTCATTGTAATTACCAGAAGATAAATGCGCATAGCTCATGACATGCGTACCTTCATTTCGAATCACTTGCAATAATTTGGTATGTGTCTTTAAACCAGGTATCCCATAAATCACAAAGCAACCTGCTTTTTGAAGCCTAGTAGCCTCTCGAATATTATTCTCCTCGTCAAAACGCGCCTTCACTTCAAAAAGAACCGATACGTGTTTACCTTGTTCCGCAGCACGCAATAAGGCACTCGCAATTCTTGAATTCTTAGAAATACGGTATAAAGTAATTTTAATAGCTAACACATGGGGATCATCTGCCGCTTGCTCTAATAGTTGTATAACCGGCTCAAAATTATTGTAAGGATGATGCAAAAGGATATCCCCGCGCTTCATGGTCTCAAAAATATCGCCAATTTGAATAGACTTTAAACCCAAGGGGGGCACTACAGGGGGGTTAACAGCCACCTGCCCTTTAAATTCTGAATGTTTTAATATCTGCCAAAAAGAAGTGAAATCTAAAATAGCTGTCTTAACAAAGATATCAGACTTTTCTAATGACCAGCGTTTCAACATTTCTCCAAGCAAAAATTCGGAATGCTCCTGCTCCACCTCTACGCGAGTAACCCGGCCTAAACGTCGGTCTTTTATTTTCTTTTTTATCTCGTCGACAAAATCTGTTTCCGTATCCTCATGCTCCACTAAATCAAAATCTCCATTTCGAGTAATCCTAAAAAGGGTTGTGGATTCTATTTCAACATTTCGGTAAAGGACTTGTAATTGTTGGCGTATCAATTCTTCAATCGGCAAAAAGACAATTTTATCCTCCCGCTCAATCACATAAAACCGAGCTAAATTCAGTGGGATTTGAACAAACGATATTTTGCGATCACGCTCAGGTTTCCCCTTACTAACCTTTTTTTCAGGCCCACCGATGGTCACAACCCCAAAAATCAAGGTCTTGGCTAATAAGCTTGGAAATGTATGCGTGTGATCAAAAACCATCGGGGTCAACATCGGATAGATCGTCCTATTAAAATAGGTTTCCACCTCCGACTGTTCCAGCGTTGTTAAATCAGCAAAAGAGGCTAATAGCAATCCGTTTTCAGGAAATAATGGAAGAATCTCATCGACAAATAAGCGATGTTTTTCCTGACTAAATTCCTGAGCTGATGAAATAAGCATTTGCTTAAATGGCACTTCACGCAGGCCTGAATAATCCGTTCTTTCCTTCCCAAAATCAATGTAATTATACAAAGAACCCATTCGGATCGTAAAAAACTCGTCTAAATTAGACGCAGTAATGGCTAAAAATTTCAATCGATCAAAAAGTGACTTACTCGTATCACGTGCCTGATCTAACACACGTTCATCAAACTTAAGCCAAGAAAGATCACGTGATATAAACTTCGCCTTTAACTGAATTTCATGCGATTTCTGCATAGACTTATCCAATTTCCAGGTAGGATTCTTGGCAGCCAATAAATTGATTTTCCAATTTTTAGGCCTCAAGAAAGACAAAAGATTCCCAGGTTGAGAATCTTTGTCATTCGAATTTGAATTAGTATTTTGATCTGTTTGTACCATTTTTTCTATTTGGTTGACACTTGATTTTTAATCGCGTCATAGTCAGAACCTAATCTGCCTACTTCGGTCATCAAAAACTTTTGAAGTTCCAAATTAAATATTTGCTTATCGTCCGGGGTTAAGGAATCATAAAGATTTTTCAGCTCTACATTGATCAAAGCCCGATCTTGATCAGACTCTGCATGAATACTCCTTAAATGAAAAGATTTAAAATCAAAAATCATTCCCTAAACGTCTACTTTTGCGTATTTAGCATTTTTCTCAATAAAATCTCTACGAGGAGCCACTTCGTCACCCATCAACATAGAAAACAATAAATCAGCTTCAATCGCAGATTCTACATTCACTTGCTTCAATGTTCTCGATTCTGGATTCATGGTTGTTTCCCATAATTGCTCAGCATTCATCTCTCCTAAACCCTTATAGCGCTGAACACCCACATTATCCTCTTTTCCTCCTCCAGCTAGTTCTTGGATCGCCTGTTCTTTTTGCAATTCAGTCCACACATAACGAATATTTTGACCTTTTTTAATTTGATATAATGGAGGTTGGGCTATGTAAATACACCCTCTATCTACCAATTCACGCATATATCTAAAGAAGAAAGTCAAGATTAATGTACGGATGTGACTTCCGTCAATATCAGCATCGGTCATGATGATCACCTTATGATATCTCAACTTATCCATATTTAAGGCCCGCTCATCTCCATCTTTTCCAAATGAGACACCCAGCGCCGTAATCATATTTTTAATCTCCTCATTCTCGTAAATGCGGTATTCCTGCGCTTTCTCAACATTCAAAATCTTTCCTCTTAAAGGCAAAATAGCCTGAAAAGCACGATTTCTACCCTGCTTGGCTGTTCCACCCGCAGAATCTCCCTCGACTAAATAAATCTCGCAAGTCTCAGGGTCCGAGTCCGAGCAATCGGCCAATTTACCTGGCAATGAATTAGAACCCAAAATGGTTTTTCTTTGAACCATTTCCCTCGCTTTTCTGGCCGCATGACGCGCCTGAGCGGCCAATATTACCTTCGCAACAATTTGACGAGCCTCTCTTGGATGCTCCTCTAACCAAGATTCTAACATGTCCGACATCGCCGACGACACCGCACCTGACACTTCACCATTCCCCAATTTCGTTTTGGTTTGACCCTCAAACTGAGGCTCTGCTACCTTAACCGAAATAACTGCGGTCAATCCTTCACGGAAGTCATCCCCCGCAATATCTATTTTTAATTTCTCTAAAGCGCCCGACTTATCCGCGTAATTTTTCAAAGTCCTCGTTAATGCACCCCTAAATCCAGCTACGTGTGTTCCACCCTCAATCGTATTGATGTTGTTCACATAGGAAACCACATTTTCTGAGTAGGATGTATTATACATCATGGCCACCTGAACAGGTACTCCATTCTTGTCTCCCTCCATGTAAATAGGCTCTGATAACAATGGCTCACGCGTAGAATCCAAATACAATACGAATTCACGCAAACCACCCTCCGAGAAAAATTCATCAGTCTTAGCTACGCCATCTTCATCCAATTCCCGCAAATCTGTCAACTTAATAAGTATGCCCGCATTCAAAAACGAAAGCTCACGTAAACGACCCGCTACCGTCTCATACTTATATTCAGTCACCGTAAAAATAGTATCATCCGGCTTAAATAAAACAGATGTTCCTGTTCGATCGGTCACCCCTACTTCCTTTACAGGATATTGTGGAACCCCTATTTTGTATTCTTGTTGGTATATTTTTCCATCCCGACTATAAACCGTCACCTTCAAATCCGTCGATAAAGCATTCACACAGGATACACCCACCCCATGCAAACCTCCAGAAACCTTATACGTATCCTTGTCAAACTTACCCCCCGCATGCAAAACTGTCATAACTACCTCTAAAGCAGAACGCTTTTCCTTCGTGTGCATGCCCGTTGGAATACCCCGACCGTTATCCTCCACCAATATCGAGTTATCCGTATTAATCGTTACTTTAATCGTATCACAATGACCAGCCAAAGCCTCGTCAATGGAATTATCAACCACCTCCCATATCAAATGATGAAGACCTTTAAATCCGGTATCACCAATGTACATGGATGGCCGCTT
>CAMBGA010000077.1 GCA_945866095.1 Spirosoma fluviale
CTCTTCCCAAACCTAAGGGATACATTTGATGCTTGTAACATAACATTGAATTAAATAAGGCGCAAAATTACTCATTTTGAACCTAGAAAAAAATCTTAATTTTCATTCCTTTCCCATATTTTTTTTGTTATTTCGACCTTATGGACAATCCCCGTTAGAGGAAATTTCAAAAAGAACCTTAGATGATCGTTGACAATTCACATGTTTTTTTACAGTTTAGTGAGCTCGGGGTTCATGTGCAAAGCGAAGCCAGTCAAGAGATCGAAATAATCACGTGGGATAAGATTAAAAAAAAGGAATCAGCCATATGGTCTAAATTAAAAATAGAAAGACATCAAGTCAATGAATTAACCATTGAAATCCTCCATTCTGATTTCCTATTGATTCCTAAAGAATATGACACCCAACTATATCGAATTGGTTTTTTAGAAAAAGCATTGGGTGAAAATGCGCTGCAGGGAAAAGAGTTACACGAACAACCTGTCCATTGGATCGAATCAAACCTTACCTTTTTAATTCCAAGTGAATGGAAAGATTTTGCCTCATCCCTTTTTCCGTTAGCCAAAATAAATTATCGTCATATTTTAGGCGAGTTACTCGCTGAAAACAAGCAAGTAAAAAGTAAAAATGCGACCCAATTACATGTATATTTACAAGGTAAATTTGCATTCATGTCGCTGTTTAGTCAAGGGAAATTACAGTTGGCCAATGTATTTATGCATCAATCAACCCTAGAATTAGCCTTTTATTTACATTCCATCCGAGATTCATTTGACGTTTTGTTAACTCGTGAAACAGTTTATATTCATAGTTCCGGGGCTGAAAGTGATGCCACGATTCAATCATTAGCACAATACAACATCCTCATTTAATTATGGCAAATAATAAAATTGCTTTTTTTCCCGGTTCCTTTGATCCTTTCACGAAAGGACATCAAGATATCGTTTTGCGTGCTTTGCCTTTATTTGACGAAATAGTTATTGGAATTGGTCAAAATTCGAACAAAGCCCGTTACTTCTCATTAGAAAAAATGAAGGGGTATATAGAACAAACATTTCAAGGAAAACCTGTCAGAGTTGTTACTTATCAAGATCTTACCGCTAACGTAGCTAAGGAAGTGGGTGCCAAATTCATCATTAGAGGATTAAGAAATACGACTGACTTTGAATATGAAAACTCTATTTCTCAAGTAAATCGACATATCAATCCCGAGTTAGAAACTGTATTTCTCATTACATCTCCTCATTTAGCCCCTATTTCGTCCACGATCATTCGGGATTTACATCGGTATGGAAGCAAGATAGATGATTATTTACCTTATGATTTAAACGGTATTTGAAGAATAGAAAAACGTTGAATCACGTATCTAATTGAGCTATAAGTGTCAGAGAGGGCTGTTTTATTCATTTCAGATTGACTTAACCATTCCACTTTTTCTATATTTTCTTCCTTTTGGGGAATCAATTTGTGCCTCTGATTCGTATGCATCATATACCATTTAGTTCTTTTCAAAACACGTTGGTTCTTATGGGTATATGTGTGATAAGTCGTACATAATTTGAATTCTAATTTGGCCTGTACATTGCATTCTTCCTCCACTTCTCGTATAGCCGCAACTTTAAAGGATTCATTTTTCTCCAATTTCCCCTTGGGAAGATCCCATTTTCCCAACCGATAAATCCAAAGCATTTTATTTTCCTCATTGCGTACGACGCCTCCAGAGGCTTCAATTAAGGAATATAGGCTGATGATTTTTTGTTTGAACGCTTTTTTGTTGTCAACTAAAATATACAAGGAATGAAAATCCAATTTAAATTGATGTAAATCTTCGATGATTTTTCCCATTTGATCTAGGGAAACATTTAGCAAACACGTATGTCCCTTAAAATCTTTAATCTTGATGGGCTTTAACCTGGCGTCAAGAATTAAATCATAATCTTCTTTCAAAGGCAGATCATTTTTTTTAGAAAGACTAGTTATTCGAATGGGACGATCGTCAATGAAAATTATCATGCGTACTATCTCAATTAATTTTATCAAAATTAGAATTAAATAATGAAAGATGAACTGAAAAAAGTATTTTTGTAGGAAAGAAAAATAGAATAAAATTTATGGAGAATTTAAGTATTCAACAAGAGGTAGCCCAGCATTTATTACAGATCAAAGCCATTCAACTGAGGCCGGATGAGCCATTTACGTGGGCATCAGGCTGGTATTCACCTATTTATTGCGACAATCGCATTTCTCTTTCATTTCCAGAAGCAAGAACCTACATTAAAAATAGCCTATCTGCCGTGATTAAAGCATATTTTTCTGATGTCGATATCATCGCCGGAGTTGCTACTGCCGGTATCGCCCAAGGCGCATTAGTGGCGGATTATCTAGACCTACCCTTTTGTTATGTAAGGCCGGAACCTAAAAAACATGGTATGGGAAACCAAATTGAAGGATCCATTCAGCCAGGTCAAAAGGTAGTTTTAATCGAAGATTTAATCTCCACAGGAGGAAGTTCACTAAAAGCTGCTGAAGGCCTCGTAAATGCTGGAGCAAAGGTTTTAGGCATGGCTGCCATTTTTACCTATGGCTTTGATATTTCAGTTCAGAATTTCAAAAACGCCAATATCCCATTCTACGCGTTAAGTAATTACGATGTCCTCATCGATGAGGCAGTAAAACTAAACTACATTTCAGATTCTCAATTAGTTACTTTACAAGACTGGAGATTGAATCCGAGTGAATGGAGAAAATAATTCATTTGATTACGTAGCGATGCCCAGGAAGTGCTTTTAATACCCCCTGAAATTCTAAGTTTAATAAAATAGTGGCTAATTGGCCCATATTTTTTTGAAGTTGCCAAGCAATTTCATCTAAAGGAATCTCCCCTTTTTTATGTATGAGTGAAAGTACTTCTGATTCCTCGGCAGTATATCGATTCCATTGCAAGTTTTTATTTCGATGAATAATATCCCCAGATGCTTCCCAATTAAGTTGCGCGCACAAGTGATTCCAATCCGTGTAAATATTGGCTTTATGCTTTTGAATTAACAGATTACAGCCCTCAGAAAATAATTTATCAAGATTCCCTGGAACCGCAAATACCTCTCTATTGTAATTATTTGCATAATCCGCTGTAATTAATGCTCCACCTTTTTCGGCAGCTTCAACCACCAAGGTAGCATCGGACATTCCGGCAATGATTCGGTTACGTAAAGGAAAAAAACGGGCATCCGGCTTTTGACGCAAAGGATATTCTGATAGAATACCCCCAGTTTCAATTATCTCGTTGACATATTTCTGATGTGAGTTCGGATAAATCCAATTAAATCCACCCGCTAAAACAGCCACTGTATTAATCTTAGCATTCAGGCATGCCTTATGTAAAGCAATATCAATCCCATAAGCTAAGCCACTCACAAAAGTAATTCCTTGGCCTATCGAATCCTTGACTAAATCGGAGGTTACTCTTTTTCCATATTCAGTTGCTTTTCGAGTACCCACAACCGCTAATATTTTCTCAGCATTTAAATCTTGATTTCCTTTCCAATACAACAAAATGGGTGAATCAAAAATTTGCTTTAAGCGATTGGGAAAATCGAAGTCTGTGTAAAATAATATTTGGGTGTGTTCTCGTTGGCAATCTAACCAAATAGATTCTGCCTGTAAAACTAATCCCGGTTGATGAACTGCGGCAGCTAAAACAGGACCTATGTGAGGAATTTTTAATAATTGAGATCGGGTCGACTTGAAAATATCTCTTGCCGTTCCCATGTAGGAAATGAGCCTTCGGGCATTAATGACACCTATTTGTGGAATAATGGATAAGGCTATTTGATAAATTTTCTCTTCTTCAGTGGTAGGCATATGGGGTAAATTATGCCTCAATCTACATTCTTTTTATTCCAATTGATCAGAAAAAGACTTTAAAAAATTACGAATATCAGTAAGCTGATTAATAACGGCTTGATTGGGATTTATTGGATTTCCTTTACTATTTAATGCTTGCTTTGCGCCTTCTAACGTCATTCCTTTTACCTCAATTAAATCAAACAACACTTCAATTTTTTGAATGTCAACAGCTGTGTATTTTCTTGCGCCCGTAGATTTTCGCTTAGGTAGAAGATGTGGAAATTGAGATTCCCAATATCGTAATTTAGACGTGTTAAGTTTAAATCGGTCTGCAACTTCAGAAATAGAATAATAAAGTTTTTCGTATTCCATAGCGTAAAATAAAGAAAGCTTGCAACAGGGAATTCATTAATTCGAATAAAAAAAACTAATTTTGCAACTCCTGTCGACAAAAGTAAACAGGTACATTTAAAATACATATTAATTTACAAAATAAAAGCAATGACCTCATCTGAGATCCGCCAACAATTTCTAGATTTTTTTGCTTTAAAAGGACATTTGATTGTCCCATCGGCTCCATTAATAGCAAAGAACGATCCAACTCTTTTATTTAATAATTCCGGTATGGCTCAATTCAAGGATTTTTTCCTTGGAAATGGAACTCCTCCGGCCAAAAGAATTGCCGATACGCAAAAATGTCTTCGGGTTTCTGGAAAGCATAATGACCTTGAAGATGTAGGTTTTGATACCTATCACCATACCATGTTTGAAATGCTGGGCAATTGGTCCTTCGGTGATTATTTCAAAAAAGAGGCATTAACCTGGTCATGGGAGCTATTAACTGAGGTTTTCAAATTACCCAAAGACCGAATTTACGTCTCCGTTTTTGAAGGAGATAAGAAAGATGGTGTGCCTTTCGATCAGGAAGCATTTGATCTTTGGAAAAATATTGTGGGAGAAGACCGAATTATCTTTGGAAATAAAAAAGATAATTTCTGGGAAATGGGAGAAACAGGACCCTGTGGTCCTTGTTCTGAGATCCATATCGATTTAAGGGATCAAGCGGACGTGGAGGCAATCTCTGGAAAAACATTAGTGAATGCCGATCATCCGCAGGTAGTTGAAATCTGGAATAATGTGTTTATGCAATTCGAAAGAATGACTGACGGTTCACTCGTACCTCTCCCATCGAAACACGTGGATACTGGTATGGGTTTTGAGCGGCTTTGCATGGCCATTCAAGGCAAGCAATCGAATTACGATACGGATGTTTTTCAAGGCACTATAGAGATACTTGCAGCGAAATTTGGTCAAAAATATGGAGAGTCCAAATGGCCAGACATTGCGATGCGCGTCATTGCGGATCACATTAGGGCGATTGCATTTTGTATTGCGGATGGCCAACTACCCTCCAATACGAAGGCGGGTTACGTGATTAGGCGTATATTACGTCGGGCAGTAAGGTATGGTTACACCTATTTAAATTTCAAAGAGCCATTTTTGCATTTGTTAATTCCTTCGTTAGCCCAACAATTTAAAGGAGTTTTTGACGAATTAATCGCTCAAGAAGCTTTTGTGGCGAAAGTAATTTATGAGGAAGAATTATCCTTTCTAAGGACCTTGTCTTCAGGCTTAATCCGATTAGATAATCTAATGGAAAAAGCTCAATCCAATAAAATTAAAGTGCTCAGTGGAGATGAAGTATTTGAATTAAATGACACATATGGGTTTCCGATCGATTTAACGGCGCTAATTGCCCGTGAAAATGGCATGGACATCGATGAAGCTGGATATAACCATGCGCTCCAAGCTCAAAAATTGAGATCTAGGAAAGATGCGGGTGCAAGCGCAGAAGATTGGGTATTTGTATACGATGGAGATGAAGTATCGTTTATTGGCTACGATGAAACAAAAGTCGACACACGAATTATAAAGTATCAAAAAACTCAAAATAAATCGGGTTTACAATATAAAGTAGTCCTAGAAACTACTCCTTTTTATGCTGAATCAGGGGGCCAAGTAGGTGATTCAGGCTATTTGCATTTTTCTTCCGGTGCGAAAATTCAAATCATTGATACAAAAAAAGAAAATGATTTAATTGTTCATTTGGTCACTGATTCGGGTATCGAGCAGGTTATCAATGAAGAATTATCTGCCGAAATAGATGTAAGCCGACGTAGAGTTATTACTCAAAATCATAGTTCAACGCATTTATTACAAGCAGCGCTTCAGGGAATATTAGGAAAGCATGTGGGCCAAAAAGGAAGTTTGGTCAATGAAGAAATTTTAAGATTCGATTTTTCACATTTTCAAAAGGTAAGTGATGAAGAAATCAAGCAAATCGAGTCCATTGTCAATGCAAAAATTGCTGAGAACATTCCTCTCCTAGAAGAAAGAAATGTACCCATTGCACAAGCCAAAGACAAGGGGGCTATGGCTTTGTTTGGCGAGAAATATGGAGATTTTGTCCGCGTCATCACCTTTGATAAAAACTTTTCAGTGGAGCTTTGTGGGGGAACACATGTGCCGTCAACAGGCGAGATTGGCTTATTTAAGATTATTTCAGAAAGTTCAGTGGCCACGGGGGTACGCCGCATAGAAGCGATTACGTCCAAAAAAGCATATGAATTACTCAGTACCCAAGAACAAATTTTAGACGAAATAGACCAATTATTAAAGTCTCCGAAAGACTTAGTTAAGGCCGTTGGCCAATTAATCGAACAAAATACTGCCCTTCAAAAATCGATCTCAGCCTATCAGAATAAGGAAGTTGGCGATTTAAGGCAAACATTAAAGTCGCAAATCCAACATAAAGATGGTGTTGATTACATCATCCAACAAGTAGAAATTCCTACGGCGGATGCGTTGAAAAACTTAGCTTTTGAATTACAATCTGAGAGTCAATCATTATTCTGCTTATTAGTTGCAGAAATCGACGGAAAAGCCAGTTTAGCTTTAGCTATTTCGAAAAAAATCACGGAAAATAAATCATTAAATGCAGGCACTATCATCCGCGAACTAGCCAAAGAAGTTCAAGGCGGAGGAGGAGGACAAGCATTCCTAGCTACAGCAGGTGGACAAAATCCGAGTGGAATTCAGGCCGTATTAAAATTGGCATTAACCTATTTATAAACATGAATTCAGCTATTCCATGGATGTCATTTGAGCAGGTTTGCTCAACGATGGATGAAATGGGAATTAGTGAGAAGCCATTCATGTTTTTTGTCGATTATAAAGCTGAATATGGTTGGATAGGTACTCCAATAGAAGCCCAAGCATTGGGAATAAAATTCGATATTGGATCTAGTGTGCAAGTTTCAAAGGCTGGCAAAAAGCCTATATTCAACAAAACACCTATTTCGGAAGCAAACTATTTCGAAAAATTCAATCAAGTCCAACAAGCCATTCAACGCGGTGATTCCTTTTTAACCAATTTAACCGCACCTACTCAAATTGAATCCAATATGAGTATTGAAGAAATTTATTCGATTGCACAAGCACGTTATAAACTATTGGTTCCTGAATTTTTTACCGTTTTTTCACCCGAATGCTTCATACAGATTGAAGAGAATAAAATAAAATCGTTTCCCATGAAAGGGACTTTGGCCGTGGCTAATCATTCAAGCCCTGAAAATTTGATTAATGATGTCAAAGAGCAGGCAGAACACGCGACCATTGTAGACCTTATTCGAAACGACTTAAGCCAAGTAGCCTTCCCTATCCAAGTGGAAAAATATAAGTTTATCGATCAGGTAAAAACCAACGAAGGTGATTTATGGCAAATGTCGTCCTTAATCTCAGGCGAATTATTAGATGAATTTAGGGGCAAATTTGGAAAAATATTAATACAATTATTGCCCGCTGGATCTATCTCTGGAGCTCCTAAAAAGTCGACTTTAAAGATCATTGACGATGTGGAGGACTACCCAAGAGGATTTTATACCGGAATTATGGGTATGTTTGACGGACAATTATTTGATTCTGGCGTGATGATTAGGTATATTGAAACAAGAGAAAACCAAATGACGTATAAAAGCGGTGGAGGGATTACCGTTTTCTCTGATGCTAAAAAAGAATATCAAGAATTAATTCAAAAAGTTTATCTACCCTTTTAACATGTTTTCATTTTTAGAAACAATATGTATTGAAAATGGCATTTTGAAGAATTTGCCTTATCACCAAAAAAGGGTTCATGAAACATTTGAATCTTTTTATCCTGATGTTAATCCGATTAACCTTGAAGAAATTTTAACAAAACAAACGATCCCGGCAAAAGGTATATATCGTTGCAGAATTATATACGAGGAGAAAATAATATCCATTGAATTTATTCCCTACCACGAGAAACCAATAGCATTATTAAGGCTTGTAAACACAGGTGAATTTGATTATGGTTTTAAATGGGCTGACCGATCATATTTTGAACATACCTTAACAGAAAACAAAGAGGTTGATGAAGTGATCTTTGAGTTAGATGGGAAAATTCAAGATTGCACCATCGCCAATCTCGCTTTCTTGAAAAATGGAATTTGGTATACGCCTAAAAATCCCTTGCACTGGGGTACCACGAGGGCTAGATTAATCGACGAAAATAAAATTCAGGAAACTGATATTTTAGTTGACGAATTATCAAGCTACTCCCATATTTGCTTGATTAATGTTTTTAGAGAATTGAGTTTAGCCAAATCCCTTTCGGTTTCAGCCGCTATTTTGTAAATTCGTTTAATCTAACAAAATGAGCTCAAGCCAAAGCCCTTCCTTTCTTTTACGTCAAAAATTTCCTTTTGAGCCAACACCCTCCCAAGTCCAACTTTTTGAAAAACTAAGTGGTTTTATCTTGAATCAAGATGAATGGGCTCCCCTCACTTTTATTATTAAAGGGTATGCAGGAACGGGAAAGACAACGGTGATATCCACATTAATTAAAATTTTAGGGTCCTTTGAGTATAAGACCCAATTAATTGCTCCCACCGGTAGGGCAGCGAAGGTAATGGCCAACTACTCAAAGAAAAAAGCCAGTACGATTCATAAAAAAATCTATCGCCAAGTAAGTAATCCGAGTTCTGGGACGCTTACATTTCAACGAATGAACAATTATGCGACCAATACGGTATTCATTGTGGATGAGGCCTCTATGATTACCGATGAAGCAGAATTTGGTTTCAATAGCCTATTGACCGATTTAATTGAATATGTATTTACCAATCCAGAAAATGGACATAATGGGAATAAACTTATTTTTGTGGGGGATACGGCCCAACTTCCTCCCGTGGGAAAATCGCTTTCTCCATCTTTATCCAAAGATTATATAAGCCAAGAATTCCATATGGAAGTCATGGAACATGAATTAGTGGACGTTATGCGCCAAGATTCACAATCCGGAATCCTATATAATGCAACGGCGCTACGCCAGTTATTGCATGAAAAATCGACTCAAATTAAATTCAATACCGCTTCATTCAAGGATTTCTTCAGAATGACCGGTGAAAAAATGGAAGATGGCATGCACTACGCCTTTCGGAAGTTTGGCAAAGAGAATACGATTCTATTAACGCGTTCGAACAAAAGTGCCGTAATGTATAATCAATTTGTCAGGCGCACCATTTTATATCAAGAAGATGAAATTTCGAGTGGAGATTTACTCATGATAGTGCGTAATAATTACCATTGGCTAGACGAAGACTCCCCCGCTGGATTTTTGGCGAATGGTGATTTTGTAGAAATAATGAAAATCAAAAAGGAAGAAGAGATGCATGGTTTTCGATTTTTACAAGTGTCTTTAAGGCTTTGCGATTATGAAGAACATCCTGAAGTAGAGGCAAAAATCTTATTAGACACCTTACACTCATCCGAATCAGCCTTAGGAAAAGAGGGGAACAAAAAATTGTATGATTCCGTTTGCAACGATTATGCGCACATTACAAAAAAGAAAGAGCGTACGGAGGCCATTAAAAAAGACCCCTATTTAAATGCTTTACAAGTAAAATTCGCCTATGCGTTAACGTGCCATAAGTCACAAGGCGGCCAGTGGGGCGCTGTTTTTGTAGATCAAGGATATTTAAAAGAGGAACAAATCGATGCGGAATATATTCGTTGGCTTTATACGGCAATCACCCGGTCCACACACGAATTGTTTTTGGTCAATTTCCATGAGCGATTTTTTGACTAGATCTTCGTTTTGGCATTGCAATCATTCATAAATTCCATGAGCGGCTTGCATGGCAAAAAAGAAACTATTTATTTTAATCCTGTTGCAGCAATTGGAACTTTGAAAAATCAAAGGATTAAAATTTTGGGAATTATAAATTAAACGAAGCGGCCAAACCGGGATGGAATAATTTCCCTTCATAAATAGTCAATCCTTTATTCAATGCTTCATTGGACGTACTGGCTTCCTGCCAACCTATATTAGCTATCAGTTGAATATAGGGCAAAGTAGCTTGAGTTAAGGCTAATGTAGACGTTTGCGGTACAGCTCCTGGCATATTCGCTACACAATAATGCAATATCCCATCGATTTCATACACAGGATTTTCATGTGTAGTGGGTTTACACGTTTCGATACAACCTCCTTGATCTACTGCGACATCCACCAAAACTGTGCCTGATTCCATTTTCTTTAAATCTTCCTTTTTAATCAGTTGGGGTGCTTTGGACCCATGCAATAAAACAGCCCCAATCAATAAATCCACTTGGGGTAAATGACTTTGAATGGCATATGAAGTAGCAAATTGAGTGTGTACATTGGCAGGTAAAACCTCATCTAAATACCTTAATCGGGATAAATTAGTATCCATGATGGTCACATTAGCGCCCAATCCGGCAGCCATTTTTGCGGCTTGTGTACCAACAACTCCCCCACCCAAAATCAATACTTGAGCAGGTGGGACTCCTGGAACGCCGCCCAACATCTTTCCCTTTCCACCTTGAGGCTTACCTAAATAAAAGGCACCTACTTGAACGGCCATTCGACCCGCAACTTCAGACATTGGGATTAGAAGTGGCAAGGATCTATCAGCTAATTCAACGGATTCGTAGGCAAAGCAAATAGCCCTAGAACGAAGCATAGCATCTGTTAATTCTCGGGAAGCGGCAAAATGGAAATAGGTGAAAATGATTTGGCCTTCTTTAATTAAATCGTATTCAAAAGGTAGGGGCTCTTTAACTTTTACGATTAGGTCTGCAATAGCATACACATCAGCGGCATTAGGCAATATGCTGGCACCTTCATTTATATACATTTGATTTGTGAATCCTGAGCCAAGACCTGCATCTGATTCAATCCAAATTTGATGTTCATCTTTGAGTAAAGCATGAACTCCAGCCGGACTTAGGCCTACTCGGAACTCATGATTTTTTATTTCTTTAGGAATACCAATATTCATAATGTTAAGGTAAAATAGAAAAGCCAACGAATTAAATTCGCTGGCCATTTCCATTGATGAAGAATAATAGATGCAAATATATGATATACAATAAAATATTTTGTGATAATTCATTTAATAAGTAAATAAACTGACATTTATCATAAAAATCAGAAAATATTACTAATATTGGGATTATTTAATTCGAAAAACAGAAAAGATTATGGCCATAAAACTAAGCTTAGATGCATTGGACATTAAAATTTTAAAAATTTTACAGAATAATAGCCAACATACCATTAAGGATATAGCAGAGCAGGTTAATTTATCCTTAAGTCCCACGCATGATCGAATTAAACGATTGGAGATGGATGGGTTTATTAAAGAGTATGTCGGAATATTGAATCGAAAAAAGTTAAATTTGGGTTTAATGGTTCATTGCCAAGTGACCTTAGAAAAGCAAAATAGGAGTAATTTTTCTGAATTTGAGCAATCCATCAAAGAGTTTCCTGAGGTAATATCGTGTCATTTGGTTTCAGGAAATTTTGACTATTATTTGAATGTGATCAGCGAGGATGTGGAGAGTTATAACCGTTTTTACCAAGAAAAACTTGCTGTTCTACCATCTGTAGCTCATATTAGTTCCTTATTTGTGATGGACGAAATTAAAACAACGACATCACTTCCCTTGTAAATATTTCGTATCTTTGTTCACCTTTTATGGGGTCGACCGGTTTTGACAGCTTAAGCAGTCTGGTTGTAAGCACGTCGGGAGTTGTAGGCATTTCCTGTTAAAAAAACCTTCGAATTATAGCTGGCAATACACAGTATGCCATGGCTGCCTAATCTGATAGATTAGACAATTTGCCATCGTCCGGCCTCTTCCAAACTCTGCC
>CAMBGA010000078.1 GCA_945866095.1 Spirosoma fluviale
ACGAGAATTTTAGCTCCTGAAATAGCCGCTATTAAAGAGAAAATTGGAGATGATGCGGCTAAGGTTCAACAAGAAACCATGAAGCTATATGGCGAAGTGGGAGTAAATCCATTGAGCGGCTGTGTTCCCGTATTAGCTACTATGCCTGTTTTAATGGCCGTGTTTATGCTATTCCCTAATTTGATCAATCTAAGGCAAGAATCATTTCTGTGGGCGGAAGATTTGTCCACTTTTGATTCAATAGTCTCATTACCATTTACGATTCCATTTTACGGATCTCATGTGAGTATGTTTTGTTTGTTGATGACCGTATCACAATTAGCATATGGATATTACAATAATCAAATAACACCTGACCAGCCAGGCCAGCCTATTAATATGAAAATGATGGCGTATTTCACGCCAGTAATCTTCATGTTTGTCATGAATTCTTTTCCTGCAGGATTAAGTTTTTATTATTTCATTTCTAATTTGGTGACGATAGGCCAACAATTAGCCATTAGAAAATTTGTGAATGAAGACAAAATCAAATTGATCTTAGACGAAAACAGAAAGAAAATTGCAGCCAGTGGTGGAGCTAAAAAATCTCGTTTTTCTCAATACTTACAAACACAAATGAAGACGATGGAGGAGACACAAAAGAATGCCAAAAATACGCCTAAAAAGAAAAAGTAAATGACGAATTTAAGTGCTATTTATTTTGAACAAGCTAAAAAATTAATCCCAGGGGGGGTTAACTCACCTGTTAGAGCATTTAAATCCGTAGGAGGCAATCCGATTTTTATAAAATCGGCTAAAGGGGCTTATCTACATGATGTAGATGGTAATTCATACATTGATTTAATAGGATCTTGGGGTCCTATGTTATTTGGACAAGCAAACCCTGTCATAGAAGATGCGGTTAGAAATGCATTAGCCAATGGGTTCTCATTTGGTGCTCCTAATTACAACGAAGTTCTCATCGCCCAAAAAATAACGGATATGGTTCCCTCAATCGAAAAAGTTCGATTGGTAAGTTCTGGAACCGAAGCTACGATGGCTGCGATACGATTGGCAAGAGCTTTTACTAAAAAAGATAAAATCATCAAATTTGAGGGTTGCTACCATGGACATGGCGATTCTTTTTTAATTGCCGCTGGATCAGGCGTCGCCACCTTAGGAACTCCAGATAGTCCGGGAGTAACTCAAGCCACTGCACGAGACACATTAACGGCTGTTTACAATGATATAAATTCATTAGAAGCTTTATTTGACGCAAACGTCGGAACCGTTGCCTGTGTTATTGTTGAACCTGTCGTGGGTAATATGGGATTAGTTATTCCTAAAAATGGATATTTACAAGCGGTTAAAACGCTTTGTGAAAAACACAATGCTTTATTGATTTTTGATGAAGTAATGACGGGATTTCGTTTATCAGCTAGTGGATATCAAGGTATCTGCGGAATCAAACCTGATTTAACTACCTTAGGAAAAATAATCGGTGGTGGATTGCCTGTAGGTGCGTATGGAGGAAGAGCTGATATCATGGAAATGATTGCACCCGAGGGGCCTGTATACCAAGCAGGGACATTGTCCGGAAATCCATTAGCTACTACGGCTGGCTTAGCGATGTTAGGTTTAATTCAATCAAATCCTGAGGTATATCAAAGACTTGAAGCAAAAGGTAAAATATTAGCTGAAGCTATTACGAAGCAAATCAATTCATTAGACATGAAAGCTTCCGTCAGTCAAATAGGCTCTATGTTTACCCTATTTTTTACGGATAAAAAAGTAGAAAATTTTAATGATGCCAAAACGTCCGACTTGATAAAGTTTGGGCAGTACTTTAGAGGAATGCTGAGTAGAGGTATTTATTTGCCCCCATCTCAATTTGAATCTTGGTTTTTGTCTGATTCAATAGAAGAAGTAGAACTAGAAAAAATAATATCAGCAAGTTGGGACACACTTTCGACCATGCAAAATTCCTAAGCGAATGGCATCCACCTTTTTTAGTGTGATAATTCCTGTTTACAATCGGCCAATCGAATTAGCCGAATTATTAAACTGCCTAACTCAGCAAGACTATCCTAATTTTGAAGTTGTAATCATTGAAGATGGATCAAAAATAGATTCCAAGGAAGTGGTTGACACATTTAAAAATAAATTAGCCATTTCCTATTTTGTCAAGGAAAATAGAGGCCAAGGATTTGCCAGAAATTACGCCTTTGAAAGAGCTAAAGGTGATTTTTTCGTCATCTTAGATTCTGATGCCTTAATTGAGCCAACGTACCTGACCGAAGTTCACAAGGGTGTCCAAGAAGACCAATTAGATTTATTTGGAGGTCCTGACAGAGAACATGTGAGCTTCACTCCTATTCAAAAAGCCATCAGTTATAGCATGACTAGCTTTTTCACTACAGGAGGAATTAGAGGAAAAGCCAAAAATATAGGAGGCAAGTTTCATCCTAGAAGTTTTAATATGGGAATCTCGAGACAAGTATGGGAAAAAACGGGAGGATTTAAAATAACCCGCATGGGAGAAGACATCGAATTTAGCATTCGTTGCATCGAAAATGGATTCAAATCCGGTCTCTTACCCAACGCTTTTATATATCACAAAAGAAGAACTTCCTTTATTCAATTTTACGATCAACTGCATTTTTTCGGCAGAGCCAGAATTAATATTAGCCGCTTCTTTCCTAAGGAATTAAAATGGGTACATTTTATTCCGATGGCTTACTTCATCTTTTTTTGGAATACGGTTATTTGGAATATTATTGACGTTAAATTTGGGATCATTTTTAGTAGCCTACTAATAGCCTATTGGATCCTAATTTTGATAGATGCACTGATTAAATCGAAAAGTTTATTGATCGCTATTTTAGGACTTATCGCAGCGAATATTCAACTCTTAGCTTACGGGAAAGGTTTTCTTGAAGAGGGCTTGAAAAAAATTACCAATAAAGACCTTTAACAAGGTAATTTTGAACATAGTCTTTGACACCATCTTCTAACGTATAAAAAGGCTGTGTATATCCTATGTCAATTAACTTCTTCATATTGGCTTCCGTAAAATATTGATATTTATCACGTATATCCAAAGGAGTGTCTATGTAATTAATTTGAACTGGCTTATTTAGGGCTGTAAAAGTAGATTTACCTAAATCATTAAAAGATCTAGCCTTACCGGTTCCCAAATTATATATTCCAGAATTCTTCCTATGCTCCATTAAGAATATACACACATCCACTAAATCTTTGACATATATAAAGTCACGAATCTGCTCGCCATCTTGGTATTCAGGCTTATGGGATTTGAATAGCTTCAAAGATCCATTAGCTAAAATTTGGCGATATGCATGCCAGATAACTGATGCCATTCGACTCTTATGGTATTCATTTGGACCATAGACATTAAAGAATTTAAGTCCAGCCCAAAAGAATGGTTTATCTTCTTGTTGTAAAGCCCAATTATCAAAGTCATTCTTTGAATCTCCATAGGGATTTAATGGCTTTAATAAATGAATTTCATTTTCGTTATCGTCGTATCCTAATTCCCCGAGACCATAAGTAGCAGCAGATGAAGCATATACAAGAGGTATTTGATATTTGACACATGCTTCCCAAACATGCTTTGAATAATTTACATTTAATGTATCAAAAATTTCCTTATTGAATTCTGTCGTATCCGTTCGCGCTCCAATGTGAAAAAGAAATTCCACTTCCCTATTATTTTTATCTAGCCATTGGAAAAAATCTGTCCTTTCTACACGTTCTTTAATTTTCTTTCCAATCAAATTTTTTATCTTTTCTTCATTCGAAAAGTCATCAACGGCAATGATATAATTAAAACTCAATTCATTCAATTTCGCAATTAAACAACTTCCAATAAAACCTGCAGCACCAGTAACTATGATCATATAAATGGGATTAATTTTCAAATTTACATAATAACTTCATTAGGTTTCTTACCTTTGTGAAATATTTGGACATTCTGCTATTGTTTTCCCAGAAGTCCTTTAAACAAACTGAAAACAAATGGTATACGTAATCCGAAAGGAACATTTCAATGCCGCACACCGGCTTTTCAATCCAAACTGGACTGAAGAAAAAAATCTAGAAGTATTTGGGCCTTGCGCTAACAATAACTGGCACGGACATAATTTTGAACTTATCATTACTGTCAAAGGAAACCCTAATCCAGAAACGGGATTTGTATATGACCTTAAAAAATTAGGTGATTTAATTAAAGTAGAAATTATCGACAAAGTGGACCATAAAAATCTAAATTTAGATGTCGATTTCATGGCCAACAAATTAGCAAGTTGTGAAATTTTAGTCATGGAGTTTTGGAAAATATTAGCACCTAAAATTTCTGAAGGAACTACAACAAATGCATGTCTTCATAAAATTCATTTGATTGAAACCAATAAAAACTCGGTAGAATACTACGGAGAATCATAGATGAAATATTTTATTCTTGCCGGCGAAAAATCAGGTGATTTACATGGATCAAACCTTGTAAAACAAATTAACTTAATTGACGCAAAGGCAGAAATAATAGGTTGGGGTGGCGATCAAATGAATTCTGCGGGAGTTAATATACTGGTACATCATCAGGAATTAGCTATCATGGGTATTTTAGGAGTTTTTAAAAACCTATTTAAACTAAAAAGTTTATTTAATTTATTTTCAAATCAAATAAGGGAATTAAAGCCTGACACCATAATCTTTATTGACTATGGTGGCTTTAATCTGAAAGCAGCTAAAATTGCAAAGCAAGGTGGATTTTACACACAATTTTATATTGCTCCTAAGGTATGGGCATGGAATAAAAGCAGAATAAATTCCATTAAAAAATGGGTAGATCAATTATATGTCATTTTCCCTTTTGAACTAGATTTGTTTAAAGAAAAAGGCATTTCAACTCATTATATAGGCAATCCACTAAAAGATGCCATTGACGCATTTATTCCCAATCCTGAATTTAGATACGTAAATATAGATTACATCGCTTTATTAGCTGGCAGTAGGCGTCAAGAAATCAAAGCTAGTTTACCCATATTCGAAGAATTGGTTAAATCGCGACCAGAACAAGATTTTATCATTGCAGGCGTTTCTGAATTTAAAGACCTATACGAGCAAACGAACATCAAGGTAGTATATGACCAAACCTATGATTTACTAAGTTGCTCATCCGTAGCGGTCGTGACATCAGGTACAGCCACATTAGAAACCGCCTTACTTAATATTCCACAAATTGTAGTTTACAAAACAGATTGGCTATTTTACACTTTAGCAAAAATGGTTATAAAAATAAAATACATATCCTTAGTGAATATTATTTTAGACAAGCCAGCAGTGCCAGAACTCATTCAAAATGAATTCTACAGCAAAAACATACAGACTTGGCTATTAAAATTAATAGACAAAAAATCGATTGAATATAAAGATCAGAAAATCAATTATAAAAATTTAATCGAGCTCATTGGCCCATCAGGAGCATCAAAAATGGCCGCAGAAAAAATAGTATTATTTGCTAAAAATCAGGCTAAATAATTTTTAATCCAAGATTTTTGTATACCTGGAATGGTGGAGAAATATTCAGCAATCGCCTTTTTGTCGGCGCTGAATTCTCCAGAAGGATAAAAGGGATCTCTAATTTTAATGACTTTATTAACATAATCAAATCCAATCATAATGATGGGCAAATTAGCTTTTAAAGCTATATGATAAAAACCCGTACGTAATTCTTGCACATCTTTTCGAGTACCTTCAGGCGCTAAAACGGCAATAAAAGATTCTTTTTCGGCGTAGATGTCTACAATTGAGTCGACTAGATTTGACTTATTTTTACGGTCAACGGGATAACCTCCAAGCCAACGAAACATCCATCCAAAAATCCCATCAAACAATTCTTTTTTACCCCAGAAAAAGATAGGAATATTCATCATTGAACGAGCACCCAAACCTACTGGAAAGTCAATCCATGAAGCATGTGGCGCTACAATTACAATACTTTTTTTAAGGTCGGCAGGATATTGACCTTCTAAAGACCAACCAGAAATTTTAAATACAAAATCGAAAATGGGACTAGATATTAACATAGTTCATTGATTTTAGCAGAAATCTGAGAAAAAGATGTTGTTGGATTGATCAAAATAGAATCAATACCTAATGTAGAAGCTGATTCAATATTAGCAGCATTATCATCAAAAAATACTATTTCCTCTGCCTTTAAATTATTTTCCTTTAATACTTGCTGGTAAATTAATGGATTAGGCTTAACTAATCCCATCTCATATGAAAAATGTGCTTTCTTAAATAGCCCAAATAAATTTTCACCCTTAGGACCTAACTGATTATTTAAAAATATCCGAGAATGTATTACGCTTGTGTTGGACAACAAATACAGATCGAAATTAGACGTTAATTCGTGTAATAAAGAATACACATTAGCAGGGAAATCTAATAATAATGCGGAAAAAGCTTGATCAAATGCTACATTAGAGCAATTCAAGTTCAATTTATCTCTTAATAGATCCCTGAACTCATCATCATTCTGCAAACCAGCTTCATATCCTAACCATAAACCTTCATTGATTATTTTATCCTGGATTTCAAGCGAATTAAAAGAAGTAGATAATTGACTAAATGCCTGATAAGTAAGCGATAAATCAATAGGCAATAGGACATTGCCTAAATCAAATAGAAGAGCATTTATAGATTTCATGTTACTCCTTAACTACACCCATTTTACTGAATTTGTCAATTCTTGCATCGATCCTTTCAGAGCTAGACATTGCATTCAAAACTTTGAGTTCAGATATGATTACCTTTTTTATATTTTGAGCTGCCACATCAGGTGCTAAATGAGCTCCTCCTAAAGGTTCAGAAATAATTCCGTCAATTAACCCGTTTTTAAGCATATCATCCGCTGTTAACTTCAAAGCTTCGGCGGCTTGTTCCTTATAATCCCAACTTCTCCAAAGAATAGAAGAACAGGATTCGGGTGAAATTACTGAATACCAAGTATTTTCCATCATTAAAACACGATCACCCACGGCAATCCCCAAAGCTCCACCAGAAGCACCCTCACCTATGATAATACAAATAACTGGGACTTTTAGCATAAACATATCCCGAATGTTTCTCGCAATAGCTTCCCCCTGACCCCTTTCTTCTGCCTCAATTCCTGGAAAAGCACCCGGCGTGTCAATTAAACAAACGATAGGCTTATTGAATTTTTCAGCCATCTTCATTAGTCTAAGCGCTTTCCGATATCCTTCTGGATTAGGCATACCGAAATTACGATATTGCCTTTCTTTCGTATTCCGGCCTTTTTGTTGGCCTATAAACATGACCGAAAATTCACCATCAACATTGCCAAAACCTCCAACCATAGCCTTATCATCTGCTACAGACCTATCTCCATGAATTTCGATAAACTCTGAACAAATTTTTTCTATGTAATCAAAAGTATAAGGACGTTCAGGATGGCGGGATAATTGAACCCGTTGCCAGCGAGTTAAATTAGAAAATGTTTCTTTTTTAAGTTCCAATATTTTTTCAGTCAGAGAGACTACAGCTTCAGAAACATCTACATTGTTTTCAATAGCCAATTTCCGCATTTCAATTAACTTATCTTCTAACTCGGCAATCGGCTTTTCAAATTCTAGCAATGTCCTCATAATTCTAATTTTATATTAAGCAAAAATAAAGATTAAAGTAGATATGTTTCATTCTTAGCGGGTAAAATAACTTCTTTGAAGCCAATTTTTTGGATCTCTTGACTGAATTCCAACATACTTTCTTCTTCCCCGTGGGTTAAAAACACTTTCTTTAATTTATCAATTTGTTGATTTTTGATAAAAGACAAAAGTCCTGATTGGTCTGCATGGCCAGAAAATACATCAATCTTCCGTATTCTAGCATTTACTTTATACTCGCGATCTTTCACTTTAATCGTCTCAGAACCAGCCAGTAATTGTCGGCCTAAAGTACCTTCAGCAGAATAGCCAATCAACAATATGGTCGCATATGAATTACTAATGTTATCGGCAATATGCTTTTCTACTCGGCCCCCAGTAATCATTCCAGAAGATGAAATGATCACACAAGGCTCATGGTAATTTTGAATAGCATTCGATTCTTTTTCTGATTGAAGGTAAACTAAATTATCAAAGTCAAATAATTCATCATATTCTTTTTGAAAACTTCTAGCTTCTGAATTTAAATAAGAGAGGTATTTAGCATATATTTTGGTACTACTTCTGCCCATGGGACTATCCGTAAAAACTCGTATGGCAGGAAAATTTCGTTCTTCGATCAATCGATTTAAAGTAAACAATACAGCTTGAGTTCGGCCCACTGAAAAAGCCGGTATGACTAAACGACCAGGCTTATCGATGCATGTTTCCTTAATTATAGCTTCCATCGCATCCATGGGGCTTACTTTATCTTCATGAATCCGATTTCCGTAGGTACTTTCACAAATAAGGTAATCCACTGGAGGAAGAATTTGTGGATCAATGTGTAATGGGTAATTATTTCGACCAATATCACCACTAAATCCAAGAGTCTTAATTTCTGCTCCCTCAGTAATGGAGAAGTATAGATGAGCGGCACCCAATAAATGTCCTGCAGGAAAAAAGGTTATTTCTAATCCAGGCTTAATCGTAAATTTTTTATTGAATTGTAAGGTGACAAAATTCTCAAGGGAATTTTCTACATCTTTTTGCAAGTACATATCCCCTTTACGTAGGAGTCGGTCCATTTGCTTATGCTTCTTATTGCTTTCTCCCTGCGCTGCTTTCAACCTTCGTAAATGTAAATTAGCTGAATCAAAAAGCAATAATTCCGTTAAATCTGCAGTCGGCGGTGTACATAATACCTGCCCTTCATACCCTTCACGAAAAAGCATCGGAATATTACCAGAGTGATCTATATGTGCATGAGTTAAAACAACCAGGTTAATTAACGATGCATCAAAAGGAAAAAAGGATTTATTAACTATGGGTGTTTCAAAATCAATTTCGCGTTCCATGTCGGTACCGCAGTCAATTAATATTTTATATCCATCTTCAAGCTCAAGCAAGTACATAGAACCTGTTACTTGCTTAGCTGCACCCAAAAATTGTAACTTCATAAATTGAAAGAAATAGGGGCCCTAAGGCCCCCGATTGTATCACAAAAATACACAAATTTCTCTAATAACGAATTATTTAACCTCTTTGGCAAATTTGCTTTGCATAAGGTCTAATTCAGCTTTAGTCATATTTTTATCTGCAATTAAAGTTCTGTAACGAAAAGTAACGGATTCGCCTTTTTTCAAAGTTAAATTACGCACGTCTTTTCCATTACTGAATACTTTGGCGCCTAAAGGATTGACAGCAAATAATCCATATCCACGAGCGTGCCAATAAGTTGGATAACTCACATTAGAAGGATGATCAAAAATGGCCACATTAATTGGGTGATTATCCATCACACCTGTTAAATTCATCCAAGTAGCACGAGTGCTCCAAACAGCTTCTCCTTTAATGCCTTCACTCGAGATATAATCTCCCGACACACCAGTATTATCTAAAACAGGAACTTTCGTTTCAACTCCACTTGCATCTGTAAATACATCTGGCTTATTGGTTGGAATTTCTAATTGGCGCGCCAAACGAATCGCAAACATGCCATCTTTCACATCTTTAAACACAACTAAATCACTGATAGCTGTTAACGTAGTGATGCGGTCAACCATTCTTGTATCTGCTGTTCCAGAAAATACATAGGTAGTTTTTTCACTCAATACTTTTTGGCCTTTTCCATCATCATCGACCCAAGTGGCCGTTGCCACCAACTCGCCACTACTTTTATTCGACTTTGATGATAATATAGCATCATGAAAAATAGTACCCATTTTACGAGACTGCATGGATTTAATGATCGCTGTAGAATTATTCCAATAGTCAAATCCATTCACATCCTCATAGTTTAACCACATTCCTACGTGGTGTGGATGATCTGTTCGCTCCCCTGCCCTAGGTGAAATAGGATAACCTCTTGTAATGGTAGTTCCTTTAGCAGACAAGATGGGAAACAAAACAGCTTTTTTAAGGACTGATTCCCCTGGATAGAAATAAGAAGTAAAATATTTACCTCCTATAATTACATCAATTTTTTTCTCAGCATCATTCTTTTTAAAGGAAACCGATTGATTTTGAGCAGCAGCTCCAAAAGACAATAAAGTAATAAATAGAATTATTTTTTTCATAAGAATATAGGTTTAATAAAAATTCCGAAGGTAAATACCTTCGGAATTTTACAAAAATAACAAATTAAATAGAATTAATAACCTGGATTTTGAGGGAAACTAGCGGCATTGCCAGTAACTCTGTCAATCTGTAATTGAGGAATAGGTCTCAAGACATGATGAGACTTAATAAAAGGAGCAGCTTGTGGATTAAACTTTTTAACTCGATCTAAAAGGTTACCCCAACGAGCTAAATCTAACCAGCGATATTGCTCTCCCAATAATTCACGCTCACGCTCATCCATAACAAAATCGATAGTAAGGTCTCCTTCAGTAATTAACATATTGGCTTCCTTTCCTGGCCATGCAGCACGCCTACGAATAACATTGTATGTCGCAACTGCATCAGCTTTCAAATTTGAGAAATATTGAGCTTCAGCCAACATCAAATAAGTATCTGCTAAACGAAATGCGATAAAATCACGACCACCTTCAAATTGAGTACGATCTATACGACCACCATCGAAATGTTTATTTATAGCAAGAAATATACGCTCGTCATATCTAGAAGGAACTAAAACTTGATACTTTTTCTTGGCTCGTTCATCCACAGACATTTCAAAACCTGGTAAATAAATAGCCGTATCACCTGTAGCATATGTGACCGTTTTTTTCGTTAAATCAAAACTTGTATTATACGTTCCTGGCTTATTTGAATAATATGTGTCTTTAAAAGACTTTTTATAACGGCTATCATTATCACGATTATTAAAAACTACATCCAGCGTATATTTGGTGGGCATATACCGCTTAAATGGACGACCATTTTCCGTATCACGTTGCATCCCTGGCAATACATCATATTCCATACCAAATAAAACGTGAGCATTATTACCACCCGCATTCGTTAATGGATCTCTTGTGTACTGAATAGACCATATAACTTCATTATTCATTTCATTACCTTGTTTATGAATATCCGCAAAATTAGGTAGCAATGTTATTCCATAATTAGCAATAACACTTTTTAAATTGGCGATTGCCTTAGCGTAATCATCCCCTGCTTTTGCAGTAGAAGTTGCTTTGGTTAAAAACACCTTACCTAATAAATGCTCAGCAGCAGGACGTGTAGCCCGACCATAATCAGCTGATTTCGCTTTTGCCTCAAGATCTGGTATGGCTTCACTTAGATCTTTAATGATTTGCGCATATTGAGCAGCCACAGTTGATCTTTTAACATCCTTAGTTGGAGCGACAGTTTCTGTCAAACGTAAATCAACGCCTCCAAATAATTGGGTCATGATAAAATAATGGTGCGCACGAATAAATTTAGCCTCTGCAACACGTTGCTTTTTTATAGCATCAGATAAACCCGTAACTTTTACAGATCTTTCTATAATGGCGTTACATGTATTGATACCTAAATAAAAATCATTCCATAATTCAGAAATACTTCCATTACGTGTATCAAAATCAGTTGTGTAGGTATTCATAAATTTCCAACTACCATCCGCTCCATTTGTATAAGAATCTGTTCCAAAAATAGAAAGATTCATGCCACGCTCAGTACCATACCAAGAGCGATTCGTAGAATAAGCTGCATTAACTGCATCATTTAATCCTTTAGGAGAATTTATATAATCATTTCCAATATTTGAGATAACCTTTTCAGTTAATAGGTCAGTACAAGATTGAGTGCCTATGATTAATATAAGAACAGCCCCTAAATTTGCGATGAAAGAGAATATCTTTCTTTTAAATACATTTTTCATATTTTTAAAAATATTTAATTAAAATTTAAGATTTACACCAAAAGTGGTAATCGATGTGGCAGGAGAAATATTTGTATTCACCTCTCCACCGC
>CAMBGA010000079.1 GCA_945866095.1 Spirosoma fluviale
ATTAAAACCGCCCTGTATTTGTCAAGATTTTTTAGAATTTCGCCTGTACCTCGCACAACTGCCTTTAATGGATCATCGGCAATATGTACTTTCAGTTGGGTTTTCTTCTCAATTCTTTTATCCAAACCATGTAGCATAGCACCACCACCGGCTAAATGAATTCCATTATGAAAAATATCTCCGGATAACTCGGCAGGCGCCCTTTGCAAGGTTTCCATAATGGCTACCTCAATCTTGGTAATTGAACTATCCAAGGCATAAGCGATTTCGGAATAATTAATTAAAATTTCTTTAGGAATACCCGTCATTTGATCACGACCTCTAATCTCAAAATCGGGCGGTGCATTTTCTAATTCTGGTAATGCCGCACCCACTTGAATTTTAATCTGCTCAGCTGATCTCTCGCCAATGACTAATTTATGCTCACGCAATAAATAATCCTTAATATCTCTTGTAAACTCATCTCCTGCGACGCGAATAGAGTTCTCAACAACTATGCCACTCAATGAAATAATGGCAACTTCCGTTGTACCCCCACCTATATCCACCACAAGCGATCCGTTGGGTTGTTCAATATCAATTCCTATTCCAATAGCAGCTGCTATGGGTTCATGTACCATGTAGACCTCACGTGCCCCAGCATGTTCTGCTGAGTCCTTTACAGCTCTTTTTTCCACCTCAGTTATCCCTGATGGAATGCAAATAACCATCCGTAATGCTGGAGAAAAAAACGAATTCCCCTTATCCATCATCTTGATCAAACCTCGCATCATTAATTCAGCTGCCGTAAAATCCGCAATCACACCATCCTTTAAAGGCCGAATTGTTTTGATGTTATCATTCGTTTTTTCATGCATCATCATTGCTTGTCGACCTACAGCCAAAACTTTATTTGTGTTTCTGTCTAACGCAATAATAGATGGTTCATCTACAACTACCTGATCTTTGTGAATGATTAAGGTGTTTGCAGTACCTAAGTCAATCGCGATGTCTTTTGTAAGAAAATTAAATAATCCCATGATTTAGTATAATTATTGGATTTAAGCTGGATTGTAAATCCACAAGTATCAAATTTACGGATAAATTATGAGCTAATTATTTATTTTAATTTAAAAATATAGGCGTCCTAAAAATAATTATAAAAACTACAGGCTCATACTTTTTGAATTTTTAAAGAATCAAAAAAGCATAATTATAGGTATATTACAATAAAACCTATTTAAATATATTGAAAAAAAAGACTATTTTTTTTCTAAATAATTTGGATTTATTCGCTAATTTATTAGTTTTGTCCAAGTTAAATTAATAGAATCGTAATAATCGACGACAAAACATACGAAAATGGAAGATTATAATAAGATTATCGAGTCCTTGGGAGTTAAATTTATTAAGGCTAGAAACATTAGAATATTACAACCTATCCGAATAAAAAATTACTACGATGTCGAAAACTCGCTCTTGATATTGTACAAAGGCGAAGTTTCATTTGGTGAGGAAGAAACCCAAGTAGAAGAGGGTGATATGCTTTTTATTCCGGGTGGCAAAATGGTCAGTGTTACGTATGGTAATGCAGAAAAACCTAAGGCAGTAAATAATGAAGAGTTCATGACGCATCGTGAGCTATACTTTGACCAAAATAATGATTCAAGCGCCATTGGCAGACTTGAAAATTCATTTGGCATGGTCGCGTTTGAAGCTAAGGTTTTTGATTCGGTGAATTTCTTTACATCTCTAGATATCCCTCCATTTTTAATTAAGAAAGATGAGAAGCTGGCTCAAACCATCAAAGAAATTCTCCTTGAGGATATGTCGGATGAAATTGGCAAAGGCAGGATCATTAAAATAAAAACGGAAGAAATTGTCATTGAAGTTATTCGTTATATCATTCATAATAGATTATTTGTTGAGCAACTAGCCACAAACAGCACCTATTTCAAAGATCCTAGGTTAATTGACATTTTTGCTTACATCAAGGATCATATCGGCGGCGATTTGTCCAATAAAGTATTAGCCAATGTGGCCAATGTATCTGAAGACTATGTCGGGCAATATTTCAAAATGTTGACTGGAATTAATCCACAGGATTACATTGAATATCAAAGAATGGAAGCTGCCGTGGGTCTTTTACGTACCACTAAAAAATCCATTCGTGCCATAGGTTCTGAAGTAGGGTATAAAGACACCGCTTATTTCTGTAGAAGATTTAAGATGATGTTTGGTATCCCAGCTGGTAAAATGAGACGTCGTGAATCATTGATGAATATTTAAATTTCAATGTAATTGCATAAAAAAAAGGCCTGAATCATCAGGCCTTTTTTATTTACATAAAGTACTTCAGTTTAACGAGTTCGCGCTCTGTTAAATACCTCCAATGGCCTCTTGGCAAATCTTTTTTAGTCAAACCAGCAAAAGTTGTTCTATCTAGTTTCGTTACCTCATAGCCCAAATGTTCAAATATTCTTCTTACGATTCGGTTTTTCCCTGAGTGAATTTTAACGCCAATGACGTAGCCATCCGGAGTGACTTTAGCTAAATCATCCACTTTGATTTCTCCATCCTCTAAGGTTAATCCCGCTTTGATTTTCTCGAAATCATCATCGGTCAAAGGCTTATCTAACTCTGCCTGGTAAATTTTTTCAATCTCATGGGATGGGTGAGTTAATCGGTCGGCCAACTCGCCATCATTGGACAATAATATTAAACCTGTTGTATTGCGGTCTAATCTTCCTACTGGATAAATACGCGCATCGCCCGCATTTTTGACTAATTCCATAACCGTTTTACGATCATTCGGATCTTCGGTTGTGGTCAAAAAGTCTTTAGGTTTATTCAATAATACATAGACTGGCTTTTCGCGATTCAATTTGCGATTGCCATATTTAACAATATCTGTAGGAGCTACTTGATAGCCCATTTCAGTAATCACTTTGTTGTTCACTTTAATTTCACCCGCCTCGATCAATTTATCTGCGTCACGGCGCGAACAAATACCCGCATTCGCGATATATCGATTTAAGCGAACCATGTCACTTTTACTTTCAGCCTCTCTAATTTTTCTTTGAATTTTAGCAGGAGCCTTTTCTTTAAAACGATCTAATTTATACTGTGGCGTATGTGCTGGACTCTCCTCGTACCTATTTCTGCTTTTAAACGTATCTCTCTTTGAGAATTTGCTTGTTGGCGCTTCCCGGAAATCCTTCGAAGAATCATCCGATTTATCCGTTTCAAAAACTCTTTTTGGACGATCTTGTTCCGAATCCTCTCGTTGAAATGGCTTGCGCTCACGATCTCCTGAAAATTCTTTTTTTGGTCCGTCAAACTCTCTAGGTGGTTGGCTTTCTGAATTTGAATCTCCTACTTGAAAAGCTCTGTTCGGTCGATCCCCAGCATATGGTTTTCTTTCTGGATTAAATGGCTTGCGCCCACGGTCTCCTGAAAATTCCCTCTTAGGCCCGTCAAATTCCCGACGTGGGCGGTTTTCTGAATTTGAATCTCCTCCTTGATAAGGTCTTGACTCTCTATTTCTTTCTCCCGAATTGGGTGTTCTGTCTGATGAGTATGGCTTATTGTAAGGCTTGCGCTCACGGTCTCCTGAAAATTCTCTCTTTGGTCCGTCAAACTCCCGACGTGGGCGGCTTTCTGAATTTGAGTCTCCTCCTTGATATGGTCTGCTAGGTCGATCCCCAGCATATGGTTTTCTATCTGGATTAAAGGGCTTGCGCTCACGGTCTCCTGAAAATTCTCTCTTTGGTCCGTCAAATTCACGACGTGGACGGCTTTCTGAATTTGAGTCTCCTCCTTGATATGATCGGCTAGGTCTATCCCCAGCATATGGTTTACGCTCCGTATTAAAAGGCTTGCGCTCACGGTCTCCTGAAAATTCCCTTTTGGGCCCGTCAAAAGATCTTGGCTCTGATGAACGAAATTCAGATCTCCCACCCCGATCGCTCGTTGGCTTATTTCCGGTACTCCGATCTGTAAAATTTTTGGTTGGTTTTCTTGCTGATGAGCCTCCGTTACTTGGACCCGAAAACTTGCGTGTGGATTCTGAACGACGAATGTCATCCTTTTCGATTCTTTTTCTCATAAAATGTGCAACATCACTGCTGGATTGTATAAGGCATTACACCTTATTATTTTCTAAATTTCTGCAAAGTTACATGAAATTAATGAGCATAGCTTATTACATTTGAAAGTTCTTTTAAAATAGATAGTATTTTACAATCCGCATATGTTCAAAAAATATTCGATTCTGTTCTTATTGGGCATTTTTTTCACTTCATGCCAGACGGATAAATTAAGCAATAAAAAAGCGTTAAAGCATTTTGATAAGGGTGAATATGAATTGACCATTAAGGAATTACTCCCCTTGGCTCAAAAAGGTTTCCAATTGGATCAAACTAATTTTCTATTGGGCGAATCTTTCCGACTATCCAATCGGATCACTCAATCTTTACCCTATTACCAACAAGCGCAGGCTAAGGGCTATTTGGACAAAATGCTTCCCTATTACATGGCAATGTCTGCTAAATCCATCGGCAATTATGAATTAACAAAAAGCTATTTAAGTGAATTTGTCAAGTCAAATCCAAGCCGACTATATCAAATCAAGTCAGAAATTGAATTAGAAAACTTAGGCCAAATTCCTGAATTACTTAAAAAACAAAGTCCCGTAACGCTTCAAGCGCTCGCAGGAAATACAGCCAAAACAGAGTTTGACGCGAAAAAAATAGGAGACGAATTGATTTTCACCAGTTCATCTAAACCTGAAATTTACAAAAATAATGGTCTGCCTTTTTTAGGCATTGTCAAAGCCCCTTTGAAAAATCCTGGAGAAATAGGAAATCAATCCATATTTAGCTCAGCCCTTTTTAAAGAAAATGCGAACGACGGAACTCCAGCGTTTACCAAGGACGGAGGCACCGTCGTTTTTGCCAGAGGAAATACAGGCAAAAGCAAAGATCCTTCCCCCGATGTGGACTTATATATGTCCAAAAAAACAGGCAATGCTTGGTCTGAACCTGAACGACTTAGCATTTCAGATTCGATCGCTTGGGATGGTAGTCCTAGTTTTTCTGCTGACGAAAGAACCTTGTATTTTAGTTCTAATCGTCGAGGCGGAAAAGGGGGCGTTGATTTATACCGAGTGCCTATTGACAACTCTGGCCGGTTTGGCCGACCGATCAACTTAGGTTCCACGATTAACACTCCGGGAGATGAATTATTTCCCTACGTAAGTGCCAACGGGAAATTGTATTTCTCCTCAGATGGGCATCCGAGCATTGGAGGTTTGGATTTGTTTGTGGCTAGTCGGAATGAAAATGAAATTCTAGTCGAACATTTAGGAGTCCCCATCAATTCTATAGGCGACGACTTTGCTATATCCTTTTCGGATTCTACCCAAGGCTATATTAGTTCCAATAGGCCTGGAGGCAAAGGCGATGACGACATCTATTTTTTCAAGTCCACTGGCTCTGAAGATCGTTGGTGGACCACCGCTCCACCACCCGTCATTGATACATTAAACAAGAAAATTGTCAATTATTTTGTACAAGTCAAGGTCGTAGATCCATCCGGAAATCCGATTGACTCCGTCAAAATTAATGTTCGGAAAAATGGCCAAACCCTATCCAATGAGAAAACCAATAAAAAGGGATTCATTGAATTGATCGATTTGGCTGAAAATGACGAGCTCGTCTTTAAGTGTGACAAAGAAGACTTTATCACGGTTCGATCCAGCTTCTCCATGGAAGGAAAAACCATCCCTGAGTCTTTATTGAAAAAAGAAATGACGGACACGACATTCCAAGTAATCATCACGATGGACCGACCGGAGATCGGGAAAGAGATTTCAAAATTGTACGAAATCAATTCCATTTATTATGATTTGGACAAAGCAGATATCCGTACCGATGCGGCAGAAGAACTAGATAAAATTGTCCAATTTTTAACGGACAACACACAGATGAATTTGGAATTAGGCGCCCATACAGATGCTAGGGCAAGTACCGGGTATAACTTGAAATTATCACAAAGAAGGGCTGAATCAGCGGTCAACTATATTATTCGTCGGGGAATTGCCAAAGATCGCATAAAACCCAAAGGGTATGGCGAAGGCCAATTAATCAATGAATGTTCAGATGGGGTAGAATGTCCCGAAGAAATGCATCAACAAAATAGACGGACTGAGTTTAAAATTATCAAAATTAGCACGGAATAAAATGGCTAACTACGTATTAAAGGGCGGTCAAATTGTCAATGAAGGCAAAATCTTTCAAGGAGATATTCGGATCAAACAAGGCCGCATAGATAAAATTGCCTCCTCAATTTCTCCCAATGCTGAGGATCAAGTAATAGACTTGAGTGGAAAACATGTATTTCCAGGCATGATCGATGACCAAGTGCATTTTAGAGAGCCCGGGTTAACGCATAAAGCAAAAATTGCCTCCGAAGCGCGTGCTGCGGTAGCCGGCGGAGTAACAAGTTTTATGGAAATGCCCAATACCGTACCCAATGCACTTAATCAAGCATTATTAGCCGATAAATATGACATTGCACAGGCGGGGTCTTTGGCCAATTATTCCTTTTTTATGGGGGCGTCCAATGATAATTTGGAAGAAGTACTTAAAACATCCAAAAGAGATGTTTGCGGACTTAAAATATTCATGGGTTCAAGTACCGGAAATATGTTGGTCGATAACGTGCAAACCCTTGAAAAACTTTTTACTCGTAGCGAAATGCTCATCGCAACCCATTGTGAAGATGAGGCAACTGTTCGCGCCCGTTTAGCTTTATTCAAAGAAAAATATCCATCAGAAGATGCTCCAGCCTATTTACATCCACTCATACGCAATGAGGAAGCATGTTATTTGTCGTCTTCCATGGCTATTGACCTAGCCAAAAAATCCAATGCGCGCTTACACATTTTACATATTAGCACGGAGGAAGAATTAACCTTATTTGACCATACCAAACCGGTAAAAGAAAAAAGAATCACGGCTGAGGTTTGCGTCCACCACCTTTGGTTTGATGCTTCCGATTACGAACTAAAGGGCAATTTAATTAAGTGCAATCCAGCCATTAAGGACGCCAGACATAAAAATGCATTGCGAAAAGCATTGAATACGGGGGAGTTAGATATCATCGCCACAGATCATGCACCGCATACCTGGGAAGAAAAACAACAAGGGTATTGGTCCGCACCTTCGGGTTTGCCCTTAGTCCAACATCCACTTTTGATCCTTTTCGAATTAGCCCAAGAAGGGGTGTTAAGTTTAGAAAAGATTGCGGAAAAAACAGCGCATGCCGTGGCTGATTGCTTTCAAATAGAGGAAAGGGGGTATATCAGGGAAGGTTATTGGGCTGACTTGACGATTGTCGATTTGCAAAAGCCGACATATGTCGAAAAATCTAATGTACATTTTCAATGCGGATGGTCCCCCTTAGAAGGCAAGACATTTGCGGCAAGCATCGAATCCACATTTGTGTCTGGACATTTAGCTTATTCAAACGGAAAATTTGACATGAGTCAATTAGGGAAAAGACTTCTATTTAACCGCGATTAAAGTACGTCATCAAAATAGACGCGCAAGTAAAATCCTAAAGATTGGTTGTACAAAGCTCCTGATCCAGAAGCAATATTTAATATGCCAGCTTGATAGGTGACCCCCAAAGAAACAAAGTTTTGAGAAACAATTCCCATACCCACTTTGAATCCCATGTCGACCCTTCGCAAATCGCGAGAAAAACTTTCACCCGAAGTTGTGGTGGTCACATATGTGGTAGGTTTGAGTGGATTTGGGGCTATACATACGTTGAATTATCCCATAATCCCACGCCAAAATAAGGACCAGCCCAAACCGATAAGCCACCTCCATATTCCGACAAGCTTCCTAATTTAATCTCCACATTGGGACTAAAGTCCAAATAATTTAGAGAAATCGTACGGTCAACATAAACAGAATCTGAGAAATTTGTTTTAGCATGATACCCTCTTTGAGATAATGCAAGTTGGGGACTAAAGCTCGCGCGGGCAGTTATTGGATATTGTAAACCTATGCCTAACTCAACGGCAGGTTTAAAAAAGTAGGATTCTCCTCCTGTACCTTCCCCACTAAATCGGACCGACTTAGCCTCTAGATGAAAAATCTTTTTTGGTTTATATTTTTGCCCCATCACACACATGGGAACCAATAAAATAAATAAGAAAATAGACTTTAAATACGAAGACATCATCGGGTTATTGCGAAATATTCCTCAATTTTAACCCATATTTATGTAAACACCAACAAAAGTTTATTAATTGGCTCGAATTTATGAAGAAAACTACCGGGACTTTACTCCCCTATTTTTCACTTTCAGGGATAGAAGCAGGATTAGATGAAGCGGGAAGAGGCTGTTTAGCAGGCCCAGTAGTAGCCAGTGCCGTTATTTTACCCAAAGACTTTACGCATGCTGGCCTAACGGATTCGAAACAATTAACTTCGAAGCAGCGAACGAATTTAATTGACATTGTGAAACACTATGCCATTGAATATGCGATTGCGGAAGTAGACCATGAAACGATTGATCAAATCAATATTTATAAAGCCAGTGTGTTGGCGATGCACCATTCGGTAGACCAATTAAAAACCAGGCCCGATCATTTATTGGTCGATGGAAATCGGTTCGTCAACTATCCTTTGATTTCACATACCTGCATCGTGAAAGGAGATTCGAAATATTTTTCGATCGCCGCCGCCTCCATTTTAGCTAAAACATATCGCGATGAATGGATGAAAAATGCAGCTGAAAAATATCCTGGATACGGTTGGGAAAGAAATGCTGGCTATCCCACCTTAGAACATAGAAAAGCGGTGATAAATTTAGGGCCAACAGCCATACATCGAAAAACCTTTCGTGTAGAATTAAAAGAAAAATGCTAAATTTATTTTTTTATAAAAGCCTTGAAAGCACTCTATACCTATAAAAATTTCTTTATCGTCTTTGCTCTTTTCTTGATTAGTCAAAAAATAGCGGCACAAGGAACACAAAATCGGCTCCTGCAAACCAATGAGCGCATAAAAAATGCAGAAGATTTTAGTCGGAAGTTAGATAGCAATTATAAAAAAAGCATCCGTATTGCAGGGGAAAGAGGTCTTAAAATAAAATCGGATTTAGGGAATGGGCGATTTTTAAGTCTTCAAGAAATCAATGAAATAGGCGAACCGCTCTATATTATAAACCACTCCAATACACAAGCTGCAGCGACCACTAAGACAAACCAACTCTATTCAGGAGGAAGCCTAGGGATTTCATTAAGTGGAAAATCAGATACTATGTCTGGCCGTTTAGCGATTTGGGATGGAGGAAATGCTTTGGCAACACACCAAGAATTTGGAGGTCGCATCAAACTACAAGAGAATTTAAGTACTACTGATATCCACGGCACACATGTTGCCGGTACCATGATTGCCTCAGGCATTAATTCCAACGCGAAGGGGATGTCGTTTGGTGCAGATCTTAAATTATGGGATTACAATAATGATAATGCTGAAATCAGTGATGCCTCTATTCCAAAAACGGGTCCCCCTTTGTTAGTAAGTAATCACTCCTATGGTTATCAAGCTGGTTGGGTCTATGATTCAACAAAAAATAAATGGCAGTGGTGGGGTGAGGACCAAGTAAGTACCTACGAGGACTATAAGTTTGGATTTTATAATGGGAACGCTCAAACACTAGATAAAATCGCATTTAATGCTCCTAATTATTTAATTGTTAAATCCGCTGGAAACAGCCGTGATGCGAATGGTCCAGAGGCAGGGAAATACTATTTTCTAAAGACATCTACCAAAGATTCTTCCAACATTGCCAGAAGTAAAAATGACGGATATGATATTATTTCCACTACTGGAACTGCCAAAAATATATTAACCGTGGGCGCCGCAGAATCCATGTACACCATTCCCGAAAAAGGAAGTGATGTTACTTTGGCTAGCTTTTCATCTTGGGGTCCCACAGACGATGGAAGAATTAAACCTGATATTGTAGGAATTGGCACCGATCTTTTATCCACCAGTAATGCCTCCACCACCAGCTATACTTACTTAAGTGGCACCTCTATGGCCACCCCTCAAGTGTCAGGATCCATCTTTTTGCTTCAACAGTTATACAACCGTCTAAATACCAATACATTTATGCGTGCAGCTACTCTAAAAGGGGTCATATTGCATACTGCAATGGATATGGCAGCAGTCGGCCCTGACTACCAAACGGGTTGGGGTCTTTTAGACATGGAAAAAGCGGCAAAAGTTATTTTAAATGTTGAAACCTCAAACTTGATTTCTGAAGGCACATTGGCCAACTCCTCAATAGATAAGCGTTCATTCGTAGCATCTGGGAAAGGCGATTTGGTCGCAACAATTTCTTGGACTGATCCTGAGTCAACTGTATATCCAATTAACACTGAAAATTTAAATAACCGTAAACCTAAATTAGTTAATGACCTGGATATTAAAATTTCGGATGGTGCAGGAAAATTTCTGCCCTTCATATTAGACCCCGCCGCCCCAGAAAAAATCGCAGAAGCTGGAGACAATATTCGTGATAACATTGAAAAAATCATCATTAAAGGTGCTGTTCCAGGAAAATCATATGAATTATCGATTTCACACAAGGGTACTTTAAAAAATGACAAACAAGACTTCTCGTTGATTGTATCCGGTATTGGTGGAAAAGCTTATTGTGCGATTACGCCAACAAGCCCACAAAATCTTATCAAGTCACTGGCTGTTGGCACCTATTCAAATACCGTATCAACTTCGCAAGACTTCACCTCCACGCCTATTCCTTTAGAATTAGGTGGATCCAGCGACCTTATATTAACCTTCTCCAGTACTGCCAGCAAAAAAATAAAAGTGGTCGTAGACTGGAATCAAGATGGAGACTTCGAAGATTCAAATGAGGTGATGTTGGCCAGTGATCTCCTGAGCACCGAAAGCTATTCGGCAAAATTTAAAGTTCCGTCCAACCTTAGTATAAATCAATACTTCCGAATGAGGGTTGTCAGTGAACTAGGGAATTCATCGACTAATGTTTGTGGGAATTTAGGCACTGGTGAATCAGAAGAATATGTCATTCAAGTCATTCAGGCCTCCAATGATATGGGTGTTTTATCTATTTCAAATCCGGTCATTAGCTATTGTGCGACCAATGGGCCAACTTCGTTATCGGTCCGAGTGAAAAATTATGGAAGTAAATCTCAAAGCAATGTCCCCGTTACACTTAATTACTATTTGGACAACTTGCTGCAGGGAAGTCTTAATGGGAAAGTATTAAAAATTGACGCGGGAGTTGAACAAATTATTACGGTCACTGGAAACGCAAATTGGGTTGCAGGTAAAACATATAAGTTAAAGGCTATATCAAGTCTTGATGTAGATCAAAATACCAACAATGATTTATTAAGTGTCAATCAAAGTATCGAAAATCCGCAAGCACCAGTGGGAACAGGTTTGTTTTGCTCGGGGGCAAGTACATTAAATTTAAGTGCGTCTCAGGGATATCCGCTTTGGTACAGCAATAATGTTTTGGTGGCCTCAGGTACGACTGCCACTGCTCCAAACTCAACGAATTTCACAGTAGGCTCTAATGACTTTTCAGGCTCGATGAAGCCTCTAACAAAAAAGGACTTTGGCTCAGGTTCCTATTTTGAAAATTTTGGACCGGCACCTATATTTGACATCAAAGTTCCCATCGTATTACAATCAGCGAGGGTCTATGTCGGCACATCGGGTACCATCACTTTTGATGTTTTCAACTATGAAAGTGGTGAATTAATCTCATCAGTAACCAAAGATTTAACGGCTACTAGAACGCAAACAAATTCAACCAAAGTGAATAACCAATTGACCGACGACAAAAACGATCCCGGCCAGGTAGTTGAGCTAAATTTATCCTTTCCAAAACCTGGAACCTATATCCTTGCACAATCATGCAGCAATGGGGCGACGATATTCCG
>CAMBGA010000080.1 GCA_945866095.1 Spirosoma fluviale
TTTTTATTACCCCTTAAATCTAACCAGATGACCATGAACTGACCATTTGAATTACTGGCTATGGCATTAAATCCTTCTTTAGCAATTTCGGGTATATCATTGACGATTTGATGTTGCCACAAATTGTCTTTAATTTCTTTTCGATAGGCGTGCAGATTTCCTTTTTTGTCAATGGCTGTGATGATGATTGATTTATTAGAACTGGCTATTCTAGGGCCTCTTGACATGCCTAGATGTAGGCCGGGCAATGAATCTACGAGTTGAGGTTCAGAAAAATGTAAACCCTTATCTATTGACTTAGCATAATAGATTACATTCTTTAGGCCAAAAACTAAATCTATATGTCCATTTTGATGAACATAGAAATCAGGCTGCATGCCTTTTTGAGAAAATAGTTTTTTTTGGCTCAATGCTAAAAATGGAATGATAATGAATAGGAAGATTTTATACATGAGTTGTTAATTTTTCAAAGATTAAAAGTCCTTAAAATGATTTTTAAAAAATAAATTTAAACATTTATGAACAAATTCGAATGGTATGTAAAATTGATTTTCTTGTTTTGTTATTATTTAAAAAATCAAGGAATTGATAGATTAGCATACATATCAAATAATTTTAAGATCGATTTTTTATAGTTTTAAATTTAAATTTCAAACAATTAGCATGAAATATTTTGTCTTGTTTACATTTCTTTTGATCAGCGAAATGCTCATAGGCCAACAAATTCCTTTGACAAATCGGCTTTTAAAAACAAAGCATTTAATTGCCTTATGGGATTTTAAAGAAGCTAAAGGGGAGAAAAGGAGGTCATTGTTGGGCCCCTATGAACTATCCGAAATGGATGGTCAAATTGATCGAATGGATGAGGGGCCACTTTCTGGATATTCAGCAAAATTTGGTCATGGAGCTTATTTGTCTTTAAAAAATAATCAAACAGGGCTATTAAATATTTATGGATCAGGCCAAGGAGTCACTGTAGCTGCTTGGGTTAAATGGACTGGCGAAACGACGGGGTTTGTTGGCGGCATGTGGAATGAGTATCTCGATGGCGGGAAACGGCAATATGGCTTATTTGTTTCATTGCCCCATTACAATGGAAAAAATCAAGTCTGTGGACATATATCGTATACCGGCAAGCCGACACCCCCTTTTCCTTATTCGAGTGATTACTCTGCGAGCAAACAAGAAGTTAAGGCAAATGAATGGACTTTTGTCGCTTTTACTTACGATGGACAATATATGCGTTCGTATGTCAATGGAGAATTTCAAGCAAGAGAAAAAGAGCTAATACTTAATACGAAGGGCTTTGATGGATATCCAGATGGGTTGATTCAGTCCAAAAACCCCTATTTTTTTCCAAATGGAATGGGCAATAATGGTTCAGATTTTACGGTAGGAGCGGTGCTATTAAAACGAGGAATGGGCAACTTCTTTAAAGGACAAATTGGCGGTCTAGCTGTTTTTAACCACGCTTTAAGCCCCAAAGAACTTAAAAAATTGGCTAATCGATAATGAATACCTATTACCTAATACCTAATACCTATTACCTATTACCTAATACCTATTACCTTTTACCTAATACCTATTACCTTTTACCTAATACCTATTACCTAATCCCTCTTGCCTATTTAATTTTTTTGCAAAAAAATTTTAAAAATAGTAATTTTAATTTTATTTCTGTCAGGTTAGTGAATTGCAAAGGCGGGGCAAAAACAATAACATTTGTACCATGAGACTAAGAAAGCATCCTCATATTTATTTTTTCATTTCATTCATTCCTATTCTCTTCTTTTTCCTAATTCAAAATAAGTTTATTGTTAATGCTCCTTATTCAGATGATTGGAATGCCATCAATGGATTAGTTATTCGGTATTTTTCGGCAGGGGATTCTTTTTTTGAGAAATTATCTCTAATCATTAGTCAGAACAATGAACATCGAGTTGGCTATTTGTCGATCATAGCCATTATTCAATTTTGGATTTTTGGGAATATAAATTACAAATTATTTGATCTGCTAGGATCTATTTCAATCCTGGGGGTATTTTTTATATTGTATGGGTACATTTTAAAATTTAACAAGCCTCGTTGGATTATTTTACCTATTGCCTTTATTCTTTTCAACTTCCTCTACTACCAAAATTCATTTTGGGCTATTTGTGCACTTTCTAATAATACCATATTGTTTTTCGTGTTAGTCACATTTTATTTTTTAGTCGATCTTAAATCAAAGTTTAAATTCATCTTCGCCTTATTTTTTGCGGTTCTAGCCACTTTTACTAGTGGGAATGGCTTACTTGTATTTATTTCAGCATTGCCCTTATTTAAGGGATCTCATCCCAAGTTTATATCCATTTGGCTTATAACCTTTTTGTTCATTGTCATACTTTATTATACCGGCTATGTCCATCCCTTGCAAAGGGCTCATTTGTTGGAAAATGCCCTTTTGTTTTGGCCCATTACCAAAAGTTTTTTTGTCTATTTGGGTTCATCGGTATCAATTTTTAGTTTTGGGTCTATTGATATTTTAATTGCATCAAGCTTTTGTTTAGGTCTTTTATTTGCAGCTATATTAATTAAATTCTTGATTGATCATTTTAAATCCATTGTTTTAGTTAAATCAAATTTTGATTTCATTGTTTCTGGATTACTATTTATTTTATTGACTATGTTGGTCTATTCCATTGGCAGAGCAAATGAAAGTCCCGAATTGGTTTTTGAAAGCCGATATGCCATTACCATGACGGTTGGTCTATGCTTAATTTGTTTGTTGTTATATGATAAACTATCAGGCAATCGTATTTTGAAGTATATTTTATTATTTATATCAATTTCTTTTTGCTTCCTTTCTTACACCAGTAAATTATTAGATAGTGTCAACTTTAATAATGTGGTTACGGCTAATTTTATTAAACATGATTTGCAGCATCGTGAGCATTTTTTTTATAAGTCTAATCAAGATAAAAAAGTTGATTTAGCGAATCCAATTATATCAAAAGATTATTTATTGCCTAAGCCTAAAGTTTCCTTATCCACTTCTATTGTTGAAAGCATGATCTATTTAAATGAAGTAATTGATATTTCTTTCTCACATCAGTATGTCAAATTAGATCCTAAGTTGGATGCCATCTCTCGATTTTTAATCAGTGATTTTTCAACACCACTGCCAAAAGAAAAAAATCATATTACTGATTTCAATATAGCCACTAAGGATAATGTCATCTTTTACCACAATGAAAATGCTAAAACAGTTATTTCAACGGGTTCTGATGGCTATTATATTGTTCTTCGTAATAAATTGAATCAATACTGGGTATTTAATATGTTTTGGGGAAACAGCGATTTTCAAAGCCAAGTATCTAATTTTTCAGGTATTTGTGTTAAAAATTTGAGTGGAAATATTCCTTTTAAATATTTCCCAGATGATCTTTATAGCCTCCGAATCATCCATATTTCAGGTGCTAAAAATAAAGTTTTGGGTGAGCTAACCCAGGTGAAATTGTCGGGAATTTAACATTTTGATAAAACCCAAGGACGTGTTTAAATAATTCTAAACATTTTTTGATCTAAAGTGCTCTTTTTCGTCGCTAAATAGTACATATCATTTTAAAAAGCCTTTTTTTTGTATTTGATTTAATCAATTTTGATGTTTGACCTTCGATTTCGCAAGATCTATTTGTTTTTTTACTTTGGAATTTTTCTTCAATACAATAGCCATGCTCAAACCATTGCTAAATTACGATTCGATGACGATTTTTCGTATTTGAAAGCCGATTCACTCAAAACGACTTGGAAAGAAAAAATTAAAAATGTGTCATTAGGCACTAATTTCCAATTGAGCCTAGGCGGAGAATCGAGAGAGCAATATCAGTCCTATGAACATGTAAATTTTGGTGAGGTACCTAGCGATTTTGTTACCGATAGTCCACACCAACTCATGCATCGAATTATGTTCCATGCCAATTTGACCTATAAAAACACCTTTCGTCTTTTTGCCCAATTGAATAATACAGCCCGATTTTTAAACCCTAATCCGATTAACTCCCAAATTGACGAAAATTTATTGTCCACTCACCAATTATTTTTGGATTATAAATTTAATAATCATTGGATATTTCGTTTGGGCCAACAAGAACTTGCCTATGGCTCAGAACGTTTCGTGGCTTCTAGGGAAGGACCCAATACACGGCTTACTTTTCAAGCTGCAACCCTAAAATATATAAGTCCAAGAAACAAATTAGATTTTTTTACCTCCAAACCCATGAAAATGAATACCGGCGTTTTTGATGATGTACCTGCATCGGAATCACTATATGGCTTTTATTACATGCATAGCTCCTCTAAATCCAGATTTAATTTGGATCTATTTTATTTTAACTCAGAGAGTAATTTGAGGCAATACATGTTTAAAAAAGGAAATGAAAACCGTCATACATTCGGTATGCGCTTGTATAGTTCTTTAGGTCCCTGGAATTATGATGTGGAATTAGCCAAACAAGTAGGTGCGTTTGACGAATTATCCATCTCATCCTATATGGCCGTTTGGGACTTTAACGTTAGCCCCGTTCAGTATTTTTATCTTGGATTTAGTGGAAATTATGTTCCTGGGGATAAATCAAATTCAGATTCACAACTAAATACATTTAATACTTTGTATGCCAAACCTCCTTTTGGTCAAACCGTTGCCTTGAATATTACGAATACGATTAACCTTAGTCCATATGTCCGTTATCAGCATACCAATAAATGGTTGGCGACATTACGTAGCTCATTTGTAACCCGAGAGAGTTTAGCCGATGGAATATTTACCCCTAATATGATACCACTAAGGCCTATTTTAGGAAAAAACAAGGTCAGTAATGCTCGGCGAGTAGGGAATATTTTTGCTTTAGATGTAAATTATTTCCCAACTAAAAATGTTAGCTTACAATTTGAGTTAGGTTATTGTGAGGCAGGTGATTACATGAGCGACACAGGAAATGGTCGAGATGTCATGTATTTTGCGCTCAAAAACGCATTTAAATTTTAGCCAATGAGAATTTTAACATGTCTAAAACCCGGAGAGTTTGCCTATTCAAATGGCCACGTACCTGAAATCAAAAAAGGTTACGCGCTGATAAAGGTCCAACGCATTGGAATTTGTGGGACTGATTTGCACGCTTTTGAGGGGACGCAGCCATTTTTTAATTACCCACGTGTTCTTGGGCATGAACTAGCGGGCGAAATCGTAGAGATTGAAACCCATGCAGATTATCGAATAGGTGACCAAGTCAGTATTATTCCCTATTTTTCTTGCGGGACTTGTTTTGCCTGCACTCAAGGAAAGACAAATTGTTGCTCAACGTTAAATGTTTTTGGAGTTCATAGCGATGGTGGCATGGCAGAATTTATTTTAATTCCGATCCAAGCATTATTTAAAAGTGCTTCTTTAGATCTTGACGCTTTGGCTCTGTTAGAACCATTGTCCATCGGTGCTCACGGGATCAAAAGATCCCAAATCAAACCCCATGAATTTGTGTTAATTGTAGGCGCTGGTCCCATTGGCCTGGGAGCTGCCGCCATGGCTTCATTGGCCGGTGCCCAAGTGATCATGCAAGATGTCAATCAAAATCGGCTCGATTTTGCCATGGAAAATCTTAAGATTTCTTATTGCATTAATCCTCAAAAAGAGGATGCTTTATTAGCTTTAAGGGAAATAACACATGGAAACATGCCGCGTGTTGTCATCGATGCCACGGGCAATAAAAAGGCCATGGAACATTCATTTCAATACATATCACATGGAGGCACTTATGTGTTAATAGGCTTGCAACTGAACGAAATTTCTTTTTCACACCCTGAATTTCACAAACGTGAAGCAACTCTGATGAGCAGTCGGAACGCCACGCGTGAAGATTTCCAATGGGTGGCCGATTCCATAGAACAAAAGCTAATTGACCCCAATCTTTTTATTTCGCACCGAATTGCTTTTGAGGATTTGGCCTCTCAATTTCCAGATTTAATTAATCCTTCTATGGGTGTAATTAAAGCCATGGTAAGCTTTGAATAATGGTTCATTAGAACTGAAAATTTAAACCTACATTCCAATTAAATTTTGATTTTGGTTCTGTATGTAATGGATGAACGGTTTGGTAACTTAGATTAAAGGGTGTTTTTTTTAAATACAAAGTTGAAATTTGGGATGTAAAATATCCGGTAAATGGAGCTGTATTTTTAATCACAAAAAGACTAGGCCTAATGCTTAATCGTATATTTTTCCCATTCCATAGGTCACCAATTTGTCCTACTAACATAATAAATAAACCATTTTTTATTCCTACTTCATCTAAGGATTGAGATTTCCAATACATCAAATTCACCCCGCGCATGCTGTTGAAATGATAACCCAAACTGAATTCAAAGGCTTGATATCTTTGCAGTTGGTATTCTTCCTTCGTCAAAGCAGGATTGTTTTTTTTGAAAAATAATGAAAAGTTATTTCCTAAGGTAAAATCCCATTTTTTTTGTTGAATGATTTGGTACCTAACCCAGGTATTGACTGACCATGGTTTTGCTTCTAAATCAAAATTAAACTCAGGATGGAATGCAAATCTACCTTTTTGTAAATATAAGGTGGTTAATAAAGCTGGTTTTCCCAGTGTAAAAGCAGGTACTGGTGAAATGGCATTATTGGTCAATTGGATATTTCCACGAATACTTAAGGGTGTTTTTAAGGTATCAGGCTTATGGCTTAAAATCCAAGTATTTAATAGTAAAAACAATAATTTCAAGAGCTAGGGATTAAATTGATTTGCAAAGGTAAGGATAATTCATATTATGAATTCTTTAAATCCTTAAAGTCGACTTCGTATTCCCAATAAATGTCAATAACTTGAACAAAATTTAAATTATTTATGAAGCGAATATTAGTCTTGTTTTTCCTTTTTTCTACGATTCATTTGAGCCAAGCACAAAAAGTCTTGGAAGTTCCTGGATTCAATCAATTTGCTAAGATCGATACTGCAGGAATATCCATTTTACCGAGCGGTCGATATGTTAAACCTGCCGGAAAAACCACCAGGATTACGAATGACCCCTATGGTATGGCCATCAGTAATAACGGACTTTGGGCTATAACCTTGCATAATGGAGCTTTTACCCGGATTGATTTACGTACAAATCAAGCCATTCGTTTTCCAAAATTTGGCACTCCTGGCAAGCTTTCAACTTACGGAAAGAGTTCCTTTTTAGGTGTCGTTTTTTCCATGGATAGCCAAAAAGTTTATTTAAGTGGGGGAGACGCGGGTACTGTGCTGGAAGTAGACGTACAAACGGCGAAGGTCTTGCGAACTTTTAGTTTAGACGGTGTAGTTTCAGGAGTAATATATGAGGATAGTTTTACCTCCGATTTGACTATTTCGCCCTCGCAAAATGAATTATTGGTCCTTGATCGAGCGAATTTTCGTATGGTTCGTATCAGTTTAACGGATGGTACATTGTTACATAGCATCCCTACGGGTAGATTACCTTTTGGAGTTACATTAAGTTTAGATCAAAAATATGCTTTTGTAGCCAATGTAGGCATGTATTCCTATCCATTAGTGGAGGGAACTAACCTGTTAAATTTAAAATCCCAGTATATTCCGTATCATCCTTATGGAAATGATACGAAAGAATCGCGTGAGGGCACCGTGATTGATGGAAAAAAGATTCCTGGTTTAGGTGATCCTAGATCCGATGAGGCCATGAGTGTATTCCAAATTGACCTGCAGACCAATAAAATTGTTAAAAAATATAAGCCTGGATTCCAATTGGGTGAAATGGTGGAAGAAATGGAAGTCGTTGGCGGTTCTAGCCCCAATTCACTCGCCTTAGGTTCAAAATTCGCCTATGTAAGTAATGCAACCAATGATAATATTGCGGTTTTAGACTTTAAAACACAAAAAATTAAGAGTCATATCCCGATTCAGCTTTCACCCTTATTAGATAAAAGAAGGGGGTATTTGCCCTTTGGTCTTTGTCTTTCCAAAGATGAAAAAACACTTTATGTTACTTGTTTAGGCTTAAATGCGGTGGCGGTGATCGATGTGATAACCATGAAAACCAAAGGATTCATTCCAACGGGTTGGGGTCCGACGCGTGTTTTACTATCCGCGGATGAAAAAACAATGTTCATTAGTTCTAGTAGGGGATATGGTGCGGGACAAAATGGGGGTAAGGGGTTTATAACGCCGGTCCAAGGGGCGTATGTTGGCGATATTCAATTAGGGACATTCCAACAATTAAAAACACCTAATGCGGCCGAGCTAGCAAAATACACGCAAGAGGTTTTGTCTTACACTTTTGTTGAGAAATCGATAGCTAATCGGGGCAATAAAACCTTCAATATTCAAGGAAACCCTGATTCTCCAATCAAGCACATTGTTTACATCACGAAGGAAAATCGTACCTATGATGAGGTTTTTGGCCAATTTAAAGGGGCCAATGGCGATTCTACCATTGCTCGTTATGGTTTAGGAAGAACAGTAAGGGATTCAGCGCATATGTTTGAAAATGTGAATGTGATGCCGAATCATCATTTGATTTCAAAGGCATTTTCGATGAGTGATAATTTTTATTGCGACAGTGACGCCTCCATTCATGGACATCATTGGATGATGGGTGTCATTCCCAATGAATGGGTGGAAACCAATTCTAGTGTCTCCAAATCTGCTAAAATATTTTCGAAAGCACCGGGTAGGCGCTTTCCAGGTTCAACAGGAAGTATGGATCCTGAAGATTTTGCTGAGGTGGGTGGCATTTGGGAGGCCTTAGAAAGAAAAAATGTATCCTTTTATAATTTTGGCGAGGCGAATGAAACAGGGCACGTTCGTGAAGATTGGTTTGATACCTTGACTGGAGCGGGTCATGTGGTCATGGTACCTATGCAAAAGGCATTATATAATCGTACAAGTCATAATTATGCGGGATTTAATATGAGTATTCCGGACCAATTTAGAGTAGCACAATTTGAAGAAGAATTCACCAAAATGTGGTTAAAAGGGAAGGAGAAAATGCCTTCTTTAGTGACAATCCAGCTACCCAATGATCATGGGACGGATCCAAGCGCGGTCGATGGATTTCCATTCAATGAATCATACATGGCTGATAATGATCTTGCTTTGGGCCGCATGCTTCAGTTTTTGTCGCACACGCCCTATTGGAAAAACATGTTGGTCATTGTGACAGAGGATGATCCTCAAGGAGGGGTGGACCATATTGACGCACATAGAAGTGTTTTGATGTTGGCCGGTCCGTACGTGAAACGTGATTATGTGTCGCATACACATGCCAATTTTGGATCGATATTGCGCGTTATTTATACTTTATTAGGTATTCCTCCTGTGAATCATTACGATCAAACGGCTAGTATATTGGACGATTTTTTTGTGGAGAAACCTAATTTTAAACCATATCAATTTGTTTTTCCTGATACACGGATTTTCGATGCGGATAAGACCATGATTAAATACAATCGGACGATCGACTGGCGTAAGATTAAGAAAACGGTCGAGATGGATAATGTAGATGATGCAAGAAAAAACTTTTAAATTTGGACTTTAATTTTTTGATTTATAGTTAAATTAAATTTTTAAATAATTTTTAATGTAATTTTGACAAATTTTAATTTTTAATCCCTTACCAAAATGAAAAATGTATTAATGATTGTTGGCCTTATGGCTTTAGGTTTTACGGCTACTGCACAAAAATGGAGTGTTGATAAATCTCATTCTAAAGTAGGTTTTAGTGTTGTTCACTTAATGCTTTCTGATGTTGAAGGTTCATTTAAAATCTCTGATGCTACTTTGACAGCTACTAAAGATGATTTTTCGGACGCACAATTTGATTTAACTGCTGATGTTAATTCAGTATTTACGGATGTGGATCGCCGTGATACTCACTTGAAGAGCGCTGACTTTTTTGACGCAGCTAAATTTTCTACTATCTCTTTCAAGAGTAATTCATTCAAGAAAGTGGCTGATCGCAAGTATAAGTTGACAGGCGAATTAACCATGCACGGAGTAACTAAATTAGTAACTTTGGATGGTACTTTAAATGGTGTGTCGACCAACAAAGCAGGTAAAAAAATCGCTGGATTTAAGTTTACTGGAACTTTGAATCGTACGGCATTTGGTGTTGGTTCTATGCCAGCAGCTGTTGTAGGCGAAGAAATTGAATTAAAAGCGAACGGAGAATTTGTTCAAAACTAATTTTATTGAATTGTGAAGGAAAGGCGATCCAATGGGTCGCCTTTTTTTTATGCCATTTTTTTCTCTCGGATGAGCCATAGTAAAAGGAAACAAATACTTCCATTCAATATCAGCTTAGCAAAGCCAAATCCTCCAAATAAGGATTGAGATTGTGTTTCTAATATAAAAGTCAAAACGGGTGAGCCCACACAAACGATAGGCACTAGTTTGTCGCGGACTTGTAATTTGGTAAATAAACCAAAGGAAAATAATCCTAATAAAGGCCCATAGGTATATCCTGCAAGATTAAATACCGCTGCGATCAATTCTTGGTTGTTGAATAAGTGGAACAATCCGATCACCACAAAAAACAAGAGCGAAAACCCCAAGTGTACACGGTGTTTAAGCTTAATTCTTTTTTCCTCTTTGAACTTTTCTATACTTAAAAAATCAATGCAAAATGATGTAGTTAAAGCGGTTAATGCGGAATCCGAACTCGCGTATGATGCGGCTATAATTCCGAGCAAAAAAGTCACAGCGGCCAGAGTGCCAAATTGGCCTCCGAGTGCAAGCATCGGGTATAATTCGTCTGTTTTTGCAGGTATGGCTATTTGATTTGCTTGGGCATATATGTACAATAAAGCCCCTAAAGACAAGAAAAGGATGTTGATAAAAAGCAATACCCAATAAAACCAGAACATGTTCTTTTGAGCCTCGCCAATCGACTTACAGGTCAAATTCTTTTGCATTAAATCTTGGTCTAAACCCGTCATGACAATGGCAATGAATACTCCGGCTAAGAAATCTTTGCCAAAAAAATGCGGGTTTTTCCAATCCCATTCAAACATATGGGAATATTTGCTATCCGAAATTGTTTGAATCATATCCCCAAAACCCATGTTCATTTGTTGGCCCACTAAATAAATCGTAATAAACAGGGCAATCAGTAAAAAAAGCGTTTGCAAGGTATCGGTCCAAATAATGGTTTGTACCCCTCCACGATGCGTATACAGCCAAATAAGCGCGATGGAAATGAAAACGGTGACGACGAAAGGAACGCCAATGGGCGCAAAAATAGCTATTTGGAGTACATTGACAGCTAAATATAACCTAGCGGCAGAACCGATGGTCCTAGATAATAAAAAGAATGCCGAGCCAGTTTTATAGGACCAAAAGCCGAATCTTTTTTCTAGATAGCCATAGATCGAGATCAGATTCATTCGATAATATAGAGGCATTAAGACGAGGGCAATGGTTAAATAGCCTAAGGAATGCCCTAAGATTAATTGGAAATAGGTGAATGAAGTTTTGCCAACGGCCCCTGGTACGGAAATAAAAGTTAATCCTGAGATGGAGGTACCGATCATCCCAAAGGCTACCAACCACCACGGCGATTGTCTATTGGCCGTGAAAAATGCATTTGTATCAGCACCTTTTGACGTATAATACGAGATGACCAAAAGTAACGCAAAATAGATGGCTAGAATTCCACCGGCTAATTGGACAGACATAGGTGATTAAAAGGATTTTTTTTTAAATTTGTAATAGGGCTAATTAATTGAATCAAAAATATGGAA
>CAMBGA010000081.1 GCA_945866095.1 Spirosoma fluviale
TTGGTCATCGCAACAGGTCATTCAATGATCGGATTAAGTTTGGGTGCAGGTACTGGAAAATTAGTAGCTGAAATCATTGAAGAAAAACCTACAAGTATTGACATTAGTTTTTATCATCCTGAAAGATTCAATACCTAAAGAAACACTCCCTAAGAAATAATCTCTATCGGTCCAATTTTGTTGACGATGTACAATATAACCAATCCCCATGATCCGCGGCAAGAATCACTTTTACAAAACGATCAACGGGTTGTGAAAAAATAGTATTCCCTATGAATAACATGAAATGAATTAAATACGTTTTTTTTGTAAAGTCCATATTTTGTTAATTTTCATATTTCCTTAAGTTAACTCCATTTATTTAACAGCTTTTATAAAAAACGGATGGATTTTCCTCTAGTAAAGCTTCTATTTTTTTGGCAGCATTAGTTATAGATAGCCCACCTAGATTCGTACAACGTAATGTGTGATGAATTTGATCACCCACTGCCTTCATAGTTTCAATAACTTCATCTAGTGGTATTAGATGCTCATAATTTGACAATGCCATATTTGCACAAGAAATAGCGTTAGTCGCTGCCATAACATTGCGACCAAGACAAGGTGCTTCTACCCTATTGCCAATGGGATCACAAATAATACCTAATGAATTTTGAAGTGCAAGTGAAGCTGCTGCGATTGATTGCTCCAAACTTCCGCCATTCATTTCAACGAGCGCAGCGGCTGCCATCCCACCACCTGAACCCGTTTCCGCCATACAGCCTCCTACCTCGGCTGCAAAAGTTGCATGCGCTGCAATAAAAACACCAATTAAACCAGCAGATAACATTGCTTTTATAATTGCGTCTTCATTATTATTAATACAATCTGCAGTACCAAATACTACGCCTGGCAATCCACCACAGGAACCTGCAGTTGGAGCAGCAACAATAACACCCATTGAACTTTTAACCTCCATAATGGCAGAAACATACATAATAGTTTTATTAATAACGTCGCCGCCAATTAATTGATTCGCTTCAAATGATTCTTTATACTGAGGAGATTGACTACCTAAAATACGATCCTTATATTTAGTTCCTTTTAATCCTGTGTCAATTGCATTACGCATAATTTGAATAATCTCTTTCATCTTTTCCATTACGGATGCAGGGCTAATATTGCCTCGGATACTCTCATAATCAACGGCCAACTCCCAGAGTGCTTTATTTTTGCCTTTATTGTATTCCATCATCTCATGACAAGAAATAAAGGGAACCTTTATATTTTTTCGTGCCATTATTGGAAGCACGGGATTAATCACTTTAATAAAAGTTACCGTAGGCATTTGCCTTATTTCATTACAAATATTTTCAGGTATTCTATTTTGCGATTTAATTTCAATGAAAGAGTGATCACCCTGATGAAAATTGATTTCATCAAATACTACCGTTGCCTCTAGATAATTAATGATACTTGTAGCCTCTGTGCAATAAATTAAAGTTTCAAAATAATCGCCCGCGATTGAAACTTTATTTCCATCTATATTAATAACTTCAATCATACCACCTCCGGTTGAAATGGCAACTAATTCTCTAGTTTCCTTATCATTGGTCAATGATATTTGATAAGTATTGGGGTGCTTTTCAGCTAAATGATCAATTTTAATTGAGTAATTAATTCCTGAGGCGGCTAAGTGTTTTTCGGAATCTTGCAAGCGTTCATCATATGCTTCCCAACCTAAAAATCCACCAAATAAACCCATGTCTGATCCTTGACTTTTATGTGTAGTCGCTAATGAACCCTTTGGATCAAAGGTGATTAAAATATCTTTGATTTGCTCATCCATCAAATCACGACAAATTCTTGCTATACGAAGTGAGGCGGCACAATGCGAACTTGAGGGACCTCGCATCACTGGACCAATAACATCATTAAAAATACTTGGATAAGTTGACATATCTTTTTGCTTTAATAAAATTTACAAATAATATTCAGCATTTTATTTACTTTTTACCGCACTCAAAAACATGGTTATTGAAGTGTATAAGATGATAATAAGCACCAACCACCTTAAGGTATCCAATGGTAAAGATTTAATTATGAATGCAGCAATCAACACAGCAAAAATACTAGGAATAGCCATACCTAATGCCGCTTTTTTATTATATGCTCCTGATTTTACAAATTTATAGGAAGCTGGTGGCATTAAAAACGCACATGATCCCATCATAATAGGAAACGCCACCTGAGGTGATAATCCCAACATATAAACTAACGCCATACAGGGTGCATATAAACCAACGCCAGCAGTCATCATGGCTCCTAAAATAAAATTAACAACTCCTGCTATAACTAATTTCCATCCATGAATTCCAATCGCCACCCCTTCGCCATGTATCCAGTGCATTTTGTTGGCGAACATGAAACCTGCAGTAATTAATAATGCAATACTAACGGTTAACCTTATATTTTTCTCTGAAAGTTTTCCAACAATATCAGCTCCTAAAATTGCGCCAATCATTGCGGTTAAAAACATAACTACTAAAGTAAGGGGCTCCACTTCAACAACTTGAATAAAAATGAGCGCCTGAATTAAAACCGGCAATGTGTTTGCCACATTCATGGTGCCTGGAATTAATTTATCAGAGGTTTGTTTTGTAAACTTTAAAAGAGCTGTTTGTGGCGCAAATGCACCAATACCCAATACGTCAAAAAAGTTTACCACAAAACCAATAAGTCCCGTTTTAACCCAGCTTACATTTTCAAGATTGTTTCTGTTTTTAATGATATCAACAGCAAAAACATACATATATAATAAGGCAAATAAAACCAATACTAACCATATGATATTGACCATTTTAAATACATTTTAATAAACGTCGTCAAACTAAATTGAACTTTTGTTTAAGCAGTGTTTCACGTTCATCCTAATTTAGTAATAATTCATTTTAAATAAAATACCTCCTAAGAAATAACGTCTATTGGCCGAATTTTACTGACGATTTACAATTGGATGGATTATCCGATACCAATACCAAAGAATTTTCGAATACTTCCATTCAAAACGGTCCTGATTTATTTTAAACGCAAAATTTTAAATTAATTTTCAAAATAAACATTTTGGATTGTCCAAAAATTTTTAACAGCCTACACGTGCGGGGACTCGAATTAAAATCAAAGATGATTCAACAACAAGAAAATAAAAACAGTCAAATATTGTAAAAGAAAAAAATGAATATTTAAATTCAAATGTAGATTAAACACCTGTAAAGAGAAGTACAATTAGTTTGACGTAGTATATTATTTGTAAACAAATAAAAATTACATAATATTCACAGTAATGATAAAATACGTAGTCGCTTTATTTATTCTTTTAATTAGCTCTTGCAACAAGTCAAATTTATCCCCCGCTTGTTTTAAAGGCAAGTTGGTAGCAAAAGGTGTTTGCATGAATTATGTAATTCAGATAACTGAAGGTGATGTAGATAAGGCATTGTATGAACCTAGTTGGCAAAATCCATTAACCAATACTACCTATCAAAATGTTTTTGGCTTAGGAAGCATCTGCACTTTTCCGTCCACTATTAAAGAGGGTGATGAATTTTATTTTTCTATTCCCAAGAATCCAATAGTTCAAAATTGTCCTCAATGTAAAGCGTTTAGTCCAATTCCAAGTAAAAAAATAAGTATAGAGATCTGTAATTTAGGTGTCCTTTAATAGCATCTCTCGCTTTTTATAAAAATGAGCATAGTTCAACCAAATCTAGCTCAATCATCAAAATCCACTTCAAAAGGGTGGATTCTTTTATTTTACGGAAGCGAAAGCAAATCGGGTAGCACGAGAGGGGTTTTCGATTGAAATGTGGGTTTGTTTACTATTAAAAGATTCATCAAATAACCTTTATCGGTCCAATTATTGCTGACGATTTTCAAACATATTTTGTTGTTGGCTTCAGCTTAGTTCTTAGAATCCTTATTAGATTAATTTGTTAATCATATCCGTGATATAGATAAATCGCACCATAGGTCCAATTTGGACCTTTCAAGCCTGGGTAGTTAAATCTGTCCATCATTAATGCAATATATCGAAATGGAAAACCGTCTGGCAATTGAACTACGTTAGGCCAAACTCTTGTCCCAGATGTTTCGTCCCAAGGTGGTAAGTCCATAAGCAAACTACCTACTTCATTGAGCCCAGGATAACTGTATATATGAATTTTGCGATCAGAACTACCTGAAAAACAAAATAGTTTATCGCCTATTTTTTGAATGGATGTTCCGGTCGAATTATGTGCTACGGGACCCGCAATTTTTTTATACCCTTTGTTCCAATCATCTGATTCTAAAACAACAGCTTTATACCCATTCAGATTTTCACAGGTAAGCATGCGCCATTTATTTGCCGCTGAATCAAATAATATATGTGGGTCTTCAATATCTCCCACCATATCAATAGGAACAGCTGACATGGTAGAGAAACCAAATCGAGGATCCTTTTTACTCTCAATAGCAAGCAGTTGTTTTTTCTCTTTATCTGGATTCGCAAAAGCGCTAAATCCTGTAGTTAATCCACGCCAAATCTCATTTTTTCTGTCATAAAAAAGATGCGTAGCCACCTCATTTCTTAATATTCCGTCATTACGATCAAACAATATGATTCCTTCAAGCTGAACATCAAAGACTGTTGGATCCATACTAAATACCCCTTGAATATGGTGATCTAAGGCACGTCCACGAATCGACATGGTATACCACAATCGACCCTGATCAAGCAAAGGATCTCCATTTTCATAGGTAATAGCCCGTATATCAGCCAACCCAATACCTGTGGTTAGCGACATTTCAACCTTTTTGATCTGAACTTGTCCTCCTTTCAAATGTACAAATAGGTGTGATTGAAAAGAATGAATGTATTTTTTTTCGCGTAAATCAATATAGGTGTTAAAATCACTTTGTCCAATAACTTGAGGCAATCCTTGATCTTGCAAATACAAGGTAAATCCACTACCCAGCATTTGGAGAATAATTCTGCCTTTCACGCTTTTTTCTTCCTCCAAGTTTACAGCGATTGATTTATCCACAATAATTACAGCATTTTTAATGACTCTTAACTTTACTTCGGTAAGCCTGGAATCATTAAATTCAATCTTGATAAAGCATTGTTCTTTAAGATTAGCATCTGAAAATTGAAAACCAATGTCTCCTTTTCCCGTGCAGGAAGCCAGATCGATGGAGTAAGTGGCAAATGAATTAAAGCCACCAAACCAGATGGCTGTCTGGCTTTCTTTCGTTGATTGAATTTGCAGTTTGTCTTCGCTGACATATACCTGGGAGTGATTATCCCTGTAATGGCTGATGGGATGCATAGCAGACAATCCGATGATATTTTTGGGTTCAATTCCAGCCAAATGAATGGATTGCTTTTCGTCAAAAATCATTCTCTGCACACCTTGTCTGACAAATTTTATCTTATCTGGTGAAGTTTGATTTTGAGCGACAAGACTTAGGCTAGTAATCAGTAATGTGAAAAGGAAGATGTACCCATTATTTTTCATTTGAATTTCATTTTTGTAATCTTTTATACTCTGATTAATCTTTAATTCGTCGCATGGGATTGTACCAAGCCCTTACTAACTGGGCACAATCGTGCAAGCACCTATCGGTCCAATTTTGCTAACAATTTGTCAATCTTAAAAAACGGTTAATGTATCTTAATTGGTTATCAAAATGTATTAGTTCAATTACGTTTATCCGCCGCTTTCTTTGTCATATCGATATTAAAATTTGTGTTAATAATAATTCCATTATTATTCTGAAACACATTTTTTCCGTTAATGAGTCTGCCTAATTGTAACGTTTGATTTAAATAACCTCCTTCGATTCTAACATTTTTATTAATGCGGTAGCCAATTAAAATACCAATTCTATTTTGATCAAAAACATTTACATTCACATTTTTCCCAAATCCAATAAAAATCTCATCATAGGCTGCAACATACGGTGTCTTATCTTTTATTTCTTTTCCCCTTAAAGGTACCTGAAGACGAATCATATATCTCGCTCGACTGGAGAATGGAAATTCGTCTTCTGTATTCTCCTGTGCCGAACTATATCTTCCGATGAATCTTTGTTCCAACATAAAGCGGTGAGAAAAATCGACTATGCCCTCTTTATGTGAGAGTTGGACCATTTCAAAAGTTCTATGTTCTGTAAAACTCCTGCCCAATCCATTTAGGGGATACTCGCCATATGGGTAGGTTTCTGCCCATGCATAACCTAATCTAAAAAATACTCTTGGGTTTAAATTGTAATTTAAGCCTGTTCTCAAAAGGCTTTGTTGCCAACTTGTAATCAGGTTATTTCTTCGCCATTGATATTCCGTGTGTATTCCTACTTTTTCTGATACTTTAAAAGTTCCTGTGTAACTGTACCAACCAATTTTATTGGTCGTTTCCAAGCGATTGTTTTGAGCGAATGCGACTTGATAATTAATGAATAGCAATACCAAAAATAAATTATACTTCATATTCTTAAAATTAAATTAAAAAAACCGCTGCACTAGTAGTATACATTAAAGCAAAAACTAGAATTTTAACGTACGTCGTCGAACTAATTCGTAATCCCTAAGGAGTGATTAATATTGATTCAAATTTAGCATTAATTTCATTTTAAATAAAAAAAGCACCTTTTTAGGACCAAGCAGCAAACCAGCGCGCACAAGGCTATGATTTCATCAAACAATAATCCGATCAGCATCTCAAAAAATACAAAATGGTTCTACATCATCTCATTAGGTAATTTTGTAATATTGTCGGAATAAATATTTTCCAATGAAAAAAATCTTACTACTCATAGCGCTCCCCTTGCTGGTTCAGGCGCAGAAAATTGACAAAATCATTACGCGCGCAGAAACGGAGCGTATCGAGACCTATTTAGCCTCAGACGAGCTAGCGGGCAGAAAACCCTTTACGCCGGGCATTGAAAAGGCCGCAAATTTCATTGCAGGGGAATTCAAAAAGGCAAAATTGCAAAAGACCAACGGGACATATTTGCAGACATTCCCTATGTTTAAGTCTTCACTAATTTCCGCTTCCGGAAACATGGATGAAAAATCTTTAGAGGCTAAAAACATCGCCTTGATTTCCAAAGAATCTTCGATTGAAGTCAACGAAAAATCGGGTTACGAGGTGGTTAACATTCAGGAAGGAGCAAATTTTGGCCAAAAAGCCTATCAGATTATGAATGCCAAAAAGCCAACCATCGCTTTCTTGCACGAAAGCTTTGCTAAATACATTCCGCGTCTATCTAGCAGAGGACCGCTCAGAGAAACGCAGGCCAACATAGTTTTCGTGATTGCCAATGCCATTCCTACGAAGTATCAATTCACAGCGACCCAACAAGTAGAACGTCTCGAATTAGCTAACGTCGTGGGGATCCTTCCTGGCAAATCTCGTCCAAATGAATACGTTATTTTCTCTGGCCACTACGATCACTTAGGAATCGGAAAAGCCGTGAAAGGAGATTCAATCTACAACGGGGCCAATGACGATGCTGCTGGAACAACCGCTATGATGATGCTGGCAAAATACTACGCTAAAAAACGTGACAACGAACGTACGCTAATTTTTGCGGCCTTTACAGCCGAGGAAAGCGGTGGCCACGGAAGTTCTTATTTCTCGAAGCAATTTAACCCAGACCAAGTAATGGCTATGTTTAATTTGGAGATGATTGGTACAGAAAGTAAATGGGGTAAAAATAGCGCCTACATCACGGGCTACGAGAAGTCGTCGATGGGTGAAATTCTGAAGAAGAACTTAACAGGATCTCCATTTACTTTTTATCCAGATCCTTACCCAGACCAAAACTTATTTTACCGATCAGACAATGCAACTTTAGCAGAATTAGGCGTTCCTGCGCATACCATTTCTACCTCTAAAATGGACAGTGAACCCAATTACCACAAGGCGAGCGATGAAGTACGGACGTTAGACTTAGATAATATGACCGAAATTATTAAGGCAATTGCTAAGAGCGCGACGAGTATCATTTCAGGGGAAGATACCCCTAGTCGCGTAGATACGACCAAACTGAAATAAAAAAAGCCGTTCACTTATTCAAAGGATTGAATTTTATTTCAACCGATTACTTACTCAAATTCGCGTTGTTTTGATCCGATTAAAATCCTATCGTTTGCCAATAGAAATGGCCAATTGATCCAGTTTTACTATTGATTTACAAACATATCTGCATCTATAATTTAATCCAAATTTTGCATAAAAACATTTAAGTCTCTAAGTAAAGTCGAATCCTTTTTTAAATTAAAGACTTCAAATTGTCATGAATCGTCTGTAAAAAATTATTCCTATTGGTTGCATCTATTTTTTACTTTAAAACGTATCTTCAATAAATCATTTGAATATCAATATATGCTAAGCGCTCAATCAGTTTCAATATTTGGTCATCTACGCACCATTTGGCTTATCCTATCGACTTTTTTAATACAAAATCTGTGCATTGCTCAAACTATTCAATCCTATGATATGGTAATTTATGGAGGCACGTCAGCTGGCGTTTCTGCCGCAATTCAAGCCTCTAGGATGGGTAAAAAAGTAATTTTAATTGAACCTTTTAAGCGAATAGGAGGACTAACTACGGGTGGATTGGGCAAGACTGATATTGGAAATAAGCAAGCCATTGGCGGCCTTTCCCGTGAGTTTTATCAAAATATCAAAAAGTATTATTTGAAGCCAGAAAACTGGATTTATCAACAAAGGGAGTCGTATCGTGGTGTCGGATATAATACCTTTGAGGAAGATGCCATGTGGGCTTTTGAGCCTTCCGCAGCTTTAAAAGTATATCATGAAATGCTAGAAAAGGAACCTAACATTCGGATTGTCTATCAACAGCGTTTAAATCGAAAAACGGGCGTAAAAAAGGAAGGACACGTGATAAAATCGATACAGATGGAAACGGGTCAGATTTATCAAGGTAAAATGTTTATGGATTGTACCTATGAAGGAGATTTGATGGCCGCCTCCGGGGTCAGTTATACGGTAGGCCGGGAGTCAAATAGCCAATATGGAGAATCGTTAAATGGAGTTCAGGCAAACAATGTCAGCTTGACCTTGCATAAAAAAATATCTAGGAACTCGATTCACCATAATTTTATCGAGGGAGTTAGCCCTTATCTAGTCAAAGATAATCCCAAAAGTGGATTATTACCATTTGTCAGCCCTGGAAAGCCCGGAATTGATGGACAAGCCGATCATAAAATTCAAGCCTATTGCTATCGAATGACTCTGACAGATCATCCTGATAATCGGATTCCATTTAAAAAACCAATAGGTTACAAGGAAATAGAATATGAATTATTGTTTCGCAATTATGAAGCCGCCAAAGGTGAAATTCATAAAATGTATGATTATGGGGACCCTTTAGTGCCTTGGATAAATTCGGAAATGCCAAACCGAAAGACGGATACAAATAATCAAAAGGGCTTTTCAACCGATTTTGTTGGCCAAAATTATCTCTACCCCGAAGCTAGTTATGAAGACCGTTTGAAAATTGCATCCTTACATAAAAAGTACCAACAAGGCTTAATGTGGACTTTGGCATATCATCCAAGAATTCCTAAACAAGTGCGTGATGTAGTTTCCAAATGGGGAATGTGTCAAGACGAATTTAGCCAAGATGAAGGTTGGACTGACCAATTATACATTAGAGAGGCAAGGCGCTTAGTCAGTGATTATGTCATGACCCAGCGTGATTGTGAAGCGTTGGCTGTTGCCCAAGACGTAATTGGCCTAGGCGCATACCAAATGGACTCTCATCCCATTCAGAGGTATGTCGACTTAAACGGATATGTTAAAAACGAAGGAAATGTGGAAGCGCATGTCGATGCACCCTTTCCAATTAGCTATAAATCCATCATCCCTAAAAAATCAGAAGTTACTAATTTGTTTATCCCCGTTTGCCTTTCATCTTCCCATATCGCTTATGGTTCCATTCGAATGGAGCCGGTATTTATGGTATTAGGTCAATCTGCTGCCATTGCAGCAAGTATTGCTATTGACAAAAATTGCCAAACACATGAAGTTCCCTACCAAGAATTACGTGAAGCATTAATTAAAAATCATCAAATACTAAAGTAGATTAAATTGACAAATTAAGGTGAGGGTGTACTTCGTCATATTATAAAGAATTCGTACGATGTATTCAATACATTTTAAAATCCCCATTTTAATCCAAGCAGCAAATAAGAGCGACCAAAAAAGATCTTTTATTTAAAATTTTTAAAACTATTTCATAATTAATAAGTTATGGGATTGTACTAAAACAAAAAAAACAAAAATGAAGTTAAAATCAATTACTTTGACATTAATCGCTTTGATCGGCATGAGTTTTGCATCAAACGCTCAAAAAACAGTAGTAGATATTGCGATCGGATCAGCAGATCACACTACATTAGTTGCAGCTGTAAAGGCAGCAGGTTTAGTTGAGACATTACAAAGTGCAGGTCCTTTTACTGTTTTTGCACCGGTAAATGCAGCATTTGCTAAATTACCTGCTGGAACTGTTGATTATTTATTGAAGCCCGAAAACAAGGCTACTCTAGCCAAAATTCTTACTTACCACGTTATTGCTGGTACATTCGATGCTGCAACAGTAGTGAAAGCTATTACTGCTGCGAACGGATCTTTAGCATTGAAAACAGTTAGTGGAGGTACAGTAACAGCTTCGTTGAAAAACGGAAAAGTTGTATTGACTGACGAAAAAGGAGGAACAGCTACGGTTGTTGCTACGGATTTGAAGGCAGGAAACGGAATCATCCACGTGATTGATTCAGTTGTACTTCCTAAATAAGGGAAAGGTTTAATCCAATTTTTAAAGCCACAGAAAATCTGTGGCTTTAATTTTGTTAATTAAGAAATAAACATATATTTTTAATCTGTGTTTACTCATTTTATTATATCAGTTTAAAAATTAATCATTCGTCATGTTTAAAAACTTTAAAGCCTCAGAAATTCTGATCATCGCTGTTGTCATCATTGTCATTTTTGTCAGTGAATACCTTTTTTTGGTAGTTGGCGACAAGGACAAGGCCATTTTTATTGGTCTATGGCCGCCAACAATCCTTGGTTTATTGAATTTTATCAACTCTAAATTGAAAAAATAATGGATATGGATATTATTTTACTCACCGCAGTGATATCGACTTTATTTATCGTATTCATGATAGCGGTGTACAGAGAATTCTCTGTCATGGAAAACGAGACCTATGTTTACCAAAAAGAATCGGGTCCTCGAGCAGGTTTAGTCAACTTCGTGGGGAATCTTGCTGTAAACAAATCGCTATCTAAAGAAGAAAAAAAAGTAATCTATAACGCCATGCACCGCAACATCGCGGACATGGAATCTGATGGAGTTTATTTTGATAATTCGCTCAAGGAAATTGTTGAAAATCAAATAGATACTTTAGGTAAAGATGAGCAAAAACCTAAGTCAGAGGTCAAAGAAAAACCCTCAAAATAAAAAAATACCTATTTTTTTAGGTGTTGATTTTTCTAAACCAAATGTTATATGCTGAGTTTTTTAGCTAAATACAGCCAACTGTTCGATCGCTTAGTAAGTCCTAAGCATGTTAGAATGGTGGAACTTTTAATCTTGAGGTTCGCATTAATGGCATTTGTTCTGCATTTGGGTTTTATATTTTTGGCGAAC
>CAMBGA010000082.1 GCA_945866095.1 Spirosoma fluviale
AATAGCGCTGAAATAAATAAATATAACCTTCCGGGCATGTCAATAGGCGATCGGCCTTTATTTACGGATTGGAATCAAGATGCTAAGTTGGATTTATTGGTTTTAGAAAAAAGTGGTCGAATTCGGAGTTATGATGAGTCTTTTTTGAAAATACAGAATGCTGATTGGGGTGGTTTTTCAAAAAAAACAGATTGGATCTTACAATCATTTGATTTGGCGGATGCTGACTTAGATGGCCGCTTGGATTTTATCGGCATTGATAAATTAGGTCGTTTACATGTGGGAATTTTGGACCCGAAGACATCATTCATTCAATGGCGAACCGACGCTGATTTCGAGTCCTTAAATTTTGGTCAAAAGGCAACGGTATCTGCATCTGATTGGAATCAAGATGGATTAATGGATATAAGTGTCGGCTTAGCTACGGGAGGTGTCCAGTTATTGCAAAATAAATTTAGGTCTGAATTATCCGCCAATATTGAAAATTCTTCTCTTCAGATATGGCCGAATCCTAGTAAGGAATATGTTCAAATTATGACCAATGAAAATGGTACGTATGAGTTGATTGATATTACGGGCAAAAAACTAATCGATAATGTTCAAATGGAGAAGCTTTATCCTGCTAGATTGAACATATCTCAAATTCCAAGAGGTGTCTATTTTGTAAAATTCACTTCCTCGAAAAACCAAATAAGCCTAAAAAAGTTGGTGGTCGATTAGAAAAATTTTGGGACTCCTAAAATAATTTGTCGGAGGCTGACGATGATAATCACCATGCCGACTAATATCATCATGGATTTCACGGGAAGTTTATTAGCTAGTCTGGCTGCTATGGGCGCGGCGACAACGCCGCCTAGAATTAGGCCAATGATCACTTGCCAATAGCCTAAACCAATGACCGTGAAAAAGGTGATTGAAGAAGCGAGAGAGACAAAAAACTCGGTTAAATTAACGCTGCCAATCGTATATTTTGGATGTCTACCTGATGCGATTAGGGTAGATGAAACGATAGGTCCCCATCCGCCACCACCGATTGAGTCAAGGTAACCACCAAAAAGTGCAAGTAAGCCCACGCGTTTTAGTTGGCGTTTTTCCATTCTTTTAATCATTGCTTTTCGAATGATGATGACGCCTAAAAATAAAGTGTATACGGACACGATGGGCTTTATATAAGAGGAATATTCCTCCAGACTTGATAATACATAAGCTCCTAAAATGGCACCTATGATACCGGGAATAACTAATGTTTTAAATAATTTGGAATTAACGTTACCAAATTTAAGATGCATATACCCTGAAACGCCTGAGGTAAATACTTCGGAGGCATGAACAGAAGCGGATGCTGCTGCCGGCGTTATGCCGACAGACAACAAAAAGGTCGTTGCCGTCACCCCATAAGCCATGCCAAGTGCACCATCGATCATTTGGGCAATAAATCCACCGGCGATATAGTATAGAATTTCAGAGTCGACTGAATTGAAAATAGCGATTAAATTTTCTGTTGTGAGGTAGCTAAATAGGAGATGGCCAACGATCATTAGGCCTAATGCATTACTTAAATGGATGATTATTTCAGTAACACTTCTTTCTCTTTTCCATATAATTTGTAAGGCCTTGTAAAGGCTTGGAAACTTTCTGTTAAAATTACTTGGCTCACTGGGTAAAGACATAATCAAATTTTATTCTCTACAAAGCTAATAGACTTTACTTAATCTACCAATAAAGTAGAGTAAATATTTTTTAACAAAAAAGACTTAATTTGCGAGTTCTTTACATGATTATAAAAATTTTATGCGTTCAGAGTATCAGTTTCGTGAGATTGAGAAGCAATGGCAATCTTTTTGGGAAAAAAATGAAACATTCAAATCTCAAATAAATATAAACAAACCCAAGTATTTTGTACTTGACATGTTTCCGTATCCATCGGGTGCTGGATTGCATGTAGGGCATCCGCTGGGTTATATCGCGTCCGATATTATATCGCGTTATAAAAGGCTAATGGGATTTGAGGTTTTGCATCCCATGGGTTTTGATTCTTTTGGTTTGCCGGCAGAACAATATGCGATTCAGACGGGTCAACACCCTGCTGTGACTACTGAAAATAACATTGCCAAATATATCGAGCAATTGAAAAACATGGGTTTTTCTTTTGATTGGTCGCGTGAAGTGAGGACTTCTGATGCTTCCTATTACAAGTGGACTCAGTGGATTTTCATGAAGTTATTTAATTCATGGTATAATCAGGAAACAGACAAGGCAGAGTCGATTGACACCTTGATTGAGATTTTACACAAAAAGGGTTCTGTGAATCTACGGGCTGTTTGTGATGAGGAGTTATCTAGAATAACAGCTGACGAGTGGAATTCCTATTCTGAAGAAGAAAAATATAAATATACACTCGGCTTTCGACTAGCTTATTTAGATGATTCTGTGGTTAATTGGTGTCCTGCCATGGGCACTGTTTTAGCAAATGATGAGGTTAAAGATGGTTTTTCTGAGCGCGGTGGCTATCCTGTTGAGCAGAAAAAAATGCGCCAATGGTCCATGAGAATCACCGCTTATGCAGATCGATTATTGACGGGTTTAGATGAGGTTGATTGGTCAGATTCCATTAAGGAGCAACAAAGGAATTGGATTGGAAAGTCAATAGGTGCTGAGGTTACCTTTGACATTGAAAATGTTGATGACAAAAAAATCAAAGTCTTTACCACTAGGGTTGATACAATTTATGGGGTATCTTTTATGGTGTTAGCCCCTGAGCATGAATGGGTTGACTCATTGACAACTCCAGAACAAAAATCAGCTGTAGCTGAATATGTAAAATGGACTCAGTCAAGGTCGGAGTTGGATCGTGTTTCTGAGGTTAAGCAAATTTCAGGTGTATTTACGGGAACCTATGTGATTAATCCGGTTAATAATGAGCGCGTACCATTGTATTTAGCCGATTATGTGTTGGCCGGATATGGAACGGGAGCTGTTATGGGGGTGCCTTCTGGGGACCAACGAGATTGGAATTTTGCTACTCATTTTGATTTGCCTATTATTTCCATATTAGATGCCCAAAAAGGAATCGAAAAACAGGCTGATGCGACTAAAGAGGGACATTACATTAATTCAGGTATTATCAACGGCTTATCTTATAAAGAAGCCACAAACACGTTAATCCCTTGGTTGGAGCAGCGAGGTATTGGGAAGGGAAAGATTCAATATCGAATGCGAAATGCTGTTTTTTCTCGCCAACGATATTGGGGGGAACCGGTTCCGGTTTATTTTAAACCTACGACCCAAGGAGAATTGTTGCCATATTTGATCGATGAATCTGAATTGCCATTAGAGTTGCCCAAAATAGATAAATATTTACCTACCGAAACTGGAGAACCACCTTTAGGGCGTGCATCTGCTGACTGGAAATATAAAAACCAATATGATTACGAGTGGTCTACGATGCCTGGTTGGGCTGGTTCTTCTTGGTACTGGTACCGCTATATGGATGCTCAAAACAAAGAAGAATTTGCTTCAAAAGAAGCTGTAGATTATTGGAAAGCAGTTGATTTATACATTGGAGGTTCTGAACATGCGACAGGGCACTTACTTTATAGTCGTTTTTGGAATAAATTCTTAAAGGATTTAGGATTAGTGAATGAGGAGGAGTTTGCTAAAAAATTGATCAATCAAGGAATGATCCAAGGTAGATCCAATTTTGTCTATCGATTAAAGGATTCAGAAAAGGTCACTTTTGTTTCATTTGGGTTGAAGGATAAATATCAAGTCGCTGCTTTACATGTGGATGTAAACATTGTCGAGAATGACATTTTAGATTTGGAGGCATTTAAAAAGTCCAGAAATGACGTGCCTGACGATGCGGAATTTATCTTGGAAGGAGGTAAATATATATGCGGTTGGGAAGTTGAAAAAATGTCTAAATCCAAATATAATGTAGTTAATCCAGATGATTTAATTACAAAATATGGTGCTGACACTTTACGGGTTTATGAAATGTTTTTAGGCCCACTAGAGCAATTTAAACCTTGGAATACGAACTCAATTTCAGGATCACATAATTTTTTGCGGAAGGTTTGGCGATTGTTTTTTGACGAAAATACACAAGTAAAAAAGGTGTTAGATGAAACGGCTTCTGCCGATGAACTTCGTGTGCTTCATACCGCAATTAGAAAAGTGAAAGATGATCTAGATCGATTCTCTTTTAATACAGTAGTTTCAACGCTAATGATTTGTGTGAATGATTTAGGCCAACTAAAATGCCATAAAAAATCTGTTTTGAGGGAGTTGCTGATTTTATTATCTCCTTATGCTCCACATATTGCAGAGGAATTATGGGTGGCAATTGGTGAATTACCAGGCCAAATATCATATGCTAAATTCCCGGAATTTAATCCTTCATATTTAAATGAAGATTCATTTAAATACCCGATTTCTTTTAATGGAAAAGTAAAATTAACGCTAGATTTCTCTAGCTCTGCTTCTCCAAAAGAAATAGAAACTGGAGTTTTAACGAACGAGCAGGTGATTAAAATTTTAGCAGGCGTTTCTCCTTCTAAGGTAATTGTCGTTCCCAAGCGAATCGTTAATATCGTATTAGGAAAATAGTATTAAACTAAATTATTTGGCTAAAAGCATCTCCAATGCTTTCAAAAAAGTAATTATGAAAGCTAATAGGCCGATACTCCATTTCATGGATTTATGTATGGCCATTTGAATTTCTAATCTGAGCTCCATTTTAAATTCATTAAACTGTGCAATTAATGAATCGATTTTGGCATCTAAGCAAGATTCCAATGCGTCAAATCTGGTTTCTAATACTTCGAATTTATTTTCTAACCCTGTAAACTTAGTTTCGAGTTGCTTGAAATCAGTCTTTAAACTAGCGACATCAGCAACCACTTCATCCAATCGGAGGTCTAAATGATTAATGTGATTAAACTGAGATTTTAATAATAGGGTGTTTACATCTTCTCCGTTTAGGCCTTCGCCTCGACTGAATCGCACCTCAATTTCTGTTAATTTTGGTTGGATCATTTCCAGCAGCATATCTTCAATCTTAGATTTATGATTCATTAGTTTTATGGGTTAGGTATTTTAGATTTTATTCTTCGCAAGGTATAGAGATTGCATTAATTTGCAACCTAATTTGAAACAAACAAACTGATTTTTTTAAAATTCTAATTGTGAGCTAATAATCGGGATGAGGGGTAAGGCAAATCGATAGGATAGGCCCTTTATATTTGAATCATAGCGTTCCTCAATGATGTTATTGGTATTAAATATGTTTTGTAGATCCATCCTAAAAGACCACGTATGATTCAATTTATTAATGCGATAGGCCAATGAAAAGTCGTATCGTTCGAAATTTGGATATTGAGATTCAAATGCTTTTGTTGGCACAGTAACCGTTGTATTCCTTTTGATAGACTCTGCTAAATTGATGGGTGTATATCGGTTCCCACCTCTTAGCAGATATCTTACGTTGACCGAAAGTGACTTTTGTTTCGCTAATGTAAAGTCTTTGCCCACCAAAATATTTCCCGCAAATAGGTTGTTAAATTGAGTATTTCGCCACACTAAATCCTTATTTTGAAACTTAGAGTCAAAGAGTGAAGCGGTAACTAAATAGTAAAAATTATCAGCTAAAAATCTTTCCAATGTCAATTCTATCCCCTTATTAGTTCCCTTTCCCGTATTTTCAAGCACTTGGCCGGGGATGCCCGATGTATAATTGACCAATGAAAATAATCCTTTCTTTGTCGTGTCTATAGGTACTTGATTTATGTTTTGGATGTAAGCCTCAACTTTCAATCGAGTATTTTCACCAATTCTTTGGTCATAAGAAACCACTTGGTGCAGTGCCTGCGATGGCGCAATATTTTTATTAGGCTGCACAAAACTTCCATTGGGCAAATATCTTTTAAAAAGATACGTGGATATAGGCTCAATGCGTGAATGCCAACCAATCCCTACACCAAATCTACCTCCCGAATGATTGTCGATCGAAATGGCCATTCGAGGCTCGATGGCCTTAGATTGATTCAGTTCAAATTGGTATGCATGAAGCCCAAAAGTAGTTTGAAAAGCCGGTGTCCACTTTTTTATAATCTGCCCAAACTGTTGGACGTAAAACGTGGAATTAGATTCATTTAAGTAATTGACTATTTTTTTACCATCCCAACGATCATCTTTGAGCTCAAAAGATAATTGGCTTATATTCATTCCGAATTTTGCCGTTAAGCTGGCATTCCATTTATATACATAGGTAGCATTCAACCGTATATTGGGGTAACGATAAAGTTGATCTCTGGTGGTTTTCCATGCATTCGAAATGATTTCAATTTTGCTTACGTTTGCCGATTCAGTTGTTAAGGCCAAGACAGTGGAAAGATGACCTTTTTTGAAGGGTAATTTATAGGATAAGCCAAATGCCCCCATGGCACTATTTGAGTAATCCTTGGTCGTCGATTTCTCATCTTCCGTATCATTCGCTCCCGCTAACCCCCAAAACGTAAGAAGCCCAGCTTTTTTCAGAGGAATATCAATTGTGTAATTTAAATCTCGATAAGCAGGTTTAAAGTTCCCAGAATTAATGTTAATTAATCCCGATTTTAATAGCAACTCTAACGTTGAATATCTAGCACCAGCCCGATAGGAGCCGCCATTTTTGCCAATTGGCCCTTCGGAGGCCAAATCAATTCCGACCACCGATAATTGCGCCATCCATTCTCTCTTTTCATTGTTCCCTCTTCTGAATCGTAGGTCAAAAACACCGGATGAGGCATTTCCATATTCCGCAGGGAAAGCACCCGACATAAAATCTGAGTTGGCCAAGCTAGTCGAATTAATCATCGATATGATTCCACTGGTGGATCCTTGCCCATCTCCAAAATGATTTGGATTAGGGATTTCGATCCCTTCCATCCTCCACAATAATCCTTTTGGGGAATTCCCACGAATGATAATCTCATTGTTTTGATCCGATCCTGCATTTGTTACCCCAGCAAAGTTTAAGGCCATGCGAGCCGGATCCTGAAATCCTCCAGCATATCTATTGGCTTCCGTGACTGAAAATTGGCGCGTACTAACCATGGCCATTTCATTTTTTGCTCGGTCTTTTGCTCGCTCGGAAACTACGACTACTTCACGTAAAAATTGGGGTGCTTCTTCTAACTCAACAGGTAAATTGATTTCTTTTCCACTTCGAAGCTCTAAATTGGGAATACTTAATGGCGCATAACCTAACCTCGAAAATGAAATACTATATCGGCCTAATGGAATCTTATGAAAATAAAATCGACCAAGGCTATCACTGAAACTAACATGATTACCAGGAACTAATTTGACTGTCACATTAGATAGAAGTTCTAATGTTTGCTTATCTGCAATCTTTCCTCGAATGGTTTGCTCAAGATTTTGAGCTTTACCCATATGAAAAATACTCAAACAAAAAACGAGGATGATTGTGGTACGAATCATGTTGAATCGATTTTTGATTCGAAGATTTAAAAATGAATGACTTATCTTTTTTTATAACCTTTGATTTCTTGTAGCAAATTTCTGAGCTCTTTCACTTTTTCTTGATTCGTTTCAAAAACGTCATTTGCTTCTTTGGGGTCACTCTTTAAATTATATAATTGGCCATTTACTCCCTCTTTCACCTGTGCGATTTTTTGTGGTTCTGTAAACCCTCCAGATCCGAGTCCTTCAATTAACTTCCAATCTCCTTTTCGAACCGTAAAATATCCGATTGACGATGAGACAATAATTCCAGGTTGGCCTTTTACCTCTTGTGCTTGGCCTTTTAGAATTGGCATAATGCTGTAGGTGTCTTCTGAAGTGGCTTTAATGCCTGTCAAATCACTACACGTGGCTAATAAATTAGCTAAGCTGGTGGTGGCATTTGATGTTGTATTTGCTTTTACCTGAGCGGGCCAACGAACAAAAAAGGGAATTCGATGTCCTCCCTCATAAGCATCGCCTTTCATTCCCCTAAATTCACCTGCCGATGTATGATTAAATCTTTCAATGAAATCAGAACGCCAATATGGACCATTGTCACTGGCAAATATGACGATCGTATTTTTATCGATCCCTGACTTTTCCAATTGTTTCAAAATCGCACCTACGGACGCATCTACTTGTTGGACAAAATCGCCATACTCTCCCGCCCCAGATTTACCGACATACTCAGGATTTGGCATCCATGGCGTATGTGGCGCGGCTAATGGAAGATATAAAAAGAATGGTTTTTCTCCTTTTTGGTTTTCAATAAATTGGTTTGCTTTGTCAATAAATCGAGGTAATACTTGATGAAAATCAAAAGAAGGAGACATTTTTCCTTCCCGCCAAAAGGGTCCTGAATACCCTTTTTCCATTTTATTTCCTGCGGTATAGGCCGTAGGAAGTTCTTCCACTTGTTGGTTTTCTACGTACAAATAAGGGGGCATATCCAGTGATGCTGGTAAGATATACGAATAATCAAATCCAGCTGATTTGGGCCCGGCCGTTGCCGGTTTAGTAAAATCAATGGTCTCTGGATTTAATTCAGTCTTTATGCCTAGCTCTTTCTCATTTAATAACGCTTCATTTCCAGATTTTAAAGTCCAGTCTAGCCCCAAATGCCATTTGCCAATCACCCCTGTGGAATATCCCGCTTGTGAAAGTAATTTCGCAACGGTTTGTTGGTCAGTGTCGATCAAAGAACGACTGTATCCTCTTAATACGCCAACGGGCAATTTACTTCTAAACGGATATCGCCCGGTTATAATGGCATATCTAGTGGGCGTGCAAACGCCAGAAGCTGAATGCGCATCCGTAAATCGCATACCTTGAAGGGCAATTTGATCGATATTAGGTGTCTTGATTTTCCCTTTGGGATTATTGATTGAAACATCGCCGTAGCCTAAATCGTCCGCTAAAATATAAATGATATTAGGTAATTTCTCTTTCTTGCTTTGACCCAATAAACCAGATTGTATGGTCAATATACAAATGATTATTAGCGATATTTTCTTCATAACATTACAATGATTGGATCCAATTTTTAATTAAATCTACGCCTTCTTTATGAGATAATCTACGTCCTAATTCAGGCATCATGATTCCCGGATCCAATGAATGCATGCGATAGGCTAAAATACTTTCTTCTGGCTTGCCTGGCACGATGTCATAAGATAAATTTCCAGACCCTCTTCCAGCAGCGACAGGAGTTTTCATAAAGCCGTAGCTAGTTTTATTTGAATTATTCCAATGTAGAAATAAGCCTGAGGATTGCGCCGGACCTACTGGATTATGGCAATGGGCACAATTGATATCTAAATAAGCTTTGGCCCTAAGGTCTAATGAGGCATTTAGATCTGAATAGGATGGCATTTTAGGAACATCACTAAGTTTTGGAAGATTATCCAAGGCATTTTTTTGCGCCCAATGGGTCAACTGGTTTTCATGTATTCCATCCTCATATGAAAATTCTCCGTTTAATTGGCGCGCGGAAGGGCCAATGGGCGTCATGACTCCTTGTCTTTCATGGCAACCTTTGCATTGATTCATGTTAGGCACCACATATTCGAGGGCTTGTTTTTTTCCTTGATCATCAATCCAAGAAACTAAATCGCCACCCCCTGCTACTTCTAAGGTAGCTTCACTTTGTTCTTTATTCCAAATGTAGGGCAATGCTCTCCAACCTTTTGCTTCATGGATGAGAATTCGCGTTTCCATTAACCTTCGGCCTTTTGCCTCAGCACGCTCATCATTTTTATAATAAAAGGTCTTGGCTATAACGGTCCCAACAGGAAATTGCAAAACGGAATCTAGGTTAAAATTCACCTTAGTCCCTTTAGGCATTTTAATGAATCTTAATTTATGCGCAAAATCTGAAAATAAAGGAGAATTTAACGCGTAGGGCAATACATCTTCAGCAGGAATTTGATCTTGCAAAGGTCCTTTAAATAAGGCAAAATCTGATAGTTTTTCTGGGTAATTAAATTCAGTATTGATTTCTGAATCGATGGACATCAAAGATGTCAAACTTAGGCATGAAATTAAAATAATGAGAAGCCTATTCATGAGTTTAAAACTGGTTTGATTTGATCGAAACGGGCGAACACTCAAATAAGTCGGGACCCACTAAAACATTTTTAAAGTCATGGTCAGCATCCAGAAATGAAGTACTTTGGTTGATGTTATTACGGACACAAATGGCATATTCAGGCAGATATTTCCCATCGGTTCCTACTAATTTAGGGTCTAGTATTCCATCAAAAATGACCTGAGGTATCTTACGCCCAAACTTCAATTTCACCCGATACAATTGACCAAATCGGCTATCCATCGGTACGCGACGCGGTTTTCTTTCAAATAAATTGTCATGAATGTTGATCGAAGTGGGGTAAGGGTAATACCCTTTGTCTTTATTTTTTTTCTCCGTCATAAAGTAGCTGATAATAGCGACTCCCACCGTGGAATGATTTAGAATTTTATTATCAAAAATTTCAACTTGGCTCGTGGCTAATACCATCATGCCTGTGCCTTTGGGTACATTGCCCACAATATTGCCTTTTGGGGCAAAATTGGCCAAATTGTTTTCCTTAATTAAATTGTTGTATACACGCACAAAACCTCCCTTTTTTTGGATTAGATCGGGTAAATCAAAAACCAAAATACCACCCGTATTACCCTCAGCGACATTATTGTACACTTCGGCATACAATGAATTTTCGATCTCAATCCCGGCAACATTTTGAAATGCAGTGCAATTGCGAACCGTGATGTATTTAGATTGTCCTACATAAATTCCAGCATCAGATGCGCCGATGGCAATACAACTGTCAATCAATACTTTTTCACATAGCACTGGGTACAATCCGTAACTGCCATTCGTAGGGGAGTGTTTTCCTGTCCAAGCCGTCTTTAATCTTCGGAAGGTGATACCTTTTACACGCATGGTTTTGATTAAATCCCCTTTGGAATCTTCCGCCGTAAAATCCTCTAAAATAATATTTTCACAATTCGTTATTCTGATTCCCTCAGCTCCTTGC
>CAMBGA010000083.1 GCA_945866095.1 Spirosoma fluviale
GTTCGTTGGGGTATCGCAGCACCCTACTTAAACAAGTATTTAGCTGAAGAGTCTAAAAGCGGAACAGATATGTCAGGCAGAACTTATAACAAGAGACTCTACCTAGTAGGTAGATCTTTTGCTGCAGGCAAAAATGATTATTTCCCTCTACCCAATGACGAAATCTTAAACTCTCAAAAAGACGGAAAGCCTACATTGACTCAAAACCCTGGTTATTAATCATATAGGTTTTTGAAAAATTAAAAAAGCAGGACACAAGTCCTGCTTTTTTTTTGATACATTAGTACATAAATCGAAAATCTATGAAAAAAATAACAACATTATTATTGATGTTTTTAGTTTCACAAAACATCATAGCCCAAATTCCAGCAGGGAAAAAGGTCATCAGCACCTTATACATTTACTCTACAAAAACAGGGAAATCAGAATTAATTTTAAAAGAACATAGACACTTCGAGGCGCCCAACTGGTCTAGAGATGGTAAATTCTTATTGATCAATAGCCTTGGAAAATTAGAAAAAATTAGTCCCACCGGAGAAAAATTAGGTATGCTAAATACAGGCACCATTCAAAAAGCCAACAATGACCACGGGTATTCTTTTGATGGAAAAACTTTATTTATCTCCAGTGGTAAGCCCGATGTGAAAGGAGGATCTTATGTATACAAAGTCGGTAGTGAAGGTGGCGAACCTACGCTTTTGACTGAAAAAACACCTTCTTATTGGCACGGTGTGTCACCCGATGGTTCCAGATTTGTCTATTGCGCATCCCGAAATGACAACTTTGATATTTATGCCATGGATTCCCAGGGTGGGCCAGAGATCCGCTTAACCGACGCACCAGGCTTAGATGATGGCCCTGAATATTCACCAGACGGAAAATATATTTACATGAACTCATTTAGAATGGGTAAAATGCAAATTTGGAGAATGTCGGCCGACGGATCCAATCAAGAACAAATGACTTTTGACGACTATTCCACTTGGTTTGCTCACATAAGTCCTAATGGAAAAGTGGCAACGGTCATTAGTTATGTAAAGGACCAAGCAGACAAACATCCCTTCGGGCATCAAGTTAAGTTGAGGCTACTCGATTTGAAAACCAAAAAACTAACAGACCTAACAGAAGAATTTTATGGGGGTCAAGGGACCATAAATGTGCCTTCATGGTCTCCTGATGGCAAAAAATTCGCCTATGTTCGGTATGAATTAGAAGACATCACGCCCTGATTTTTCGAATTAATCCGTATCTTTGAGAAAATAATTCCCCTTTATGCTCTCAGAAAATTTTGAAGAAATTGTTCAACGCCGTAGATCCAATCGTAGATTCGATCCAGATTTTATAGTTGCGGATGAAATCATTGAAAAAAGTTTACAGAGAGCGATTCTATCTCCCAACAGCAGCAACATGCAATTGTGGGAATTTTATTGGATTCAAAGTCCTGAAGAAAAAGAGAAATTTCACGCATTATGTTTAGGCCAGTCGGCTGCTAAAAACCCAGGACATCTACTCGTTTTTGTCACTAGAAAAGATTTGTGGAAATCAAGGGCCCAATGGAACCTCAACCGAATTAAAGAATCTTTACAAGGCAAGGAACCCTCCAAAATGGAGAAAAGAGGTTTAGATTATTATGGGAAATTAATGCCACTTTTATACCGACAAGACCCCTTTGGTATTTTCACTTTTGTACGCAAATGTATTTGCATTTGGATGGGAATGAGAAAGCCTTTCATGCGTTTTGGTGGGGAAGCAGACCAACGCGTTATGGCACATAAATCCTGTGCTTTAGCCGCTCAAACGTTTATGTTATCCATTGCAGCCGAAGGATTAGAATCTTGTCCTATGGAAGGCTTTGATGCCGTGAGAGTAAAAAAAGCTTTAAATCTTCCTTCTGGAGCTGAAATAAATATGATCATTGCCGTAGGAAAAGGAACCGAAGAAGGCGTCTGGGGTCCCCGATTTAGATTACCTTACGAAGATGTAGTTTTCAAAAGGTAATTAAAGGCAATCCACGTCCGGGATAATTTGAACTCCTTTGCATACCGGTGAAGTTTGTACCTTGTCCAAAATCAAACGTAAGTTTTCTTTAAATTTGGCAAGAGAAACTCCCTTCTCTAATTTGATTAATATTTCCATCGCATATTGATTTCGAATACGTTCGACCAAAGGTCTCTCCGGACCTAAAATCCGGCCATGTCCAAAATTTTCTTTTAAAATACTCCCTAATTCAAAAGCAGCTTTTTCTACGGCCATCGAATCTAAATGCCTGAGCGTCAATTTGATTAATCGAGTAAATGGAGGATAATGATAACCCTCTCGTTCCACAACCTCCTCAGTATACAGTGACTCATAATCTCCATTTAAAATAAACTGAAATAGTCGATGCGTAGGTTGATTCGTCTGAATATACACTTGGCCCTGAACTTCTCTCCTACCAGCCCGACCAGCCACCTGGGTGATTAATTGGAATCCGCGCTCATGGGCTCTAAAATCCGGAAAATTAATGATTCGATCTGCATCAAAAATCGCCACAGTAGATAAGCCTTCAAAGTCCAAACCCTTCGCCACCATTTGAGTTCCCACCAAAATATCAATATTTCCCGATTGGATTTCAGCTAATAAACTATTGAATGCCGTTTTAGATCTTGTGGTATCTAAATCCATCCTTCCGATCCGAGCATCCGGAATATGTAATTGGAGTTCCTCCTCCAATTTTTCAGTCCCGTAACCCATGGTTTTAAGGTTTGTGCTGCCACAGGCTGCACAACGGGTCAACAAGCCTTCCTTGTAGCCACAATAATGGCAGCGTAGTTCTTGGTCACGCGCGTGATAGGTTAAACTAACATCGCATTGATTGCAAGAAGCAATCCAATCACAATCTTGACATTGAATATAAGGCGAATAACCCCTTCGGTTTTGGAACAATAAACTTTGCTTTCCCTGATCAAAATTTTCTTGCAAAACAGTGATTAAATCCAAAGAAAACCCGCCCTTCATCTGCTTCATGCGGTTGGCATATTTGGTATCAATCAACTCCATTTTAGGGAGTTGGGCCGTACCAAAACGTTCTTTAATAACCACCAAACCATATTTATCTTGTTTGGCTTGATAATAAGATTCTAAAGAAGGAGTCGCAGATCCCAAAAGCACTTTGGCCCCTTGCTGAGCGGCGAGCACCATCGCCACATCCCTCGCATGATATCTAGGAGCGGGATCCACTTGTTTAAATGAAGACTCATGCTCTTCATCTACAATGATTAATCCTAAACGAGAAAAGGGTAAAAATACAGATGATCGAACGCCTACGACAAAAGGATATTTACCCTCCACAATCGACTTCCAAACCTCCACACGTTCATTATCCGAAAACTTAGAATGATAGATTCCTACTTGGTCCCCAAAAATCTTTTTGAGTCGGAAAACGATTTGGGTCGTCAGCGCAATTTCAGGTAACAGATAAAGCACTTGGTCCCCATTAGACAAGGCTTCCTGAATCAATCGTATATAAATTTCAGTCTTTCCACTTCCCGTGATGCCATGCAACAGAACCACATCCTTCTTTTGAAACTGTGTTAAGATCGACTGATACGCCTTTGTCTGAGCTTCATTTAAGTCAAATGAACTAGGGATAAAATCATCTTCATTGGTTCCAAAACGTGAGACAACGACCTCAAAAATCTCAAAATATCCATTTTTAATGAGTGTTTGAAGAGAGCTTTCTGAAAGTCCCGCTTGAGAAAAACTTGACTTTTCAAGCCCCTTATGATTTAATTCCGGATCTCGCAAAACCGGAATAAACTTTAAATAATGAAGAAGGACATGTATTTGTTTCGGTTTTTCCTCGACCAATTTAATGAGTTCGGTGATTTTATCTTGGCTCGTCCATTCAGCACACAATCTAATTTTACGAATGACTTTGGGTGTATACCGATCTTTAAGTTCATCAAAAATCAACACGGCCGAATGGCCTACGAGTGATTTAATGATGTGATAAGGGCTTTTTACATCGGCTAGCCGAGCGACCTCATCGTAACTGAGTGAACCCTTTTCGACAACCATTTGATAAACCAATAATTCTTTATCATTTAAACCTTCCAAGTTTGAAAATTCCGGGTGCGCTTGAACTTTAGACTGACTTGAAATTTTTAATCCTGCTGGAAGAGCTACTTGAAAAACTTCCCCAGGGTAACACATGTAATAATCAGCCACCCATTGGAATAATTTAATTTGAGATTCAGTCACTAAAGGAGCTTCATCTAAAATCTCTAATATATATTTTGCTTGGTATTGCTTGGGAGGTTGATGGTGCACGGAAACAATCACAGCTGTAAGCACTTTTGAACTCCCGAAGGGTACAACAATCCGTAGTCCTAATTGGACTACCTGAGCCCAAATCCTGGGAACGCGGTAAGTAAAATGCCTAGGGATAGGCAAAGGGAGAAGTGCGTCAACAAAAACGGTTGATTCTTCACTTTCAAAAAGAGGATTAATTTCACTCATGCACTACAAAGAAACGGAAAGAATGGGGGAACAACAAGCCTCATAAAAGCCTATTTCCATTCGAGCGTTTGAATCAAATGAATGGCATCTTGTTTTAAAAAATGGATGATGGGCGCCAAGGAATCATTGGCCGTAGCCGTTTTCACATATACAGCCCCTCTCAAAAAATGCTTCGTACTATCTGTCGTATAAAACTGAAAAGACGTGGCCACTTCGCCATCCAACTCAATTAAACCGGCTTTCCGACCAGACTTAGTCGTCATGACATAATCCTGAATTCCACTGGCCTTTCCTTGATGTTTAGAGGCGAGTGTATATGCATCTTGAATTAGGGCAGCTAATTTCTTCGTGTTTTGATTCAACGGTTTGTAGGTCAATTGAATAAACGCATCCCAGCGAGGGTAATAAATGTAGAGCCAATGAGGTTCAGCCCAAGAAACGGAATCTTTTAAAACCTTAGCGTAGGAAGAAACTTCAAAAGTAAATGGATGGCCCTTTTCTAAAGCTACATAAGACGCATTGGGAATTTCAATCCGATTAAAGCCTTTGGGCCTAGGCGCATCTGCGAATTTATTTTGTTCCTTTTCGGCGCTGCACGAATGAAGAAATATCAATAAAAGGAACGTGTATTTACTGAGGGACGTCGATACCATAATGAGCTAAAATAGGATTTTGTATCATCTCAAAAACACGCTCTCGAAGAACAGGTACATCTTCATTCGTCATACCCAAAGTCTCCACGGGTGGGTGAATTTCCACTTTAATGACACCAGGTCGTAACAAAAAATTACGGTCATTTAACAACAAATGATTGTTGAAAAAGCTGATGGGAACCACAGGAACCTGTTGGAGTACTGCCATCATAAATGCGCCATCCATCAAGGGCTTTCCCATGATCGGAAATTCTTTTGAGACAATTCCTCCTTCCGGGAAAATAATGATACTTCTTTTTGCTTGTAAGGCTTTAATTGAACGGCCTAAGGAAGTAGCTCGGCTCATGCGATCCTTTCTATCGACTAAAATATTTAGCCTAGCGTACAAATACCCAAACAAAGGCACTTTTTTGATTTCTGTTTTGCCAATAAACGAAAAATAATTTTTAATGATGACCACCATTAAGGGAATGTCCAAATACGAGAAATGATTAGAACAAAAAACATACACCTTTTTCCGATCTGGCTTATAATGATGTTTTACTTGAATTCGCATGCCTGCAAAAAGAAAAAACAACTGACCCCAAAACCGGACTATTCGGTGTGTATATCTCCTCCAAGATAATTTCTGAAGAAAGATAAACATCAATGGATATAAAAGTAAAAAAGTCGAAATAAACCAAAATGCAGTCCAAAGGGAATAAATCACTAAAAGCGAATGTTTAACCTTTGATTCCTTTTTTTCCATATCGAGTCAAATACTTAGATTAAACTCTTATTATTCAACAGTGCCTAATTGAACTGTATTGGTTTTTTTTCCTTGATGCGCTGGAATTGACAAAGTTGTGACAAATACATCTCCGGCCGATAATAACTTCTTTCCTTTAAGCATATCCACCATAGCAGCAACTGTTTTCTCTACATTGTCTGCAGAAGGGTCAAAGAAAAATACCTTAACACCCCACAATAAACCCATGGTTGACATTAACTCTTTATTGGATGTAAAGACAAACAAATCGGCCTTAGGTCTATGCGCAGAAAGCCTGTAAGCAGTATGCCCAGAATTTGTCATACACAAAATAGCCTTAGCCTTAGAATCACGCGCTAATCGGCAAGCTCCAGCAATCAAACGATCCGTCAGGGCAACTTGTTGGCCTGCTAAGGAGTGATTTTTGAAATAAATAGCCGCCTCATCTCCTTTGATAATTTCTAGTTCATTTTGTTGTTGCTCAACAATCTCATGAATATGTGCCATCGTTTCTACCGCTTTAATCGGATAAGAACCAGAGGCAGATTCCCCACTTAACATGGTAGCTGAGGCACCTTGTAAAACTGCGTTCGCCACGTCTGAAGTTTCAGCACGTGTAGGCACAGGGTTCGTAATCATGGATTCCAACATTTGCGTAGCGACAATGACTGGTTTTCCGGCCGCCGTACACTTTTCAACCATCACCTTTTGAAGGTATGGAACAACAGCTCCATCCATTTCTACCCCCAAATCACCACGAGCCACCATAATCGCATCTGAGGCCTCAATAATTTCATCTAAATTATCAATAGCCTCAGGCTTTTCTATTTTAGCAATGACACGCGTATTTTTCCCGTATGCCTTTATTTTATCTTTAATATCCCAGATATCAGCCGCTTTGCGAACAAATGAAAGGGCAATCCAATCAACGCCATGATCTAAACCAAAATACAAATCTGCTTCATCCTTGGGAGTCAAACAAGGTAAAGAAACCTTGGTCCCAGGAAGATTAATTCCTTTTTTAGATTTTAAGATACCCCCATAAATTACTTCAGTAATTACCTCTTTTTTTGCTGAATCGATTGATATTACTTTAACTTCAAGATTTCCATCATCCATTAATATGCGCTCACCCACATTCACATCTAAATACATGGATGTATAGGTAGTTCCTACTTTTTCAGAAGTACCTAATAAATTTTCATCCATGGCAAAAATTAATTGCTTGCCCGCTTCTAAAACTACTCCATTGTTCTCTACTAATTGAGTCCTGATTTTAGGCCCTTGTAAATCTTGCAAAATGCTTAGGTTTAAATCTAGCTCCTTGCTGATTTCACGGATCGTCTTTAACCTCTGTAAATGATCCTCATGAGTACCATGAGAAAAATTCAATCGAAAAACATTGACACCCGCTTTAGCTAATTGGATTAATGATTCTTTGGATTCGGAGGCAGGACCTACTGTGGCAACAATTTTGGTTTTGCGTTGATACGACATATATTTAATCTATACTTATTTGATCGCAATTTACATTTAAGTCTTCAAAAAATGAATTTAAACAAGAATTAAACTTGAAATAATCCAAAATATAAAACTTTAACAAGTTTTGATGACATAAAAAAAGGGATGCTGTGCATCCCCAAATTCAATTTAAATATTTTTTAATTTTCCCACATATCGTGTTCCAATTCTAGTAATTTATATTCGAGCATTTGGGACATTAACAAGCCCTCTTTCTCTCCTTCAAACATATCCGTTAAATATTTATTTTCTGCATTTCCCTTTTTGATGATACGAGCTTGAAACATACGTAAATCAAAGGCATCAGCCATGTTTTTATGTTGGGTTTCATTCTCAGAATTGTACCATATACAATCTGGATTACTTCTGAACAACTTATAAACATCTTTATAACGAAAAGATGCCACAGCCTTATCAAATCCTGCCTTTGTTTTTGACGCCGGAACAATTAACGTTAAAGCTTGAATGTCAAAATACAACCTTGATCTTTTGCGATCAATCACAGCATCTTCTTTAATTTCGATAATACTAAGTTCTTTAGGAAAATAATAAGCCACGGTAGAAATAGGGGCCTTCGCATCAAAATTATCTTTAGTAGCTACTTCAGCGGTTCCTGCAGTTGCTTTGGCACCACCGGCACCCCAACCGTCATCACTTCCGGCTCCTCCTTTAGTTTCAGGCTTTTTAGCATCCTTCGCAACTTCTCCACCAAATCCAGCTGCACGTTCTGCCTCAGATAATTCTCCGTCTCCTGTCGTTTCTTCCATCTTTAAATTTTCGACAAAATTCGCCGATGAAAGTTTCACAGTTAGTGAATCATTTTTGTATGGAGTCAAAACACCTGCTTTCACCCACTCTACTAAATATTTCGATATTTCATTGTTGATAGAAAAAAACGGTTGGTTTATCTTTTCATTCAGATCCATCCGGCGCCATAAGCGAGCACGGTAATGAACATCCTCTTCATCGATCGGACGAATAGAATTTGGATTTTGAACGCGAGGCTTTTCTTGACCATAAAGATGTAAGGAACCTAACACACACAAAACCATTAAAAATTTACCAAATAATTTCATACCTATTTCTTTTTTAGTTCAAGGGAATGTTTTTTGCCATAGAGAAAGGAATGGTTTCCACAGCTCCTTTGAAATTTTTCCTTTGTACCCCTTTAATTTCAATATAATAACGATCTCCTGCTTGCGCTTGAGAAGCTAATTTAGCGATTGAGCCTGAACCAGGCAAAGTCACATCATCTATTTTTCTCTGCCCCCTCGCTAAAGCCACATAAAGCTCCGACACTCGGAAATTGGCATCTTCAGGATTTGTTGACTTAAAAGAATCATCCGCAATGGCTCTCGCATCGATACTTCTTAATCCTGTAGCACTTGCTCCACGCTTCTCGTCAAGCTCAGCACCATTTCCAAATACCTTCACATCAGGTCTAGGCACTCGGCGAACTCTAAAAGTTTCTTTCCCTAACAAGGTTCCACTATTAGATACATTTAAAGTAATATTAGCCGCCGAAGGAACAATAGTTACTTTACCTCGGTTTTGGCCTGCGATTGCTTCACCACCTTCCGCACTAAATGACGGATTCCATAAAGCCCCTAATCCAGCTGAAACTACACTTAAGCGATTTGCACAACCTAAGTAAAGCGCGGGCAACGTAGCCGTTTCAATATTATACGTTGGCTTTAACACAAAATAATCTTTCGTGATGGATTCTGTTTTGGGTCCAGCTGGACTCATATAAGAAACCGTAGCTGTATATTGTTTTTTAGACATTCCGTTTCCATCATATCCACCACCTGAAGTCTTAAATTTAATTTGACCACGGCCGTCGACTACCGGAATAGAAGAACCATTATAACTCATTCGAGGCGTAAATCCTGATGAGGTAGCACCTATAAATACTTCGGCTTGATATTCCATACCGGCTACCACCGTATTGGCATTGGCAGACACTTGAGCAAAAACTTTGTCGAATTTAATCTCCTTGGCGCCCACTTTAGCTGCCAATTGGTTTAATATGTCACTTTCGTAGCGACGAATTTCAGCTTGTTTTTGACTTAATGAAGCCAAAGCAGCAGGAACTGGTGTTTGAGCAAAATTTAATTCAGCGAAATCCTTATTGGACTGATTGCCATCGCGATTAACCGTTGGATCATCTTTAGCATCCAATGCCAATGGGGAAAATTTTGTCCCTGGATCGGCCAACTTAGTGATCTCTTGAATGTATGTATTAAATAATGGAACTAATTTATAGGCTTCCCCAGTCTTACGACCACCCACCATCAATTCAAAAACTTTCTCTTCTTCTTTTGGATTTTTGATATTACCTGTTTCAGGATCAATGCCTCCGCCAGCTTCTAATACTTTGCCTTTTAACTCATCTAAATGATTCACTAAAGCATCTGATAATTTCCTTACATCATTCGCTCTACGCAACACATCCACATAAGCAGCTGGGTTAGGCAAATCTTTAATTCTTTCGTCGATTCCTTGGACAACGCCTTTATTTTTTGAACTTGCCGACTGGTTAGCAATTTCCAACGAGCTATTCAAAAGGCTAAATTTTTGTAATAAAGCATCACTTACCTGTAAAGCTAACAAGGCAGTTAACACTAAATACATCATCCCGATCATTTTCTGCCGGGGTGTTTCTTTTAAACTTGCCATAAATTTATCCTTTCATAGCGGTTAACATACTACCATAAACTTGGTTTAATGATCGAATGTTAGCATTCAATTTAGCCAATTCTGACTTAAAGTTTTCAGCATCTTTTTGGGTAGAAGCCATTTGCTCAATGGTCGCATTTACATTGCCATAATATCCATTGATCGCTTTCAAATGCTTACTTGCTTCTTGGATTTCAGTTTCGTAAACCGCATTCAATGACGCTAATTGGTCTCCCGCCTTCGCATATTGCTTCGCATAATTAGCCGCCTCCGTTGACGAAATTGAAATAGAACTTAAAGAAGTAGTCGCATCCGCAACGGTCTTATTTAAGGCTCCCAATGATTGAGATGAGCTATTCAATGAGTTAACGAAATCTTGAGTCGCACCCGTTGCCTTTGAAATCTCTTGAAGGCTATTAGCCGTATCCGTTAATCCTTTTAAGCTTTTAGTTAAATTCTCTACCACATCAGCCCCTAAGCCTTGTGAGTTAGCTAAAGCCGACAAGCCCGCTGAAGAGGAACTTTTAGCAGGAGCTCCATCCGCTAATTCCGGATACACTTTCTCCCAATTATATTCTCTGTCCGGCTTAGCTTGTAAATACAAAACACCAAATAAAATAAAAATAGCCGCCTCCGTAAACATACCCACCATCAACATCTCATTCGCACCTGTCCAGTGAACAATTTTAAATAAGGCTCCTACGATAACGACTGCAGCTCCAAAACTGGCCACTACATTAATTGA
>CAMBGA010000084.1 GCA_945866095.1 Spirosoma fluviale
GCAAATATAAGAGTTTATATTGACCGATATTCGTATCATATTAAATAAATAATCATAAATCACAGGCGAAAGCTGCCTGAAAACGTAAGAAGTATTATGAATGCCAATTTAGACATTATTCCTATGCAGGAATGGATTCAGACGGAAGGAAAACCCCTTATTATTGCGGGTCCATGTTCAGCTGAAACGGAAGAGCAAGTATTAGAAACAGCTCGTCGCATTAAAGCGGAGGGTTATGCACATATTATGCGTGCTGGGGTTTGGAAACCACGTACGCGCCCAGGTAGTTTTGAAGGAATGGGAGAGCCCGCTTTGAAGTGGTTAGTGGAGGCGAAAAAAGAAACTGGATTGCCATTAGCGATTGAGGTTGCCACTCCTGAGCATGTTGAGTTGGCTTTGAAATACGGAGTAGATGTATTGTGGATTGGTGCCCGTACGACGGTGAATCCATTTAATGTTCAAGATTTAGCTGATGCACTTAAGGGTGTGGATGTTCCCGTATTAGTCAAAAACCCAGTTAATCCAGATTTAGCACTTTGGGTAGGTGCATTTGAGCGTCTTCAAGGTTCTGGCATTAAGAAATTAGGTGCGATACACCGTGGTTTTTCAAATGCCCAAGAAACGAAATACCGCAACTCACCTATGTGGGCAATGGCGGTGGAGTTGAAGCGTTTGTTCCCTCAAATGCCATTGATCGGAGATCCATCTCACATGGCTGGAAAGCGTGCTTTATTGATGGAATTATCCCAAAGAATACTTGATTTAAATTACGATGGTATGATTATCGAGACGCACAGAGATCCTGATGCGGCTTGGTCTGATGCGTCCCAACAAGTTACCCCGGAGAAATTGGGTGAGATGTTACGTGAATTAGATGTTCGCAATGCTAATTATGGCGCTGATTTTTCAGATGAATTAGCTAGCCTTCGTGAGAAAATTGATAATATTGATCGCGAAGTATTAGAAGTTTTAGCCGCTCGCATGGCCATAGTTGAAAAATTAGGTGAGTACAAGCGTGATAATAATGTAGCTGTATTGCAATTAGATCGTTGGAAGCAACTTCATAGTGATCGTGCAAATCAAGCAAAAGGTTTAGCTTTATATCCTGAGTTTGTAGAGGAATTGTTTAAATTGATTCACTCAGAATCCATTCGTAAACAAACCGAAGTAATGAACTCAGCGACTGCATAATTCACCGGTAATTAAAATTCCTTGTGAATAAATTTTAAAATCCTCCTGTTTTTCAGGGGGATTTTTTTATGCCCCTACACCAGCGGATGGAAATGTGTCTCGGGAGTTTTTAAAGTTTCTTTGACTTTCAATCTGTCAATGAATATTCGTTTTGGGAACGTGATTAATTCCCTTTACTTACTTTGAAACTGCCATATACAACTAAGCTAATGCCAAGGCACACGATTAGACTCGGGAAGCCATGTCCCAAAAGGATTTCAATCAAGATCGAAAATAATACACTGCTATTTCCAATGGCCCCCACGATGCTTGTTTTTTCATTTAACAAGGCTTGAGTCGTGAAATATTGTACCCCGAGGGCCAAAAGGCCCATGATTAAGGCAAGCAACCACTCGTTGGCCGTAGGTTCAATCCACTTCCCCGTCAGGAAACTATTTGGAAGATCCGTAAACGTTCCAAAGCTCAATGAAAGAATCGATGCAATTAGGCCAGCGCCCATGAATGAAATAACCACCCATCTAGAATCATAATATTTTTGTGCTTCCTTGATCGCAATATACCCCAAGGCCGTTCCGATGGCATAAATAATTCCCGTACTATGGTGCAACAGTGACCCGTTGGTCTCTGGCCTAAAAATGAGAATGATTCCACAAAACCCAATAAGCAAATACAAGATTTGTTGGCGAGATAATTTTTCAGAAGGAAATATGAAAAAACTAAAAATAGCGATGAACAAGGGAAATGCTTGGCCATAGGTATTTGTCAACGATAAACTCAAGTGTTCCAGCGTGTAAAATAAACAGTATAGGGTAAAGGCCCCTAGTATTCCTCGAAGGATAATAAAATATAATTTTCCACCTTTTTGGATGGCTGGTTTAAGCCATAAACTGGTAAATAAAAAGGGGAGGCCTACGGCACTTCTAAAAAATACCAACTGCACCGAGGAAAACTTTTCGCTTAAATCTTTGGCCATGGCTGACATAGAAGCAAAGCAAAGGGATGAAATCAACATAAAGAAGATTCCTTTTTTGTTTATTATAAATGAGGTGATTTTGGTAACTTGCATTTCTTTTCAAAGATATGACAAAAAAAATAATTTTATCTACAGATGCTCCTGCCCCCATAGGTCCATATTCACAGGCTGTGGAGGTGCAAGGTACCTTATATGTGTCTGGTCAAATCGCCCTTTCTGCCTTTGAATCAGGCGCAAGCATTGAAGAAGAAACAGATCAAGTCATGAAAAACTTGGCTTATATTTTAAAAAAAGCGGGATATGCTTTTGAACATGTTGTAAAATGTTCAATTTTTATTCAGGATATGAATCATTTTGGTCAAATAAACGGGGTATATGGTCAATATTTCACGGCAAATCCACCAGCTCGTGAGACCGTAGAAGTCGCTCGATTGCCCAAAAATGTGCGTGTAGAGATTTCTTGCATTGCCTATAAATAATCAAATATGTCTAAAAAATTAAGAGTTCGATTTGCCCCAAGTCCGACAGGAGCCTTGCATATAGGAGGTGTTCGAACCGCTTTATATAATTACTTATTGGCCCACAAATTAGGGGGTACTTTTATATTACGTATTGAAGATACAGATCAAACCCGCTTTGTAGAAGGTGCGGAAAATTACATTTTAGATGCTTTAAAATGGTTGGGCATTATGCCCGACGAGGGAATCGGGGTAGGTGGTCCACATGAACCTTATCGACAAAGCGAGCGCAAGGAATTATATAAAGTGTACGCCGATGAATTAATCAATTCCGGTAAAGCGTACTATGCTTTTGACACCTCTGAGGAGTTGGATGCGATGCGAGCTATTTACGAAAGCAAAGGAAGTGCATTTCAATACAATGCGTTGACAAGAGTCAAATTAAAGAATTCTTTGTCTATGTCGGAGCAAGAAGTACAAGATATCATTGCATCGGGCACACCCTATGTCATTCGCTTAAAAGTTCCAGCCAAGGCAGAAATTCGTTTCCAAGATAGCATACGTGATTGGGTACATGTTCACACGTCAAGCATCGATGATAAAGTCTTAATGAAATCGGATGGCATGCCTACCTATCATTTAGCCAATGTAGTGGATGACCATATCATGGAAATCACCCACGTGATTCGTGGAGAGGAATGGCTTCCATCAGCTCCATTGCATATATTGTTGTACCAGGCTTTTGGTTGGCAGCCGCCACAATTCGCCCATTTACCCCTTTTACTAAAGCCGGAAGGGAACGGAAAACTTTCTAAAAGAGATGCGGATTTAGGCGGATTTCCAGTATTTCCTTTAGAGTGGAAAGATCCACAAACAGGTGTTATTTCAAAGGGCTTTAAACAAGAAGGATATTTACCAGCGGCGATGATTAATTTCCTAGCTTTTTTAGGTTGGAACCCTGGGACCGAACAGGAGTTATTTTCATTAGATGAGTTGATATCCGCTTTTTCATTAGATCGAATCAATAAGGCAGGGGCAAAATTTGATGTGAATAAAGCAAAATGGTTTAATGAGCAATACCTTAAATTACAAGATGTCGCTAGCCTAGCTGCACAATATTTACCGGATTTGCCTAAGAAGGAAGCGGAATCGTTTGTGTATTTGTTTTTGGATCGCATAACTTTTCCTCAAGAATTAGGTGAAAAAGTGAAGGAGTTTACGGAGTTGCCATCGGCCTATGAGGAGGAAGTGGTACAAAATAAATGGAATGAAGAGTCTCAAAAAGGTTTACAGGTATTAAATGATACCTTGCCATTTGTGGAGTTTTGGGAAGCGGATGCTATTAAGTCGTTTATTCAGGTGAAATTAGAAGAAACGGGCATCAAAATGGGAAAGGTGATGCAAATGCTACGCGTGGCATTAAGTGGAAATGGGGCAGGCCCGGATTTAATGATTTCAATGGAATTATGGGGTAAGGATCAGGTTTTACTTCGGCTAAAAAAAGCAATTGAGACCTTCAGCAAAAGATAAAATGGCAAAAAAAATAATCAAGCCGGTCGAAAAAAAACCCAAAGTACATCCAAATTTGGAGGGTTTTGAAATGAAAATTGATTCCTTTGGTCAAATTATTTCGTCAATGGATCGAGACCAATTAAATTCCTTTTTAAAAAAGGAAATGCCAGATGATAAAAAGTTAATCCAGAAAGAAGATGAAAGTAAATAAGGAAGATGTTTTAAAGATTGCCCATTTGGCTCGTTTGGAATTAAATCCTGATGAAATTGAACCGATGCAAGAATCGATCAACAAGGTGCTGGACTGGATGGAGGCACTTAATGCGGTGAATACGGATCAAGTAGAACCCTTAGTTCACATGACTCCGTCCATGAATCAATTTAGAGAGGATGTGGCTAAACAAGATTTGTCTAAGGAAAAAGCATTGGCTTTGGGGCCGGATACCGACGAGCAATATTTTAAAGTACCGCAGGTTATTGAATAATTAATTCAAGTAATACTGAATAGCCTTCTTCATTTCTGAAGCGCTTACAGGGATGTCATATCCGCAATCACCTATTCCGGTCAACAATGAAAAACGAATTTCTTTGCCTTTGTTCTTTTTATCTTGAGCGGTCAGAGCTATGATTTTTGAGATTTCTTCAGGGTGTAATTTGACGCGACCGTAGTTTTCAAACAAATAAGATTCTATTTCTTCTAACTCTTGCAGGCTAATTAAATCACGTTGATGTGAAATAAATGCCTCTACAATCATGCCGATGGCAATAGCCTCTCCATGTAAAATCTTTCTTTTTCCCTTATCCAGCAAATGGGTTTCAATGGCATGGCCTAACGTATGACCAAAATTCAAAATTTTACGTAGGCCCGCCTCTTTAGGATCTTCTAAAACGACCGCTTCTTTGATCGCAACCGAATGAGCAATTAATTTTGATAAATCCAATTCCTCGAAACTTTGTTGGCGTATCACATTCCATTCCTGCTCATCGCGTATTAAGCAATGCTTGATAATTTCAGCAAAGCCAGATTTTTTTTGTTGGATCGATAAGGTATCAATAAATTTTGGGTCTATTAATACGGCTTTAGGCAATTGGAAAACTCCGATATGATTTTTAAGTCCGTGGAAGTCGATGCCTAATTTCCCACCTACACTTGCGTCTACTTGTGCTAATAATGTGGTAGGAATTTGAATAAAATCGATTCCTCTTTTATAGGTGGAGGCACAAAAACCTCCCAAATCGCCTATAACTCCGCCACCCAAATTGACCAATAAACTATGCCGATCCATATTGGCATTCGTCATTCGATCCCAAACACGTTCACAGGTAGCTAAGTTTTTATGATGCTCTCCAGATTTAATTAGAATTTTGGTGAAATTGGACGGCAGCAAATCTTCAATGATAGGCAAACAATATTTGTTTGTAAATTCATCGACCAAAATAGCGATGTGCGAATAATCGTTCTGAGCAAAAAAAGTGGCCAATGATTCAGAAATGGGTGCTATTTTAACAGTCATTTGGGTAGAAATTCTAATTATTATCAAAAATACCTAGAATTTATCAAATTGGGAGCATGAGAAACCTAATTTTGGTTTTGTTGTATGCATTTTCTTGCCTAATTTTGCTCCCGATTAGGTTATATACGTAATGTATCATTATGAGAGAAATTCAATTTAGAGAAGCCTTGCGTGAAGCCATGCAAGAGGAAATGCGAACTGATTCAACGGTTTTCCTTATAGGAGAAGAGGTGGCTGAATATAATGGGGCTTACAAAGTTTCCCAAGGGATGTTGGATGAGTTTGGTCCGGAGCGTGTGATTGACACGCCGATCGCTGAATTGGGATTTGGAGGTATTTCAGTAGGTGCTGCTGCAAATGGGTTAAGACCCATTGTAGAATTTATGACATTCAATTTTTCCTTGGTTGCCATAGACCAAGTAATTAATTCGGCATCAAAAATTATGTCCATGTCAGGTGGACAATATTCTTGCCCGATTGTATTTAGAGGGCCGACTGGAAATGCGGGTCAATTGTCATCTCAACATTCATCTAATTTTGAAAATTGGTTTGCCAATACACCTGGTTTAAAAGTGGTTGTTCCGTCCAATCCAGCGGACGCAAAAGGTTTGTTGAAAGCTTCTATTCGTGATAATGACCCTGTCATTTTTATGGAGTCGGAAGTAATGTATGGAGATAAAGGTTTAGTTCCAGATGGAGAATATTTGATTCCAATCGGAAAAGCTAATATTGTAAAAGCAGGTAAAGACGTCACTTTAGTGACATTCGGCAAAATGTTATCTCGTGTGGTGATGCCGGCCGTAGAGGAGTTGGAGAAGCAAGGAATTTCCGTTGAGGTGATTGATTTACGCAGCGTTCGCCCTATTGATTACTTGACCGTCGTAGAATCTGTGAAGAAAACTAATCGCTGTGTGGTGGTCGAAGAAGCAAATCCATTAGCCGCTATTTCTTCCGAAATTACATATCATTTACAGCGTTGGGCTTTTGATTTCTTAGATGCTCCGGTCATTCGTGTAAATTCACGTGATTTGCCTTTGCCTTATGCGCCTACGTTAATCGAAGAAATTTTACCGAGTGTGGAAAGAACGGTTAAAGCGGTGAAACAAGTTTTATATAGATCTTAAGATTGGTTTAAACGGATAAAAAAACCCGAAGCATTTGCCTCGGGTTTTTTGTTTATAAGAAAATTAGGTAAATGATTCACCTGAAATCTGTGTTTAAAGCACGTAAATAAATCTAGATCCATCGACATCAATTCCCTCTAATTTAATTCGGCCTCTTCTAGCTTCTAATAATTCAGTTGCTTCTTTAGGGCTATTGACTGCCTTATCGTTTATTTTGGTAATGATGGATCCTTTGGATAAGCCATACATTTCTAATCGACCATCTGTTGTGACCTCGACCACTTTAACCCCAGAGCTCAATTTGAATTTTTCTTTATCGGCGCTACTTAAAGAACCAAATTTAGCGCCTAAGAACTCCGACTTATATGTTTCACCGATGTCTCCTTTCAGTATGGATGTATTTCCATCTTTATTCTTTAGGGTAACATTGAATTCTTTGATTTGACCATCGCGATTAATAGAAACGTTTAAAGATTCGCCTGGTCTTTTTCTGCCAACGATTTCCATAAGCTTGGCCGTTGATTTTGTATCCACGCCGTCAATTTTCATGATCACGTCATTGATTTTAATGCCAGCATCTTTAGCTGCAGAATTTTCAGCAAATCCACCTACATATACCCCGTCTTTCACTTTCAGATCTTTTTCATCGACTAATTTTGAGTTCACATCTAGGATACTAACTCCAAGAAAACCTCTTTGTACATTGCCATATTTGATTAAATCACCTGAAACTTTTTTGACAATACTGACGGGAACGGCAAATGAATAGCCTGCAAATTGGCCCGTACGTGAATATATAGCTGTGTTAATGCCGATCAACTCGCCTTTTAAGTTAACAAGCGCACCCCCCGAATTCCCTGGGTTAACTGCAGCATCCGTTTGAATAAATGATTCTAATGGGTTGATGTCCCCTTCGCGATCTATGATGTTTTGACGACCTTTGGCAGAAACAATCCCCGCCGTCACTGTTGATTCTAAGTTAAATGGATTTCCCACCGCTAATACCCATTCCCCCACTCTTAATGCATCTGAATCCCCAAAAGTTAGGAAAGGAAGGCCAGTGGCTTTAATTTGGATAACGGCTAAGTCAGATGAAGGATCTGTAGAAATAACCTTTGCTTTAAATTCTCTTTTATCATTCAAGATCACTGAAATCTCACTCGCTTCAGCTACCACGTGATTATTTGTGACAATATATCCGTCGGCGCTAATAATCACACCGGAGCCTGAAGCTTCTTGTTGCTGAGGTGATTGTCTTCGACCTCCGCCGCCTCCACCACCAAACGGATCACCAAATCCGCCAAACAAATCATCTAATGGACTGGAAAATTGCTGGCGCGATCTCTGTTCCATTTTAGTTTTGATGTGAACAACGGAAGGGGTTGACTTTTCGGCTGCATACGTAAATTCTCCTGGATTACCTGGAATGTTGATGCTCGAGGCCGTGTTTGTAAATGCAGAAGGAGCTTCGCCTAATGTATTTTTTGAACCCAAATTAAATAATTGAAATGCGCCTAAAGAAATTCCACTGGATAAAAGCGCAATGACTACATAGGATTTTAATTGATTTTTCATTTATAAGGATCTTTTATTTATTGTTTTTGAATGTGCGAATTTAACGTAAAAATGTACTGAATTGTTTATCGATTCTAATTTTATTAACAAGTTTTAAGTTTTCACCTTCCTTGCGGATCAGTTTTATTTGCCAAATGATTTGGTTATTTTTGCCCTTTGAAAATATAAATGTAGTATGATATTAAGTGAGCAAGAATTATTGAGACGTCAAAAAAGACAGGAACTTATTGGCATGGGAATCGATCCCTATCCTGCAGCCGCATTTTTGGTTAGCCATTATTCTTCTCAGATTTTGGCCGAATATAAACTTGAATTAAATAACTTCCAAGAAGTGAGTTTAGCAGGTCGATTAATGGGATTTCGCATCATGGGAAATGCTTCATTTGCTGAATTACAAGATGCGAATGGACGTATTCAATTGTATTTTCGAAGAGATGATTTGTGCCCAGGCGAAGATAAAACGTTATACAATACAGTGTTTAAACGCCTCTTGGATATTGGTGATATTATAGGAATTAAGGGCTATGCTTTTACGACCCAAGTAGGGGAGATATCTGTTCATGTGCGTGAATTTACCTTGCTCTCCAAAGCCCTAAAGCCACTGCCGGTGGTCAAGGAAGCAGATGGTCAAACGTATGATGCCTTTTCAGATCCTGAAATGAGGTATCGCCAGCGATATGTGGATTTAATCGTAAATCCTTCCATAAAAGATATTTTCGTCAAACGCGCTAAGATCATTTCGACGATGCGGACGATGTTTGACCAAAGAGGTTGGTTAGAAGTGGAAACCCCTGTCTTGCAATCTGTTCATGGGGGCGCCTCTGCGAGACCCTTTAAAACACATCATAATACGTTGGACATGCCTTTGTTCTTGCGCATTGCCAATGAACTTTATTTGAAGCGTTTGATTGTAGGGGGATTTGATGGAGTGTATGAGTTTGGTAAAATGTTTAGAAATGAAGGGATGGATAGAACCCATAATCCTGAATTTACCTCTTTGGAATTTTATGTAGCTTACAAAGATTACCATTGGATGATGAATTTGACCGAGGAGATTTTTGAAAAGGTAACCTTGACCTTACATGGTCAAACTAATATTTCAGTGGGAGATAATCACATTGAATTTGCAGGCCCATATCCTCGATTAAGTATCTCAGAAGCTATTTTGAAATATTCTGGCGTGAATGTGGATGAGCTTTCTGAAGATGAATTAAGAGCAAAATGTACATCTTTTGGGATGGAAGTGGATGCTCAGATGGGAAAAGGTAAATTGATCGACGAGCTTTTTGGAGAGAAGGTCGAAGCTAATTTAATTCAGCCCACTTTTATTATTGATTATCCCGTCGAAATGTCTCCGCTGACCAAGAAGCATAGATCGAAGGAGGGTTTAGTTGAACGCTTTGAACTATTTGTGAACGGCAAAGAAATTGCAAATGCCTATTCTGAATTGAATGATCCGATTGATCAAAAAGAGCGGTTTGAGGACCAACTTAAATTAGCTGAAAAAGGCGATGATGAGGCGATGGCGATGGATTATGATTTTATTCGTTCATTGGAGTATGCGATGCCACCTACTTCAGGTATTGGGATCGGAATAGACCGATTGACGATGTTGATGACGAATCAATCCTCAATTCAAGAGGTGCTGTTCTTCCCTCAAATGCGCCCTGAAATCATGAAGGAAGTGTCCTCGGATCAAGATTTTATCAATGCAGGGGTACCTGAAATTTGGATACCAGCTTTACAAAAAATGGGAATTTTGACTTTGGACGCTTTGAAAGAAGCCAATCCAAATAAAGTTTTCAACGATTTAGGTGGAATGAGAAAGAAATTGAAGATTGATTCATCTATGCCTACCAAAGAGGAGGTGATTGCCTGGATTTCTTAAATTGATTCAGGCTTAAGTTTAACTCTGGGCGACTGAATTGTAGAAAAAAAAGTATTCAGTTTTTAAGTTGAACCATGTAAAATAAAAAAAGCCTTCATTTCTGAGGGCTTTTTTTTCTCTTCAACTAGAGATCAATTTTGCAATCTTAAATAGGTAATCCTAAATATATTGTTTAATCCTGATTTGCTCTAATCAAAAAAAACGTAAGAAAATTAAATTTTCTTTACGTTGATAGCGTTTGCGCCACGCTTTCCATCAGTAACTTCATAAGATACTGAATCATTTTCGCGGATAGTAACACCTGTAAGGCCAGTTACGTGTACGAAAATGTCTTCACCTGTTTGATCATCAACGATGAATCCGAA
>CAMBGA010000085.1 GCA_945866095.1 Spirosoma fluviale
CTGACTTATAAGTCCGCCTGCGGACCCTTTAAACCCAATGATTCCGGATAACGCTTGCACCCTCCGTATTACCGCGGCTGCTGGCACGGAGTTAGCCGGTGCTTATTCATTTGGTACCTTCAGCTCCGGTGCACGACCAGAGGTTTATTCCCAAATAAAAGCAGTTTACAATCCATAGGACCGTCTTCCTGCACGCGGCATGGCTGGTTCAGGCTTGCGCCCATTGACCAATATTCCTCACTGCTGCCTCCCGTAGGAGTCTGGTCCGTGTCTCAGTACCAGTGTGGGGGATCACCCTCTCAGGCCCCCTACCTATCGTAGCCATGGTGAGCCGTTACCTCACCATCTAGCTAATAGGACGCATGCCCATCCTGTACCGTTACCTTTAAGTATACAACCATGCGGTTGCATAATACTATGGGGTATTAATCCGAATTTCTCCGGGCTATTCCCCAGTACAGGGTAGGTTGCATACGCGTTACGCACCCGTGCGCCGGTCGCCACCCAATTAGTAAACTAATCTGTGCTGCCCCTCGACTTGCATGTGTTAGGCCTGCCGCTAGCGTTCATCCTGAGCCAGGATCAAACTCTCCGTTGTATAATAACTTTGAATTTGTAAGAGCTCGAGATGTTGTTTTATTCTTTAAAACGCTGTTTCCTTGTTTCTCAATACGTCAATGAACTTCATTCGTTGCAGTCAAGTTACCAAACTTTATCTGCTTTTAAAAACCCACCAATCTTGTTTAACGGGGTGCAAAGATACAAACTCTTTTTTAATTACAAAGAAAAATTCCAAAAATCTTTTTCTTCCCTTTATAGCTTGTTCACTCGTTTGTGATGTATATCTCAATTGCGGGGAGCAAAGATACATACTCTTTTAAATTCACCAAATTTTAACAAACAAAATTTGAAGTTATTTTAACGAAATGCGGATGCAAAAGGTTACAATAACCGATACCAAAAGATTGAACTCCCTGCAAATGAATACATTAAATTAAATAAAGGATCGCCCGGTATATTGGAGCTCTGAATAATTATTGAAGAAAAATCCGTTCCGTGTAAAGTCTACGGTTAATATTCATAGAAATGAAATAAACTCCATGGGCTAATTTCGAACCTCGCTCAATCATAATTTCGCTGTTGTATGCCTTTATACTTGGGGAAAAAGAAACCATGTCTCCCGTTGAATTGTAGATAGCCACCCCATTTACCTGATCAACACCGCTAGGGATGTTAAACTTAACATAATCGCTCGTGATTTGAATTAGCTGAATCGCTTGCTCTTCTTCCTCCGATACGTTGCTGTTGGATGCCTCTTGAATTACATGCTGTGATAAATAAATTATATCCCCATTGTTGTTACTGTTATTGTTCGTTTTATTGGTCGCCACATAAAACGTAATTGGACCAGACCCGGCGGCGGGTGCAGTCCATGTCCATGTCCAAGAAGGTACAGCAGCACTGGTATTACTTAATGAAGTGTGGTTCGCATATTTTTTTACCCCTCCATTAATAGAGGTATTACCCGCTTGGCCAGTAAATCCACCTGCCATGTTATTTGTTGCCGTCAGCGCAGTTGCTTGAAAACCCTTCTTCACGGGATTGGAGGCCATTAGCAGGTTAACGTTATATTGTTGACCTGGTGTGTAGGTATTCACGGGGGTGACTCCGTCAAGGATGCTCAGGATGTTTTCAGAATCTCCGTTCTGTACTGATCCTGAATGGCATTGCGTACAGTTGCTTTCGTTGGGAGCACCGGTCATTCCCGGGGATACGCCACCGCTGTTCTTTGGCGAACGCATAAATCCATGCTGTGATGAATCCACAGAAAAATAAGCAAAACCAGACATTAATAATGCAACGGCAGGTAAAATTAAAACTATACGCATCTTCTTGAAATTTTTAATTACAGACTAAATTAGTTATTTTTTTTTCCTTGGTAAATCCAACATTCTACTTTTTGGATTAAAGAATCGGGCAAGGCCGGACCACCTTGTGGCATCAATTGGTATCCATTGGCATGCATAGAACCAAGAATCGCATCAGCCGAGGCACTAATATTCGAATGATTCGTTAAGGTATATCCCGTTCCATTACCCGCATTATGACACCCCGTGCAATTCGATTGTATCATTGGTAATACCTGTGTATTAAACGATATGGTATCCGGACAATTTGGTGGGGATACATAGGACACTTTATCTTTAGCGCATGAGAAAATCAAAGAAAGGCACAGCGTTAATGCAAAGATGAATGTATAAGATTTTAGTACCATGCTATTTAGATTTTCTTTCCATTAAAAATAACGGCTGACAGCCTATCCATATCAAGGGCCAAATGTAAAACAAGGGTGTCCCAATAATTTGAAACACATCCCATCCATCACGTAAATATGTAAGCACAAAATAGAACCCTAAAATTGAGGCAGCACTTATCAGCGCATTCAATCCAAACACCCCCCACTTTCCTGCATATTTATTCAACACCCAAAGAAGTAAAGAAGCTACTAAAGACATAGAAATATAAATCGTGACAAGATTGAACGCACTAAGTTCTTTGCGCATTGGCGAATCAAGGCTTACCAAGGGGTCTGGGGACCCTTTAGGCACGAAACTATACATTGAATACAGGTATGCCGCGATAACTATTGAGGAAATAGACGCGCTTAATATACCTAAATACATGAACTTTCTCATTTGTCTATCTTTTTACTTACCGGTAATTCGTAAACAATCTTCATTTTATCAGGAACCGTTTCACTTTTCTTTCCGACCTTGAAATCAATTCGGTTAACATAAAATGTCCCTTTGAATGTATACTTTGAAGCGCTTCCAGAAACTTTTGCAGGGATGGTGTATTCTTTGGATGTACCTTTTATGGTTAAGTCACCCTTAATTTGGAGCTCACCGTTCTCATCTTTTGTAACACTTGTAGACTTGAACTTTATGTTTGGATACGTTTCTTCTTCGAACCACTCCTTGGTGAGGGCTTTTTTGTTCATCATTCCATTTCCTGTACTTATGGTATTCACAGGGATTTTTAAATTAAACGTCGATTCAGTAGGAGAACCAGATGTATAGGTCACGTCCCCACTGATGTCTGTAAACTTTCCTGAAGGGTCCGCACTTTTAAATGCAATGGAATGGCCTTCCGTTACTTCATAGTCACCTGTTGGCGCAAATACCATTGATGTTGATGCGATTAATAAACCGAAATAAATAATAGGTAATAAGACTTTTTTCATAATAATAATTTATTCGTTTTCAAATGCAAATTTTCTACCTACGCAAAAACCTAGCCGAAACTGGCCCTTTAACCAATCCGAGGTGGTATAAGGGATAAACTGTGTCTCTCCAATTCCTTGAGCATTTGTTAGGTTTATTGTGAAATTGTGTCCAAATGTATACCATTCCAACGCAAGTCCTAAACTTCTCTTATACGTATCATTTGGTCTCAGACCTTCGGAGGCAAACGTGTGATAATATTCTGCAATCAACGCAAATCGACCAGTTAATTTTATCCGCGCCGCCGCACCAAGAGCAAACAAATCGTTTTGATCATTAGCAGCCACATAGTTGCTGTGTATTAGGGTTGGCATTACTGCTACCGAAAGACGATCACCAAAGTGCCTTGCCGCATTTAACTGTGTGAAATAAGCAAAGCGGTGACTTACTTTAGGAAAATGACTTACTTGAGAAATGTCAGTAGACGCTGTCATGTATGTAAATGTTAGGCCAGCAATGGCCGTAAGGGATACCGGACTTTTTTTACCTTGCCTTAAAATTCGATACTTAACAAATCCATCGAGCAAGGATCTATAAGGTGTTGCTGTACCTTTTGCTCTTCCCACGCCAATCATTAAATCATTGGTTACGCCATATTCTAGGGCAATACGTATATCGGCCAAGTTATCAAAACCAAACATATTTTGCGCCCCACCATTCTCACCAAACATATCACCAAAGCGATGCTCGATTCTAAATTCCATGGTACGAGCAGGAAGGGTTTCAACCGAATGTCCACAAATGATTCGAGTTGAAGAGAAGGTTTTAGGCTGAAAGGGCTCATCTGTGATTTCTGTATCCTCTTGCTGGGCAAAGAAATTCAAAGGAAAAATGAGCATCCACAAAAAGTAAGTAACTTTAGACTTCATCTGTATAGTTTGATGCATCAAATGTATTAATTAAAATCACGCCCTTGAATCTCCCACCATCAAAACATAACCTAAGACAAGAGGCTAAAACCCAACGTAAGGCACTAAGCGCTGATGAATTAGAATACTATTCGATACAAATTGGTAAACAAGTAAGTACTTACTTTAGTTTTCGGAACAAGCGAATATCTTGTTTTTTAAGCATGGAATCTCAGCGCGAATTACTTACTGAATATATTTTAAAGCAGCTGGCAAGGCATAATCAACTGTTTGTTCCAGTGAGCAACTTTATGGATGGTACCATGCAACATGTCCCATTTGAACCAAGTGATCTATTAGTACTGAATTCATATCATATACCCGAACCCATTCATAAAAAAAAACCAATTAATCCAATTGAATTAGATGTAATATTTATTCCCCTATTACAAGCCGATGTTCAAGGAAATCGATTGGGTTATGGGAAGGGATTCTATGACCGATATTTAGCATTGTGCAGGCCGGATGTAATTAAAATTGGACTAAATTTCTTTGAACCAATCTCTGCTATTCCAACTGAAGAAACAGATATTCCGCTAGATTATTTAATTATCCCGAATCGTATTTATGAATTTAAATGACAAGGTGCACCAGGGGAAATTTCACCTCTTGGCTATCTTACTTATTCCAATCAATTTAATGGCTTGGTTTATCCCCTCACATTAGGCGTGGGGTATAAGCACTAGCATGATATCGGGAGGAATTATTTATTTTTTTCTTTTTCGGAAACCAACTTAATTCCGTCTCCTTCAAAATTCAACTTAAATTCGGGTTGGGTAATTTTATTAATTTCTTCAACACTCTTTCCTGCATCTTCCGCATAATGACGAAGTGCTTTAACCGAAACGGTATCCCAATAAGCCACCCCGTGGATGTACGCTTCTGTGCCAACAGGAGTTGACGGTGGAATGGTAAAATGGTTTTTGAATCGGACCATTAACGGTTTTCCATCCGGTTTTGAGACCTGCACCCAACAACCCGCATTTTGACAAACAGCAGAAAGCGGAGCTTTGATGGTGGCCGTTTGTGGATCCTTCGACTTATCCATTCGCGCCACTAATTCCGATACACTAATTACGGCAGTTTCATCTACCTTAACTATGCCATATTCCTGCTTGAGACTTGCACAACTGAACAACACTCCTAATAAAAAAATAACACCTACAACCTTCATGTTACTCTTTATTATGTTTCATGAAAGATTCAAAGTATGTCCAAAGTTCATATGACTCCTCTCCTACCTTGATCTGACTTACTTGATTTGCACCAAGGAAGCGCAACATTACGCGACGCACCTCTTCGGCATCATTAATTGGGTAAACATCTACCGTTTTTGTGGTTTCATTAAATGTATAAGTAAACGAGGTAGTATAATACTTGGCGGTATTTTGAATGCTCTCTAACGTTGTTTTTTCAGGGAAAACCCACTGAAAATGACCAAGTTTTGCTTCCTTCTTGATGTCAGAGGCACTTAAGTTTGAGGTTACCGTGATTTGTTGTGCAACACTTAACACACCAACCGTTAAAAAAATCGTGAAGAACAGATGTCGCATGATAATTAATTTATTGCGAATTTAGCAAAAATGGAACGTTTAAAAAACAAGGAGTTACTTTTTTCAAAATCAACCTATTCAAGCGAAGCTGGATGTGATGAGGCTGGACGAGGCTGCCTTGCCGGACCTGTAGTGGCTGCTGCGGTCGTATTGAAGAACCCCATTCCAGGGTTAAATGATTCCAAAAAACTCAATGAAAAGCAACGAGACTCCTTAGCGGAGCGCATTAAATCGGAGGCGCTTGCGTACCATATTGCATTTGTTGATGAGCGCAAAATCGATGAAATCAACATTTTAAAGGCCAGTATCTTAGCAATGCATTTGGCGCTTGACGGATTGAGGATTCGCCCAGAATATATCATAGTGGATGGGAATAAATTCACCCCCTATGAAAGTGTCCCACATGCCTGTGTTGTTAAAGGGGACGGAATATACCAATCCATAGCAGCGGCTTCAATTTTAGCAAAAACAGCGCGAGATGCCTATATGAAACAGATGCATGAAACATATCCACACTATCAATGGCATGTAAATAAGGGATACCCAACAACATCACATGTCAACAACATCAAGAAATTTGGAATTTGTTCATTGCACCGACAAACCTTTGGAATTGTTCGAGAAATGTGCCAAACCAAGCTCTTAGATTGAAGATAAACAGCGTATTGTTCATTAGATTCTGTAACACTTCGATTTCAGCTCCCCTTTACTCCTAGTTTTGTAGCATGTTGAGAAAAGTTTTGTTCATCGCATTCCTAGCATTGTTAGCAGGATGGTCAAGTTTCGCGCTTTATTCCATCGTAGATGCCTCTGATGAAAAATCATATTTAGCGCATTTTAACCCTAACTCTGACGAATTAATTGTTGCCATCCATCACCCTGGAGATTTCAACCTTGAGAATTTGGAAGTGGATTGTAATCAAAAAAACTTAGCGGTTTATTCGTCTCTTATTCCTAGAATAACAGACCTCACCTCGGTATACCTCAGCAAGAAAAGGAGCCTAATGGTCTTTAAAACCCGTGAAAAATGGTCGATCAAACGGATAAAAAAAACCTTTGAGCGCGGGATTTACTCCTTCGAACTTACCGGGCCAAACACCTTTAAATTTGGGAAATTTTTGGGGCGATTCAGAGGGGATGAAGTACTCTTGTACTCCTACGAGTTAACCTTAGAAGAGGAGCGAGAATTTTCGCCGTGGCCCATTGATCCTCAATCCTCCTACAGCATTATTTATTTATCTGGTCCCAAGCGAACCCTTCGAGATGTTTATTATAAGTCCAATTTGAAAATTAGCTATACCAGTTCGGATATTAAATCAAAAAAGCCCAAGTTGATTGACGATTTAGCCCTGTTTGGAAATCTAATCCCGAAAGAAACTAAAACCTATCAATTTTTCGAGCGAACTTATTTAATTGAAACAGATCAAACGTTTAAGATTAGTCCCATTAAAAAGTTGATTAAAACAGGATTAGTGATTATTCATGTGGCAGAACAACCAGTGTTGGTGTTTGACATGAATCAAGACATCGGGTTGAGCACCTATTTGAATGATTTCTATCACCTCGAAGAAACGAACCAAGAACGGGGTCGGTTTAAGAGTTTTCCCGTGTGCACAGCGTTCAACAGCTTGCTTACAGAAGGAACGGGAGTAATTAAGACTAAACGATTAATCGCCTACAGCATTGATGGGTTTGCATTTCTTACCCCCGATGAGGCGGCACTTGATGCAGTATTGCTGGAATTGGAAATGCAGAAATCCATAAACACCACCAGGGATGAGTTTTCCATATTTAAGGTACCCTTGCCTAAACAGGTGTCGTACCGTTCACTCGGAAAAAACAACCAGCGCAGTATAAGTTGGATTGGAAATCGTTTGATTGAAACTACGTGGGGGAAAATCGGAGATAAGAGTTCCGCTAAACAACTAGAAGAAACAAAAAACTATTTTACCATGAATCCCGGTTCATCGGTATTGTCATTTTGTGCGTTGTCGGGAAGAGGTAATGTTGTTATGGAAATTGAACAAGAACTGGTTGGATATAAAAACGGAAGTTTAAAGTGGCGTAAACCGTTAGCAACGAGCCTTAATGATCGTCCATCCGCTTTAAATTCAATGAATATTGAAAATGAGTTTATTCTACTTCCGTTCGAGAATCACGTTGACGTTATTGATAAAATGGGGAGGCCTCAGTATACCATTAACGGAACATTTACGGGGCCTCCAATGCAATGCGCAATTAATAAACAGCCTGCATTCGGAATTCAAGGAAAGGATGGGGTTTACTTTTTTGCATCAGCCACTGGTAAAACGCTAAAACGCTTTACCGTGAATGATGCTATTGATTCGTGGACCATTATAGCAGATGGAGGAAAGCTAACCATACTGATTAAAACGGATAAACAAATGCTTAGCATGGATTATTTCACCGGAAAAAGACAAACCCTCCGAACGAATCCTTCTGATTTCATTGCATTTTCAAGCTCCGGTTATTTACAACGTGGCGCAACAAGTATGCAGGAGGTCATTGGAACAAAACTCAGGGACATTCAAGTTCCTTCCTATTGGAAATACATTGGAGAAATGATATTCAGCAAGGAAAAAGGTCAGTTATTCCATGACGGAAAAACGATGGCCCTGGTATTTAACGGGAAAGTGCGTTGGAAAAAAACAATTGCGCACTCAGAAATTTCAGAACTTGTTCTTTCATCGCAAACACCCTCCCTTTTTGTGCTGAGGGATGCGCTAGAAAACAAACTTTATTTATGGAATTGGCAAGGCGCCTTATTAGATCAGGAGGAAAGGCCATGCCAACGTTTGATTCAGGTGACCCCAATGGGAGGACAAGGTGCATCAATTACAACCTATCTCAATGATTTTATTATTCAATATAATTTTTAACCCCAACTAATGCTATGAAAACTGTACATACACTCTTTGTTTTACTTTGTGTCTATACCTGGGGAATAAGCCAAACGTATTTGGGTGTTTCAACCAGTAACTATGCTGGAAGTATGGGAACCCAACTACAACCCGCAAGTTTTGTAGATGGTCGATTTGTATTTGACCTTAATCTTGTTGGATTCAACAACAACACCTATCAGAACTTCGGATATTTCGATGCGAAAGCGATGCGAGATGCTCAAGGCAACGGCGGTTATTGGTGGAAAAAATCCTTTGGCGACACTACAATATATGCTGCTTGGGCTAGTCCAGACTCCACGTTTATGGACAGATTTATAGTTCGGAATTACTCAGCTGAGACTAAAAAAGTTCTTGGTTTATATAGCAATACCCAAATTGATTTACTTAATTTCAACTTTCATATTAATCCCAAAATCGCTGTTGGTTTATTTGGACGGGTACGTTCGATAACCAATATCGACAACATGGATCCTAAATTGGCGATTCTGGCGGAAAACAGCTTAGATTACTCGCTTTTGTGGAACCAAAAATTGAATGAGGAGTTAATCAACCTTAATCAGCTTACCTGGAATGAATATGGATTCAATTACGGGCAAATAGTCCTTGATAATAAAGAACACTTTGTTAAAGTTGGCGGATCGATCAAACTACTAAGCGGAAATACTGCTGCCTATTTTTATACCAACAACTTTGAATACAACCTAAAAAATTCAGATACTTCTTTTCTTTTACAGGGGGACTTTAATTACGGTTATTCAGAAAATATTGACAGTTATATAAATGCTGGGGGTCTTAATCCAATGGACTTTTTAAAAAGGACGTCTAATTGGGGTCTTGGAATAGACCTTGGTGCGGTATATGAATGGCGAGAAAATTATGAAAACTATCAGTACGATATGGATGGCGAAACCGGAATTTGGGCACGCCATAGAAATAAATACAAGTTGCGCGTTGGTGCATCACTTTTAGATTTGGGCGGAATGCGGTTTACAAAAGGAGGGTTAAGCCGAAATTTTACAGTGAATTCAACGAGCCCATTTGATCTTACCGTTTTTCAATCCGCTACGGATTTGGCAGAATTCGATCAAGTAATTGACTCTTTAATTCAAAATCCAGGACAAGCATGGATTGCTCAACAAGACACCTCTTCTACCTTTTACATGAGAACCCCAAGCGCCTTTAGTATTCAGGTAGATTACCACATTTGGAAAGGATTTTATGTTAATGCCACCTCCATGATTAACCTCATCGGAAAGAAAACGGACTCAAAAGTAAAAGTGGCCAACCAATTCAGTATAACGCCTAGCTTTGATATTGCCGGCATTGGACTTCACCTCCCTTTATCATACAATAAATACAGCGGTTTCAGAGCAGGAATTGCAACACGACTCGGTCCACTTACCGTGGGAGTGACGGATTACCGCCCCTTACTTGCGAGAGGAAAAGTCAAAGGACTTGAACTTTTTGCAGGGCTCCGTCTACCAATTTTATACGGTGAGGTAAAGGATGACGATAAAGACAAGGTTTCAAATAAGATGGACGATTGTAGAGACACACCCGGTGTATGGGCCTTTAAAGGATGTCCTGATACGGATGGCGACGGAATCCAAGATTTAAAAGACGAGTGCATTAACGAACCGGGGCTTGCCGAATTCAAGGGTTGTCCAGATCGAGATGGAGA
>CAMBGA010000086.1 GCA_945866095.1 Spirosoma fluviale
TTAGACCGAATGGTGATGAAGGCTTATTTCTTTGTGAAACAGTTTACACCTTCGGAAGACAAGTGGTTTGGTTTAGATAGTGATGCCGTAAAATTGGAAAAAGTGCCTTTGATTATTAAGCCTGTTTCCAAGTGTAATCTAAGACGTATTGACTAACGATGAGCTCTATTTTTTCTAAAATTGTTCAGGGTGAAATTCCTTGTCATAAGATTGCCGAAGACGATCAATTTTTAGCCTTCTTAGACGTGATGCCTTTGGTAGAAGGCCATACTTTGGTGATCCCCAAACAAGAAATCGACTATATTTTTGATCTAGATCCTGAGGTTTTAGCCGACTTAATGAAATTTGCTCAGCGCATTGCTCCAGCCATCAAAAAGGCTATCCCTTGTAAACGCATTGGTGTAGCTGTCATTGGCCTAGAAGTACCTCACGCACATGTGCACTTAGTTCCTCTAAATCGGATGTTGGACATTAATTTTTCTCAAGAAAAGTTGAAACTGAGCCAAGAGTCTCTCGCAAAAACGGCGGAACACATTAGGTCTTTTATTTAAGAGATCCTTTTAACGTATTCATCTCGATTAACGGATTTGTCTTCTCGTAGACAATGTGGTAGACGGCATCAATGATCGGTAATTTTAGATGATGCTGTTTTGAAATCAAGTAAATACTTCGAACCGCATAATAACCCTCGGCTATCATATTCATCTCAATCTGTGCTGATTTCACAGAATAGCCTCTTCCTATCATATTTCCAAAAGTCCTATTTCGAGAGAATTGCGAATATGCCGTAACCAATAAGTCCCCTAAATACCCAGAATTATTTAAATCCCGATTCTCTTTGGGATAGATTTCATCTAAAAAGATCTTAATTTCTTGCATGGCATTACTGACCAAAACCGCTTGAAAATTGTCCCCAAATCCGAGGCCTCGCGTAATACCGCAGGCAATCGCAATGATGTTTTTAATGACAGCGCAATACTCCACTCCATACAAATCAGCAATCGCATTAGCTTGTAAAAATCGGCAATTCAGTAGATTAGCAAATGATTTTGCCACATCAATATTAGGAGATGCAATGGTTAAATAGGATTGCTTTTCTAAGGCAACTTCCTCCGCATGACAAGGTCCGGCAATCACACATGTTTGCCCGATGGGCAAATTAAATTCTCTGGTTAACCAATCTGTAACCAACAAATTTTCCTCAGGAATCATGCCTTTGATGGCTGAAACAACTTTTTTCCCCTCAAAGTGCTTCTTATTTAAGTCCTTTAAAGTTGCCGGAATAAAAGCCGCAGGTATAGCTAAAATGATATATTCGACGCCGTTTAAAGCCTCAGACATTTTATTATACGTCTTTACCTTGCGTGGATTAATCGCAACGTCAGTTAAATAGCTAGGATTGTGGTTGTATTTTCTGATGAAATCAACATCCGCTTTTCTACGGATCCACCACTTAATTTTTACCTGATTCTCTGAAAGAATTTTTACTAATGCCGTAGCCCAACTTCCTCCACCAATCACAGCAATCTGAGTTGGTATTTTCTTTTTTAATTCTTCTAAACTGGTCATGACGTAAAATTACCTTTTAAATTAAAAATTATCCATTTTTTAATTTTTTTTACCCAATTTTGCCTCAAATACCTATTAATAAATGCTATGAAAATCAAAATGTTAATTTTGGCGCTATTGAGTGCTACTTTTTTATATGGCCAACAAGCCTCTTATCTTCCCGAGCATCCAAGGCCTGACTTCGAACGGAGCCAATGGATTAATTTAAATGGCGAATGGGATTTTAAATTTGACCCCAAAGATGCAGGCGTCAAAGAACATTGGGAAAAAAGTCAGCAAAAATATCCTTTAAAAATTCAAGTTCCTTTTCCTTGGGGGTCCCAATTATCAGGCGTGAAGGACGAAACAGATATTGCCTGGTATCAGCGCTTGATCGAGGTGCCGGCCAACTGGCAATCTAAGCGGACATTTTTGGTGATCGGAGCAAGTGATTGGAAAACGGATGTTTACTTAGACGGTCAAAAAATAGGTTCTCACGAAGGGGGCTATACTCCCTTTTCTTTTGATTTGACAAAATTTCTTAAATCAGGTCAAAAACAACAATTAAACATTCGCGTGGACGATAAGAGACAGATGTTCACCCTGTATGGAAAACAAGGATATGGCAACGCCCGGGGTATTTGGCAAACCATTTATCTAGAATCTCGTGGAGATCAATATGTTGACTACGCCAAAGTAAGTCCAGATATTGATCAATCGACGGCCAAATTCCAAGTGGAACTAGCCGCACCAGTCAAACAAAAAACCTCGGTCAAAGTAACTCTGTCCGCCGGTTTTTCAGGTTCACAAATGATTGCCGCTGGTGCCAAAACTGCTCAAATTGAAATTAAAATACCCAATGCACATCTATGGTCTTTAGAGGATCCATTTTTATACAACTATCAGATTCAAGTAGGTGAGGGGGTTCAATCCGATGAGTTGAAGGGGTATTTTGGGATGAGAAAAATATCCGTGATGAATTTGCCAGGGAGCACAATTCCATACATTGCGCTTAACAATAAGCCCGTTTATTTGCAATTGGCCCTCGACCAAAGCTACCATCCAGAAGGTTTTTACACTTTCCCAACGGATGATTTTATGCGGGAAGAAATTATGCGCAGTAAGCGAATTGGGTTAAATGGAATTCGTACCCATGTTAAAATTGAGGTGCCGAGAAAACTGTATTGGGCTGATAAATTAGGTTTACTCGTGATGGCTGACGTCCCTAATTCTTGGGGCCCACCAGATGCAGATATGCAAAAGGAAACGGAGTACACCTTGGAACAAATGGTTCGTAGAGATTTTAACCATCCGTCTATTTTTTCTTGGATTACCTTTAACGAAACGTGGGGCTTACTTTCTGACGTCACAGTTGATGGTAAAAAGCGTCGGGTTTATACCCCTGAGACCCAAAAGTGGGTGGTAGACGTGTACAAAAAAGCTAAATCCTTAGACCCTACTCGCTTAGTTGAAGATAATTCGATTTGTTGCGGAAAGGGACATACAGAAACCGATATTCATTCTTGGCATTCCTATTTACCGGGCTATGAATGGGATAAATTCAACAAGGAGCAATCGGACAATACCTTTCCTGGGAGTACATGGAATTTTGAAAAAGGATATAAGCAGGGGAACCAACCGATGATTAATTCGGAATTTGGAAATGTATGGGGCTATGATGGAAGTTCAGGGGATGTGGATTATACCTGGGATTATCACAAGGCTATGAACTCATTCCGTAATTTCCCCAAAATGGCCGGTTGGTTATACACGGAGCACCACGATGTAATTAATGAGTGGAACGGGTATTATCGATTTGATCGTACGGAAAAAGAAACGGGACTGGGAGCCATGGCACCTGGAATGACTTTGAAAGATTTGCATGGTCCATTTTACCTGTCGACAGGCCAGGAAATTGCCTGGGCTGGAAAAGGAGGCCAAAAATTAAAAATTCCTTTAACCTTATCGGCCTTAATTGGCGCCACTGATTTACCCAAAGAGCTTGTGTTAAAAATGGAATTTTTCGGGCAAAATGCATTGGGAGAGAAGAAAAACAGGTGGTCAAAATCCAAGCAAATAGAATGGACTCCATGGTCCGTCAAAGCCTTGGATTCTTTAGAAATAACTTTGCCCGAGGAGAAATCCTTAAACACATTGATACTAAAATTAGAAGATGGCAATGGGCAAGTGTTGCATCAAAACTTTGTTTCTTTAATTGTGGAACAAGGGAAAATAAATTTAACGCCCAAGCAAGTTTTAATGTCGGTCCCAGTGGATAAAATTTCAAAAGCAGAGTGGTCTAAAAAACAATGGTCTGGTGTCTTGGGAAATAAAATGAATGGGGCAGGATCAGGTTATTTTGAATACACTTTTGATTGGGCAAAGATGCCTTTGGAGTCCATAGACCAAGTTAGTTTTTTTGTGGAGGCGTCGTCAAAACCAATGTTAGGAAAGGATAAACCGAATTCAGGTGCAATGAACGGAGATTATATGTTGGGCAAAGGAACCTTTGATCCAAGTAAAAACCCCAATGCTTATCCACAAACAGATCTTAAAAAGAATCCTTCGGTGGTGCAGATTTTATCCAATGGACAATTTGCTGCTTCATTTGATTTGGAGGATGATCCGGCGGATCACCAAGGAGTATTATCGTGGTTTTATCAAGCCCAAAATCATAAGTTGGACGAGCCCGGAACCTATGGATATTGGGTGCAATGCACGCTACCTCGCTCATCCATTGAAGTGGCAAATGCGACTGGTAAATTGACTATTCGATTAGAAGTCCCAGAAGGATATCCCAATGGACTTTCGTTGTATGGGGCTAAATCAGGCCGATATATCAATGACCCGAGTATTTTAATACTTCGTAAATAAAAAAAATCAGCGCGGATTTATTCGCGCTGATTTTTTTTGATTAATGGGTATACAAGGGGTGCTTAATAAAAGCTATCTTATTTAAAGATGTTCGCCTTTTATTTACTCAGTATTAGCGATTAATGGCTACCGAACTCAAAATCGTTTGAATGATTTGAAGCGTGGAAATATTATCTGCTTCGGCTTCATACGTTAAAATAATCCGATGATTTAACACATCAGGCGTCATTTCTTTGATATCTTCTGGCAATACGTAATCTCTTCCTTCTAAATAGGCCATTACTTTGGCGGCTAGATTTAAGTGGATACTTGCCCGGGGAGATGCGCCAAATTGGATGTAATCTGCCTCCTTAGTTAGGCCATAATCCGCTGGATTTCTAGTGGCAAAAATGAGTTCAATGATGTACTTTTCTAGAGTTTCACTAATGGTAATCTTATTGATTTCTTTTCGAATACTTTGAATATCGTCAAAAGTCAAAATGGCTTTAGGTTCATATTTAAAGTCCATATTGGACATCTTTCTCATCACTTCTAATTCCTGATCTTTATCGAGGTAATTTAAAAATACCTTCAGCATAAATCGGTCCACTTGCGCTTCAGGTAATGGGAAAGTTCCTTCTTGCTCCACAGGATTTTGAGTGGCCAAAACCAAGAATGGCTTGTCCAGTGGATAGGTAGTGTCGCCGATGGTCACTTGTTTTTCTGCCATGGCCTCCAACAAAGCCGATTGGACTTTTGCGGGCGCGCGGTTAATTTCATCTGCCAGAATAATTTGAGCAAAAATAGGTCCTTTCTTTACCTCAAATTCATTTTTCAACGGGTTGTAAATCATCGTCCCCACTAAATCGGAAGGTAATAAATCAGGGGTGAATTGAATTCGTTGGAAATGTAAATCTAAGATTTTAGCAAGCGTATTGATCGTTAAGGTTTTGGCTAACCCAGGAACTCCTTCTAAAAGTACGTGTCCACCGGTGAAAAGTCCGACTAATAGTCGGTTGATCAAGCGCTCCTGCCCAATCACTACTTTACCCATTTCGTCAATGACTAATTGAATTTTTTCTCTTGGTGTCATAATTAAAATTATTAATACCCTTTAATTATTGCAATTTCTTGTATTTAATACGTTTGGGCGTTATGTCATTTCCTAATCTCTTCTTACGAGCTTCTTCATATTCCGAATAATTTCCTTCAAAATAAGTGACTTGAGAATCTCCTTCAAAAGCCAAAATATGCGTGGCAATTCGATCTAAAAACCATCTATCGTGGGAAATGACTACGGCACAACCTGCAAAATTTTCTAATCCTTCTTCTAAAGCCCTTAATGTATTTACATCTAGGTCGTTAGTCGGCTCATCCAACAAAAGCACGTTAGCGCCCTCTTTTAGCATCATAGCTAAATGGACTCTATTGCGCTCTCCTCCAGATAAATTGGCAATTTTTTTCTCCTGATCTGCTCCGTTGAAATTAAATTTACTCACATAGGCCCTCGCATTTGATTGTTTTCCACCTAACATTACCCAATCATTGCCATCTGAAACCGTTTCAAAAACTGACTTTTCAGCCATTAATTGATTATGTTCTTGGTCTACATAGGCTAGCTTAACCGTTTCCCCCACTTCAAAACTACCACTATCTGGCTGCAGCTGACCCGTAATTAATTTAAACATCGTCGTTTTACCCGCACCATTGGGTCCAATAATACCAACAATCCCAGCTGGTGGCAATGAAAAACTTACATTTTCGTACAACAATTTATCCCCAAAAGATTTGGAAACGCCTTGTACTTCAATGACTTTATTTCCCAACCTTGGGCCCGCAGGAATGAATAATTCCAACTTGTCCTCCTTTTGCCTATTTTCTTCCGATAATAATTTTTCGTAAGCACCAATTCTAGCTTTCGATTTGGCTTGGCGCGCTTTGGGTGACATGCGCACCCATTCTAATTCACGTTGTAATGTTTTTTGTCTGCGAGATTCAGTCTTTTCCTCTTTAGCTAATCTATTTTGTTTTTGCTCTAACCAAGATGAATAATTGCCTTTCCATGGAATTCCTTCGCCACGATCTAGTTCTAAAATCCAGCCTGCTACATTATCTAAGAAATATCGATCATGGGTTACGGCGATGACTGTACCTTTGTATTGACGTAAATGTTGCTCTAGCCACTCCACAGATTCCGCATCCAAATGGTTGGTCGGCTCATCCAATAATAACACATCGGGCTCTTGCAACAATAAACGGCACAAAGCGACACGTCTTTTTTCTCCCCCTGAGAGTGTATTGATGAGTGCACTAGGATCAGGACAACGTAAGGCATCCATCGCTTTTTCTAATCGGTTATCTAATTCCCAAGCATTAAAGTGATCTAGTTTTTCCTGAACTTCTCCCTGTCTTGCCAAGAGCTTATCAAAATCCGCATCCGCATCACCAAAGGCCTCATTTATTTCGTCAAACTCTTTTAGTAAATTTTTAATTTCAACCACTGCTTCTTCCACTACCTCCAAAACCGTTTTTTGAGGATCAAGTTGGGGCTCTTGCTCCAACATCCCCACGGTGTATCCCGGGGACCAAACGACATCGCCTGTAAATGATTTATCTAGTCCTGCGATAATTCGTAGCAGGGTGGATTTACCGGAACCGTTAAGGCCGAGGACCCCAATTTTGGCTCCATAAAAAAAGGAAAGGTAAATATTTTTAATGATCGTTTTCTGAGGAGGAATTACCTTAGAAACGCGTTCCATGGAAAATATAATGGTTTCGTTACTCATATTTTGGTTGAATTTTTTCTAATAACCTGCAAAGAATGTGATTTTTGTGTTAAAATTTGAATTTCTAATCAAAAATTCTTCAATTATTCATTTATTTTTAAATAAATTCGTGAGTTAAATTTTTGATAAAAATTATAAAGTACAATTTGAGCCAAAGCATTTGCTTGAAGCTCTATGAATTAATCTTATGAAATCTGCCACAGAAAACGAGTATGGATTTTGCCAAGATGGCAAGGTTTTCATACGTCCCTATTTAAATTTCCCACAAAGAGAAATTGGTTTTGTACGTGAAACAGAAGAAGCTTCTTTAGCTTATTTTGTCAAACGTTTTGAGTTAGCTAGTAATAAAGTTGATATTCTAGCTCGCGAAGTGACCACGGTTGCAAATAAAGGTTCCTTTCTAACGAAGGTCGTTCAAATGAAAGCCTATTTAGGCAATTTTGACGGGTTGGGTGATTTTATGCCCTTATTTGATCAATTGGATCAAATGGAGTCCTACCTGCGTGGACTAATTCAGAATAATCAAATTAAAAATCTGGAGATAAAAAGAGCATTGATACAAGATGCTGCTCAATTAGCTGAACAGGAAGATATCCTTAAAGCCACCGAAGATTTATTAGATACAAAAACTAAGTGGGTAAAAACAGGTCCTGTAGACAAACAATTTCAAGATGAACTTTCTGAGGAGTTCCAAGCAGTACTCGATGCATTTTTCCTTCGTAGAAGAGCTTATTTTGAAGAAAAAAATCGTCAAATCGACGAGAAAATTGCCATACTTCAAGGGTTTATTGACGCAGTACACCAATTAAGAAAAGCTGAGGATATTGATGATTCAGTCGTAAAGGTGAAAGAATTGCAAAAGGATTGGAAAACTATCATAGGTTTGCCCCCTAAAAAGCAATCGATGCTTTGGAAGAATTTCAAGAAGGCCAATGATATGTTTTTTGAGAAGTATAATCGAATCAAAGGCATTGATTATAAGCCTCGGGTGGACCCACGCGTTCAGGAATTGAACACGATGACTGGCGAGCTTGAAATAAAGTTAGGTGATCAAGATAATATGGTGGCCACAGCTGAGCTTGCAAAAGCTTATTTGGTTAAATGGAAAGAAGTGACTGCTCAAATTAAGACCATTGACCGTTCCATGGCAGAGCGATTTAGAAACGCTTGTGATAAGATTTTTGAAATGAATTATTTGTTGAGAGTCATTTCTTATCGGCATGCCAACTTAAACGAAAAGCCTCGCCTGGAGCAATTGAAAATCATGATTAATCAAATGGATTACATGACAAAAAAGGAAAAAGGTGAATTGGATGATTTTATTGCCCAAGCCAAGCGAGATCGCCAAATGGAGGATAAACCTATTCAAAGTAAAATCAATACGCAAAAAAGGAAAATAAGCATGAAAGAGATGCTATTGGCCAATTTTAAAACGGAACTTGATACTATTTTAAATAATTGACAAGCCCATTTTTGTCCCCAAATCCTTTAAATCTAATTCATCAAAAGTCCCTGAAGACATCATCAGTAAATTAGCCTCTTGCCATGATTTACTCATCAGCTCTGTGGCTAATGTGGAAGAATCTCGGATCACTTTCAACGAGGGGTGTTTAAAATAGTTTTGAATCAACGATTCTTCTATTCGATCCATTTGTTTTATTTGCCTTGCATGCTCACTTAAGTAAATGATGGCTTCATCCGCCTTAGCTAAAGTGGACTGATATTCAGGCAAAAACGCAGGATTTAAACTGCTGAAAGTGTGTAATTCCAAACATGCCACTAATTTTCTTTCTGGATATTGTTCATTAAGAGCAGCTGTGGTAGCGGCTACTTTTGACGGGGCGTGGGCAAAATCCTTATATAATAATGAATTTGTGCTTTTGGCAACTAACTCAAGTCTTTTTGCCGCACCCTTAAATGTGGATATAGTCCTATAAAAATCCGTACTTGAAACGCCGATTTCTTCACAAATTAAGCGGGCCGCATTTAAATTTTTTAACGTATGCTGGCCAAAAACTTGGATTTCATATCTTTTTCCATCCACCCCTATGAGTATGGTATTCCCATTTTTGATTTCTGCTTCATGTGCTTCATATCCGTTTACATCAATATCCTCAGGACAATTTGTAACTAAATCACTTAACGCAGCATCAGTTTGATCAAAAAATAAATGACCCGCCTTGGGCATTTGTTTGATTAGCTGATCGAACGAATCTGTGTAAGATTTGAATGTAGGATAGACGTTGATATGATCCCACGCAATTCCGGAAATTAAGGCAATATGGGGCTGGTATAATAAAAATTTTGCTTGTCGGTCGATCGGAGAAGCTAAATATTCATCGCCTTCAATAATGATGATGGGGGCGTCTGATATAGAAGCCATTAATTCAAATCCTTCAATGCGGGCGCCAACCAAATAATCGAATTTTCTATGTAGTTTTTTCAGCACATGTAAAATCATGGAAGTGATACTTGTTTTTCCATGGCTTCCTGCGATCACAATGCGTTGTTTGTGTTTGCTTACTTCATATAAAAAGGAAGGGTAGGATTCGATTTTTATGCCTAATTCTTGGGCCCGTATTAATTCTGGGTTGTCGGCTTTAGCATGCATCCCTAAAATGACCGCATCTAAATCTGCTGTAATTTTTTCTGGAAACCATCCAAATTCATCTGGTAGGATGCCATGGGAGGCTAATAAACTTTTTGAAGGCTCATATATTTCATCATCTGAACCTGTAATTTGATATCCTTTGGCCTTTAAAGCTAAGGCTAAATTATGCATCGCAGCGCCACCAATTGCGACAAAATGAATCTTCGGCATAGAACATTATGTTGAATAGTTTGCAAAGTACATACTTTTATTGCAGTTTTGCACGTTTTTACATTAACTCAAACAACTTGAGTACATATATTTGTTGATTAAGAATGAAAAATTATATCGATCTTATTGATCAAACGATTGAATTTCCGAC